>JAKSSE010000016.1 GCA_024403255.1 Lachnospiraceae bacterium
GTTCCAGAAACAACAACTCTTTTATTTGTAGAAAAAAATGTAGATAAAAGAAATGCCTGCTATAAGGCTATAGATAAATCCGGTATTGCGATTGAGTTTTCACTGCCTACACCAGCTGAACTTGAGGCTTGGATATTGGGCAGATTAAAAAAGGAAAATAAATCCATAACCAGGGCTGCCATGACAGAGTTCATCGAAAGATGTGGGTCTGATATGGAAACCATGGATAAAGAGCTTGAGAAGTTAATCTGTTATGCTCTCGATAAAGAGGGAATAGATGAAGGGGATGTTGATGCTGTTTGCATTCCACAGATTACTTCAAATGTCTGGAAGATGATAGATGCACTCGCAGATAAAAATGCGAAAGGTGCCTATATGTGGTATCAGAAACTTTTATCAGCAAAAGAGGATCCGCTTCATATTTTAAATCTGATTCAGAGACATTTTAGGCTTATGCTAAGTTCTGCAGAACTTGATGCAAAAGGACATAATGTCAACCAGATTGCAGCAGAGTTATCACTAAGGGATTTTGCTGTTAGAAACTATCTTAGACAATCAAAGTCTTTTAACAAAAAGAAAGTAATATCAATGCTGTCAAAGATGGCAGAATTAGAAAGTAATGCTAAGATGGGAAAGATAAGAGATTTTTCTGCAGTTGAGGTTATTATTGCGGAATTTTCTGTCTGAATAGTGTTATAAAAACAAAAGAAACAAGATGTTGTAGTAATAGTCCCAGGGCACATAGTACCTTGGGACTATTTTAGTACTAAAGTATTTACACCCATATACCCCGTTGTTAAAATTAGGCTTAATTAAATGGATAACTATGGTTGGACAAGTCTAAGGAGAGACTATGAAAGAGTTATTATCGACAATTATTGCAGCAAAGGGGACAAAAGTTGCTGCTTTTACCATGGCGTGCCTTGTGGCACTTACTGGCGGTGGAGCCAGTGGCTATTATATTTATGGAGCTACAAGTTCTCATGTAGAGCCAGCAGAAATTCTTATAGAAGAAACTAATGTGGAGGCTGTTGCGATTCCTGAGGAATTCTTTGAAGAAGAGGAAGAACCGGAAGCTGTAACAAACAAAATCTATTTAGTTTCTACTTCTGTTGAAAAAGATCTCAAGATTTCAGTGGTAAATGATGTGGGAGTGACTGTTACAGGTTACCCTTTTGAAGTTTATGTTTCTAAATATGATGAGAAAAAAGATGCAGCCTTTTTAGCAGAGGTTGCCCGTCAGGATGCCTTAAAAGCAGATGGAAGCGATGATGAAATAGATGAAGAGTCATCTATGGCGCTTGAGGGAGATAAGTACGTCGATGATGATGAAGATGGAATTATCGCTATAGAAGGTATAGCTGGTGGAGAGTATAAGGTTGTGCTTGCTCCGGCAGAAGGCTATATGGTTTCGGGGGCTATACAGGTTGCTGAAGTAAAAGAAAAAGTAGAGTATAAAGTTGTTGATGTAAAAAATCAGATTAAGAAAGAATCTCAGATTAATGCATCTATTGAAGATACTTCAAGAAAGAATGTGGCTGATGAGGGCGGAGTGCCTGATGTTTCCGCTCTTTTGAATGTACCACAGGATAATTCAAAAGATAAAGCTTCTGAAGAAAAGAACGTAACTAAGGTTACAAAAGACGATATCAGCAGTGATGTGAAAAAGGCAGCAGCACCTACTGTTTCTGTTTCTGATGGAAAGTCTGTTAAATTAACAAAGACTACAAGAACATGGGTGGCTAATCCTGCTCCAGAGGAAACACAAAAGAATGAAGAAAATTCAAATCCAGCAGGCGGAGAAGAATCGCCAGCACCTGCAGAGGCTGCACCTACAGAGGCTACACCGACACAGTCCTCTAGAGTAAAGCCATTAAATTTGTTTAGAGTTGGAGCTACAACTGAAACAAAGGACGAAGATGATGGCGTTGCTACATATACTTATAGCGAAGCAGAGGTTTCTCTTTCTGGAAATCTTACTTTATATACAAATTCGACTGAAAAGGGTAGCAATACAAGTGCTCTCGCCCTTTCTATAAAAGATGAAGATAGAATTATAAATCAAAGTGATATTACCTGGTCTGTTGCAGATTCAGGCGTAGCTACTGTTTCGGGTTCGGGAAACAGCGTAACAGTTACTGCTAAAAAAGCTGGAAAAACTACTGTAAAAGCTATCGTCCCATATGATGATGGAACAACAACTCAAACAGCAGAGTTTATCTGTAATGTTGAGGTTAAGGAAGTTGATTTGTCGGTGCCTCTTACAGATAAAGATGGTAACAAACTCTACCTTGACAAAGAATGCACAAAACAGGCAACACTTGCTGATTTAAATACTACGGATAAATTCTACAAAGAAGAAAAAACAGAAGATAAACCTTCTTCAGAGGTATCTGTTAAGTCTGGTTCTGTAGGTGTTGATGTTTCAAAGTGGAATGGCTCAATCAACTGGAAACAGGTTGCAGCAAGTGGCGTATCTTTTGCAATTATCCGCTGTGGATATAGAGGTTCTGCTACAGGAGCTCTCGTACAGGATCCTACCTTTGCAACCAATATAAAGGGAGCAAAAGCAGCAGGACTTAAGGTTGGACTTTATTTCTTCACACAGGCTGTAAATGAAGCGGAGGCAGTTGAGGAAGCTTCTATGGCGGTTCAGATGGCAAAGAGCTATGGCATCAACATGCCAATCTATATTGATACTGAGGCAGCAGGTGGAAGAGCAGATGGTCTTTCTAAATCAAACAGAACAGCATGCATTAAAGCATTCTGCAAGACGGTAGGTTCAGCAGGATATGCACCTGGTGTATATGCAAGCAAGTGCTGGTATTATGATAATTTAAATGCCGGTGAGCTTTCAGGATATAATATCTGGGTGGCTCAGTACGCTGCAGCATGTAATTATTCAGGCAGATATAATATGTGGCAGTACACAAGCAAAGGTTCGGTACCAGGAATCTCAGGTAGCGTAGATATGGATATCTACTATTAAGACAATTGGAATAATAAATGACTAAAAAACAATTGGCCGCTCTAGTGATAGAGCGGCTTAAAACTACATATCCGACGTCTGAGTGTACGTTAGACTATGACGAAGCGTGGAAGCTTCTTGTTTCAGTTCGCCTTGCAGCGCAGTGTACAGATGCAAGAGTAAATGAAATCGTTCCAGGGCTTTTTGCGAAGTTTCCTACAGTAGAAGCACTTGCAAATGCAGAGGTTTCAGAGATAGAGACGATAGTTCGTCCTTGCGGTCTTGGAAAGAGTAAGGCAAGGGATATCTCTTTGTGCATGAAAATGCTACATGAAAAATATGATGATAGAGTGCCAGAAGATTTTGATGCACTTTTGGAACTTCCGGGAGTTGGCAGAAAATCGGCAAACCTTGTGATGGGAGATGTGCTTAAAAAGCCTGCTATTGTTACGGACACACATTGTATCAGGCTGGCTAACAGAATAGGGCTTGTTGATAACATAAAAGATCCATATAAGGTAGAAGTTGCATTAAAAAAGATCGTTCCCGAAGAAGAAGGAAACGACCTTTGTCATAGATTAGTTGATCACGGAAGAGCAGTGTGTACTGCCAGGACAAAGCCTTATTGTGATAAATGCTGTTTAGCTGATATCTGTAAAAAGAATATCTGATTACTCACCCTCGATATAGGAGAAGATGATGATTCCCTGTCCTGTATGTGATCCAAGCGTTGGGCTTATCATAACGAGTGGAGCATCATCGATACCGTAATCCATGGAAACTTTTTCTGCAACATACTTTGCTTCGTCCTCAGTGTCACCGTGTGCGACTACAACTTTTGATGGAAGCATGCCTTTTTCTTTAGCTTCAGAAAGTTTGGCTACAAGGCCGTTAAGAGCGTTCTGTCTGCCTCTTACTTTTCCCATTACCTGAAGGGTTCCATCTGCGGCAATATAAAGCATTGGCTGTATTTTAAGTGCAGTTCCTAGTATTGCTGAGGATTTCTTTAAACGACCACCTCTATAAAGAGAAAATAAATCTGATACAGAGAAATAAACTCTAATTCTTGAAACAGCATCTTTTGTCCATTCAAGAACTTCATCATAGGATTTTCCATCTTGAAGTCTTTTCCAGGCACCTTCTACTAAAAGACCCGTTCCACCCGAACCAGAAAGCGAATCGACAACCTCGATTCTTGACTCAGGATACTTTTCCATAACTTCCTGTGCCGCAAGATTTGCGTTAGAGCAGGAAGCACTCATTGCCGAAGAGAAGGCTATGTGTATAATGTCAAAGCCTTTTTGAACAGCATTCTCAAAAAGTCTGATATCATAGTCGAGATTTGTTGCGTTCGTTGTTGGCATCTTGCCATCACGAAGCATGTCATAAAATTCTTTAGCACTAGGTTCTTCGTTTTCAAGTTCCTGGCCATACTCGACACCATCAATAACATAATGAAGAGGATGTATCTGTATTCCTCTTTCGTCAAGATATGATTTAGGCCAATCGCAGGTAGTATCTGTTGAAATAATAAATGGTCTCATCCAATCCTCCTATCTAGTTTTCAATACTAGGTATAAAAGAATTATAGACGAGATAATTTAGAAATGCAAGCTTTTTTAAACAATAAAAGGCATTGTGTCTAACATTTTTCTGCTTCTACAGCCATTTTTTATTTGTGGGGCTACGCCCCCTTAAAACTACGTCCATAATTTAAAAGAAGTGGAGTTTGCTCGTAGGAATTAGGGATGTATTACGCACATAGAAAAAGATTTTGGATTTATGAGCGTAGAAAGTTTGTTGACTTTACGTGCATGAAATAGAAAAGACTGAATTTAAGCGTAACGAATGGTTGAAGATTACGTTCATATTCTAAAAAATGATTTTCTGCTCGTAGGTAGATTATAATTACTACGAGCAAAATTTGGAATATTAATCAGGTGTACGTAATTGTGGGGGATTTATGTAACTGAATAAATTCACTAGGGACGGTTCTTTTGTCTTAAAAAGATTATAGGTTGAGGGGCTTGCTTTACAAGCCCCTTTTAGATTATAAAAGTTTTTTGAATTCTTCGACTGGAATTCCGGACACCTTTGCTGCGTCAGTAAGCTGTAGAAGGCCTTGTTGTACAAGTTCTATAAGCTGTTCTATTTTACCTTCAGCCTTACCTTCAGCTTTGCCTTTGGCTTCGCCTTCAGCCAATAAATCTTCCATTAACTTGCTCATAGATGAATCGCCTCCTTCGGTAGATTTTATTTCTTTGACTGCATTTGAGAGAATCGGAAATTTAGGATTACTAACTTCTTTTTTCACAAAGCAGCTCATTAAATCTGCAATATCAGTACCGTCATCTATTGTAGTATTTACAAAGATTTCATGCAAGCCATCGTCTATAATCTGACCATTCTCTCTAATAGTCTTATCAATGTGATATGTAGTAAGACCTCCCTTGAGAAAATCGAATTCCGAGATGTAAACAACATATAGCTCAAGAACATTATCAAATGTTTCGCTGGGATTTGACTCATATGCAGTGATGCTTGAGGCATTGAAGCGAGCTCTTTTTAAATGATTATCTTAATGATCCACAGGGACGGGGTTATAGGTTCATAAATAGCACTAGGGGATGCTGAATATAGGCTAAAGACTTAAGCGAGACTTCGTTATGAGGAGCAAGCTAGCAACGTAGGCGGGCGCGAGTCCGAAGGACCAAGGACGAAGTCCGCAGTTCGCGCATTGAGCCGGAGTGAATAAGCGCTTGCGACGAGTAGAAGTCGAGACGGTCTTAGCATATATTCAGCATCCCCTAGTGCGTTTTATTACATTGGGTAACTAAGTTGCTTCTGTGTCTAAAGTTACCCAAAACTGACAAGGTATGAGTGATTTTTGGGTAACAAAGCAAGCTCAGAAGAAAAAATTACCCAAAACTCTACAAGTAATGCAAAATTTTGGGTAACTAAGTTGCTTTTGTGCCTAAAGCTACCCAAAGCCAACAAAGTGTGAGCAACTTTTGGGTAACAGGACCAGCACGGTGAAGCGAAGCTACCCAAAATCCCACAAGTGATAAAAAAATTGGACGACTAACGACTCACAGGACGCCCCAAATATGAACTATCTGTGAATTTTTAAAACTTTGTTGACAAAGCATTCACTAGGTGGTAAATTACACATAGCGAATGTTAGCACTCCAATCGAATGAGTGCTAACAATAAAAAGAGATTGATGAAGGGAGGAAATATGGCGACGGAAACAGAGCTTAGTCCTAGAAAAGTTACGATACTGATGGCTATCATAAAAAGCTATTTAGAGACTGGTGAGCCTGTTGGTTCGAGGACTATTTCCAAAGAGACAGATCTTAATCTTTCATCAGCTACAATTCGAAATGAGATGAGTGACCTGGAGGATTTGGGCTACATCATTCAGCCACATACTTCAGCAGGTCGTATCCCTTCGGATAAAGGCTACAGATTCTACGTTGACCATCTGATGGAGAGCAAAGATAAGGAAGTCCAGAAGATGCAGGAGTTCTATCTTGAGAAGACAGAAAAGATGGAGCACCTTCTTAAGCAGGTGGTTAAAGTTATTGCAAACAATACGCAGTATGCGACCATGATGACCACTTCAAGGTCAAGGGAGAATGTTGTAAAGTTTGTTCAGCTTTCCATGGTTCATGACGAACAGCTTTTGGCAGTTGTAGTTATGGAAAATAACATGGTTAAGAATAGAATTATTCCACTTGATGAGCCAATTGATGCAGAGAATCTTCTTAAGTTAAATATGATTCTTAATAGCAGCCTTAACGGTCTTTCGGTGAACGAGATAAACCTTTCGGTTATTACTGCGATGAAAGATCAGGCTGGAGTTCATGAGGATATCATCGGCGAGGTAATTGATACAGTTGCAGCCACTATCAGTACTGAAGAGGAAGTTGAGGTTTATACCTCGGGTGCAACAAACATTTTAAAATATCCAGAACTTTCAGATTCAGGTATGAGCCACCAGCTTCTTGAAGCATTTGAGGAGAAGAGCGAGCTTGCTTCACTTTTTGCGGATGATGGTGAAAACGAGACTGGAATCCAGGTTTATATAGGAAGCGAAGCACCATCAGAAAAGATGAAAGACTGTAGTGTTGTTACAGCGACATATGAGCTTGGAGATGGTGTCAAGGGTACGATAGGAATTGTTGGTCCTAAGCGAATGGATTATGACAATGTAGTGTCAAATCTTAGGAATCTAAAAGGGCAGCTTGACCAGCTTTTTAAAGATAATAAATAGGAGTGAAAAATGGCTAAGGAACCAAAGGATATGGAGAATATCGAGGTAGACGAAGCAGAGACCAAAGTAGAAGAAACTACAGAGGAGGAAGCTCAGGAAGCTACCGAGAATGCTGAGGAGACAGAAGAAGCTCCAAAGAAAAAGAAAAAAGAAAAGAAAGACAAAAAAGACGAGCAGATTGAGGAATTAACAGACAGAGTAAAGCGACAGCTTGCAGAGTTTGAAAATTTTAGGAATCGTTCTGAAAAAGAAAAAGCAGCCATGTTTGATATGGGAGCAAGAACAATAATAGAGAAGATACTTCCTGTTATTGATAATTTTGAAAGAGGTCTTGCTTCAAAGCCTGATAGCGAAGAGGCTAAGGCTTTTGCAGATGGCATGGAGATGGTTTATAAACAGCTTCTTACAAATCTTACCGAGGCAGGTATGGAGCAGATAGAGGCAGTTGATAAAGAATTTAACCCAGACTTGCACAATGCGGTGATGCAGGTTGAGGCTGAAGATAAGGAAAGCGGCACAGTAGCTGCAGAACTTCAAAAAGGATATACATACCACGGAACCGTTGTTAGACACAGCATGGTATCCGTAGTTTCATAAGGAGGATAAAGTTATGGGAAAGACAATTGGTATTGATTTAGGAACAACAAACAGCTGCGTTGCAGTTATGGAAGGTGGAAAGCCTACCGTTATCGCAAACACTGAAGGTGCCCGCACTACACCTTCAATCGTAGCTTTTACAAAGAATGGTGAGAGACTTGTTGGTGACGCTGCAAAAAGACAGGCAGTAACCAATGCAGACAAGACTATTTCTTCTATCAAGAGAGATATGGGTACTGATCGTGGTCGTACAATCGACGATAAGAAGTATAGCCCACAGCAGATTTCAGCTATGATTCTTCAGAAGCTTAAGGCAGATGCTGAGTCATATCTTGGTGAGACTGTTGATTCAGCAGTAATCACTGTTCCTGCATACTTCAATGATGCTCAGCGTCAGGCAACCAAGGATGCTGGTAAGATTGCAGGCCTTGATGTAAAGAGAATTATCAACGAGCCTACAGCAGCAGCACTTGCTTATGGTCTTGATAATGAGCAGGCTCAGAAGATTATGGTATATGACCTTGGTGGTGGTACATTTGATGTTTCTATCATTGAGATTGGTGATGGTGTAATTGAAGTTCTTGCAACTGCAGGTGACAATCACCTTGGTGGTGATGACTTCGATCAGAAGATTACTGACTGGATGCTTGATGAATTCAAGAAGGCAGAGGGTGTAGACCTTTCATCTGACAAGATGGCTCTTCAGAGACTTCGTGAGGCCGCTGAGAAGGCTAAGAAGGAGCTTTCAGCTTCAACTACTACAAATATTAACCTTCCATTCATTACCGCAACTGCAGAGGGTCCTAAGCATTTTGATATGGATCTTACCCGTGCTAAGTTCGATGAGCTTACAAGAGATCTTGTAGAGAGAACTGCAGTACCAGTTCAGACCGCTCTTAAGGATGCTGGTCTTTCAGCTTCAGAACTTTCAAAGGTACTTTTAGTTGGTGGTTCAACTCGTATGATCGCTGTTCAGGATAAGGTTAAGGCACTTACTGGACATGAGCCTTCAAAGACTCTTAACCCAGATGAGTGTGTAGCTATCGGAGCTTCAATCCAGGGTGGTAAGCTTGATGGAGATTCAGGTGCAGCAGACATCCTTCTTCTTGATGTTACTCCACTTACTCTTTCAATCGAGACCATGGGTGGTATTGCAACTCACCTTATCGAGAGAAATACTACTATTCCTACAAAGAAGAGCCAGGTATTCTCTACCGCAGCTGATAACCAGACCGCAGTAGATATCAATATCGTTCAGGGTGAGCGTCAGTTCGCTAAGGATAACAAGTCACTTGGTCAGTTCCGTCTTGATGGTATCCCACCAGCACGTCGTGGTATGCCACAGATTGAGGTTACTTTCGATATCGATGCAAACGGTATTGTTAATGTTTCTGCTAAGGATCTTGGAACTGGTAAAGAGCAGCACATCACTATCACTTCAGGTTCAAATATGACTGATGATGAAATTGATAAGGCTGTAAAGGAAGCTGCTCAGTATGAGGCAGAAGATAAGAAACGTAAAGAAGCAATCGATGCCAGAAATGATGCAGATTCATTTGCATTCCAGACTGAGAAGGCACTTGAGGAAGTTGGAGATAAGCTTTCTGCAGATGATAAGTCTTCAGTTGAGGCAGATCTTGCAGCTCTTAAGAAGCTTCTTGATGAGAACCCAGATGCATCAAATATGTCTGAGTCAGCAGTAGCTGATATCAAGGCAGCTCGTGAAAAGCTTGAGCAGAGCGCTCAGAGCGTATTCACAAAGATGTATGAGAATATGCAGGGGGCAGCTGGTGCTCAGGGTGCAGGCGCAGGTCCTGACATGAGCGGATTTGCAGGTGGTGCTGATGCTACAGCAGATGCAGGTGCAGATGATGTAGTAGACGCAGACTTCAAGGAAGTTTAATTAGTTAATAAATAAAGGACACAGGCCACCTGCTTAGCAGGTGGCATTGTGGGTAAATAAGATGGCAGATAAAAGAGATTATTATGAGGTTCTAGGCGTTGAGAAGGGCGCAGATGATGCAACCATAAAAAGCGCATATAGAAAGCTCGCAAAAAAATATCATCCAGATATGAATCCAGGTGACGCAGAGGCTGAGGCAAAGTTTAAAGAGGCTTCAGAGGCTTATGGAGTATTAAGTGATCCAGATAAGCGTCGTCAGTATGATCAGTTTGGACATGCAGCATTTGATGGTGCTGGTGGATCAGGCTATCAGAATATGGACTTTGGCGATATCTTTGGAAGCTTTGGCGATATCTTCGGTGATTTATTTGGTGGTGGCTTCGGATTTGGCGGCGGTGGTCGTTCAGCTGGAAACGCAAGAAGCAAGGGAGCTAACCTTCGTGCAAGAGTCAATATCACTTTCGAAGAGGCATGCTTTGGCGTAGAGAAGGAACTTGAAATCACCCTCAAGGATCCATGTCCAAAATGTAATGGATCTGGAGCAAAGCCAGGTACTTCTAAAAAGACCTGCACCAAGTGTGGAGGAAAAGGCCGCGTAGTTCAGCAGAGTCAGTCACTCTTTGGAATTATGCAAAACGTTGTCACCTGTCCTGATTGCCAGGGAAGCGGTGAAATTATAGAGGAAAAATGCCCGGACTGCTCTGGTACTGGTTATATTGCAGGAAGAAAGCGTATTCAGGTTTCTATCCCTGCTGGTATTGATGATGGTCAGTCTGTTCGCATTCGAGATAAAGGTGAGCCAGGAAGAAATGGTGGCCCTAGAGGCGATCTTCTTGTTGAAGTTCGTGTTGCACGTCATCCTATCTTCCAGAGAAGTGAGTATGATCTTTATTCAACTGTTCCACTTTCGTTTGCTCAGGCAGCGCTTGGTGGTGAGATGCGTATAAAGACAATCGATGGCGATGTAATTTATGACCTTAAGCCGGGCACACAGACAGATACACGTGCCAGATTTAAGGGTAAGGGTGTACCTACACTTAGAGATTCTAATGTGCGTGGTGACCTTTATGTTACTTTTGTTGTTCAGACACCTACCGGTTTGTCGAAAGAAGCAAAAGAAAAACTTCTTGAATTTGATAAACTTACAGGTGATTCGATAGAAAAAGCAAAAGAAGAAGCTACTTCAGGTTCAAAGGACGACAAAAAGAAGAAAAAAGGTATCTTCAAGTAAAACAAAACTTAATTTCTTCATTAAATGCCGAAAATACAACATTTGGTACTTATCGGCTATTCAAAAACACATCATGGTGATTTATACTTCAACTAGGTTTGGAATTTTTTACCGTGGTGTGTTTTTTTATTTTTGGAGCAAATAGTCATGATTGATATCGATAACGCATCTTTGGAAGAGCTTAAAGCTCTTAGAGATGAGCTTAAAGAGCAGAGGATGGCTTTTGAGGCAGACAAAAGAGAGTTCGCGATAAGAATGGAGTCTAGGGAACACGCACTCTCGCAAAATGAAGCAATGTTTAATATGAAGTGGAAACTTCTTGAAGAAGAGACAAGACGTCTTGCTGAGGATCAGAAGAAATTCCAGCGTCGTCAGCAGTTCTTCAACAGAGTTACCGCATACGTAGAAGAGGGCAAGGAAAAGCAGGCTAATGGAAACATCGTAAATGGCGAAATGTTCTTCCAGGGAGTTGCAAACGGACAGGCCCTTAAGAAACGTTATAAGGATCTTATCAAGATTTATCATCCAGATTCAGAAAGTGGTGATAATAGAACTGTTCAGGAAATAAACAGAGAGTACGATAACCTTAAACGTGCATTAGCAGAATAGATTAAAAACCATGGTGATACTTGCCATGGTTTTTTGTTATAATGGGACATTATGAAAAAGATAGCATTTTTTGATATAGACGGAACCTTATGGGACAATAAAAACTTCATACCACCTTCGACCATTGAAGCAATAAGAAAGTTTAGAAAAAATGGTGGTCTTGCATTTATAAATAGTGGCAGGGCAAGGGCTTATATTGTAAATCCTGATCTTCTGGGGATAGGATTTGATGGTCTTGTGTGTGGGTGTGGTACTCATATTGAGTTAAATAACGAGATTTTATATCAGCATTTGCTCTCGCAGGATGAAGTGAACTATACAACTAAAATTGTTAGACAAAACCAGTTTAGACCTATCTATGAAGGCCCAAATCATTTGTATCTTGATGAGGAAGAGTTCCCTGTAGGAGAGCCATTTGGTGATAAGATTAGAAGAGAGATAAGTGATACTTTACTTACTATCACAGGGCAGAATGAAATAGAAGCAAATAAGCTTTCCTGCGCAATAGATACTCCAGATCCTAACACATGTTTTAGACAGCTGGGACATCTTTACACATTTATAATACATACTTCTACCGTAGTGGAAATGGTGCCAAAAGGTCATAGTAAAGCTACAGGTATTCAGAAGGTTTGTGAGCTTCTTGGTGCTGACATAAAAGATACGTATGCTTTTGGGGATAGTGAAAATGACCTTGAAATGCTTAAGGCTGCAGGCCACAGTATAGTTATGGGCAATGGTACAGACAGGGCAAAAGCTGTTGCAAGTTATGTGACGGATGATCTTTACAGCGATGGCATTTATAATGCAATGAAGTACTATAGTCTCATATAATGCTTGATTTTATTGAGATTTGCATATAAAATTTCTATATAGACGAATTTTACCGTTACGAAAGGAAGGGCTTATGAGTAGTATTTCAGGTGTTTCAGGCGGATATTCATATGCTAATGGTGCAAGCGGTTATAAGATTAATTCTGCAGCAGATGATGCAGCAGGTCTTGCAATAACAGAAAAAGAAAACACTCAGATAAAGGGTTATGATCAGGGCGCAAAAAATATAGCTGCCGGCAAGGATATGCTTAATGTTGCTGATGGTGGTTTATCAAATGTAGCTGACTACCTTCAGAGAATGCGTGAACTTTCTGTTCAGGCTGCTAATGCGACTGTTACTGATAGTGACAAAGCAATGATGCAAAAAGAAGTTGACCAGCTTAAGCAGGGCATCAGTGATATTGCAAACAATACTCAGTTCAATACAAAGAATCTTCTGAATGGAGAAAATGCAAGCTTTAATATTGCAACTGATGGCAATGGAAACAGCCAGCAGATAAATACTCCTAATACGGTTCTTTCAGAGCTTGGAATAGAAGATTTTGATCTTACTACAAATAATGACATGGGTGCACTTGATAAAGCCCTTGAGAAGGTTAATTCATCGAGAGCGGAAATTGGTGGTCAGTCAAATGCATTAGAGTTTGCATATAACCAGGCAACTTCATCATCGCTTCATCAGAGCGAAGCATATTCTCAGAAGAAAGATCTTGATATAGGAGAGTATGTGTCAGAGCAAAAGAAGAAGCAGACACTTGAAGAGTATCAGACTTTCATGCAGAAAAAGAAAATGGAAGATGAGAAACAGCGTACAGCAAATCTTCTAAACGGACTTTCATAAGTGGATAACAAAGGCGAAGGAATTTTCCTTCGCCTTTTTCTTAGTCATTCATAAATGCCATCAGGTCATCATATAAATCAGCCATTCTATCATAACCAATCTGGTAACCTTCATTAAGCTTTGCAGGGTCTTTTTCGAAATGAGCAACTGTGCTTTCGAGAGGCCTTATAACAAATACCTTTCCTGCCTTTTCTAAACGATTTAAATATGCAGCCTGAGCTGTGTAGTATACAGAACGTTTAAGAAGCATTCTTGCAAACTCTGGATACTTTTTCTCATACATTGTTTTGATGAGAGGTTTGTATTTTGTGTAGTTCGTGCCAGGAGCACCTTTTGGCTTGGTCATAATGGCAACGATTTTATCGCATCCCTTTTCTAAACATCTGTCAAGAGGAATTGAATTAGCAATACTTCCATCTAAGAACAGGTGTCCGTTTATATCAACTGGATCACAGGTGAAAGGAACTGCACAGGTGGCTTTTGAATTGTTGAAAAGCTCATCTTTGGTAGTTGCCTTTGGAAAATAAACAGCTTTTGCGTCAATGATATCTGTTGCAACGATTTCAAAATCAATATCTGAATTAAAATATGCATCGAAATCAAGAGGAAAATCTGTAGTTGAATAATCCTCAACAAACTGCTCAATATCAAGGAGCCTGTGACATCTTCTTAAAGAATCAAGGCCATAGTATGGTGGGACACCTTCGTGTGAAATTGTTTTTTTAGAACGGCCAATCTGATGGGTAACATAGTTTGTTCCAAGACCAGCACCGGCTGAAATTCCGATGACATAAGGGAATTTAACATCCTTTTCCATCAGGTAATCTACAGCACCGGCCCCGAAGATACCTCGCATTCCGCCGCCTTCAAGTAAAAGTCCTATTTTGCTCATAATATACCTCGCAAATAATAGATGCTATGTTGAAATTATAAAAAGACTGTGAAGCAAAGTCAATGCGGGAAAAATTAAAAAATGCTTGATTAGTCTTAAAAAGTGATGTATAAATAGGAAAGTCGAAAGACTTTTTCCGTAACAATTTTAAAATGTACTATTTTGGATCGCAGGGTTAGTGCGGTCTTTTTTTGTCGCATTTTGAGGGAATTATGGAATTTAGAAAAATATATATTAAAAGATTATTACCAGTTTTATTAGTTATGCTTGTCCTTATTTTGATGCTTGTAGGACACAGTGCATTAAAAGCGGAGGCAAGAGCAAAAGATACCGAAGAACAGCTTAAGCAGATGTCTTTTTTGAATGAAAAAGAGGATGGTGAAAAGCTTGACACAGAGTATTTAAAAACGGATCTTCAGAAAGAAGTTTATGAAGCTGTTTTATCAGCATTTATGGATGAAATTCAGAATATAAATTTATCTGAATATTTCACAGAGGAAGATTACGAGAGTATTTACAGTAAGATTGAAAGTTCACTTCTTGAACAGAATTTCTTTGAGAATAATGCTAAAGGGCTATCAGAAGATCAAAAAGCTGTTGTAAATTCTCTTATCGGTGATGCACTTAGCCTGTATTCAGAAAATTACATTGCAACCAGGCTGTCTGATGATGTAAAGGAAGATATAAAGGGATTAATAGAAAAAGAAATTAAGGACAGGCTTGATGCAATAAAATCTGATTTGACAATGTCTGACTCAGAAAAGAGTGCACTTGCAGGCGAGATTTCACAGACTGTTCAGCACAGCATTTTAGAGTACATTACAGAACATATTCAAATTATATATGGTGAAGGAAGTGCCCCTGAGGGCGGAAACTCAGGCACAAAAAAAGAACTTGACTGTGATGAAAAAGAGCACGTTCATGAGGGGGATTGTTATTCTAGGACTTTGATTTGTGATAAAGAAGAGGATGACGAACATACTCACACAGATGAATGTTATGAATATGATTTGGTATGTGATGAAAAAGAACATATCCACAGCGAGGAATGCTACAAAATTATCGAAGGAGAAAGCCAGCCTTCTTCTGGGACCCCCGGATGCGTTCATGTGCATGTCGATTATCTTTTGACTGATGAAGACAGGGCAAATATAGTTTCTGATATTTTGGCTGGTACAGACCTTGGTAATGTTTTATCTAATGTGTTCTATGATGAAATACAAAAAGATTTAACTGAAATTGTGAAAGAAAAAATGTTTGAAGCTGTTTTAGAAGAGCTTACAAAAAATCTTGAAGAAAAGATGAATGAACTTTCTGCTGAAATAGTCCAAACGGTAAACGAATTATCGGAAGCAGTGGATAAATTATCAGGAGATGTTGATGAAATTTACAGTCAGCTTGCAATGATTGAAAATTCAGCTCAGACAATCAGATATAACGAGATAACAGGTAGAATCGAATGTCTTGATAATGGTGAGTGGAAGGATTTCATGTCGGCATCAAGTATATGGGCAAGCAACGGTATTATATATTCTGCTGGCAAAAAGTCAGATGATTTTACTGGTTTTTCAGGGTTCATTACCCCGGCTTCAAATGTTTCTTTAACAGAGAGCGCAAATTCGATTACGCTTTCAAGCACATCTTCATATAGCAATGGTTATTCTGTTTATAATACTTATACAACAGACCCTAATGCACCATTTGAGTATTCTGCTCAATATAATACACTTCAAATTTCATATGGAATAAGAGGAACTACAGGAAAGTATGAGGACAGTGATCATAATGGAAGCCATACCTGCTATCTTTACCATACAGCAAGCATGACGGTTCAAGTTATCGATTATACTACGAATGAAGTGGTTTCCCAGCAGACGGCATCATCCAGCGGAACATTTTCGCAGGGTACGATGGAGTTAAAACTTCCTGTGGGAAATCCGTATGTGGTAAGAATTGTGTATGGATACAGAAACCATTCATCAGAATACCATTCGCACATGGCGGGAACCAGCCAGAGTGGTAATGGTTATATCTACTCAATGCAGTGTGTTAAAAGGTAGTGGAAAAAAGGATTAAAATGTTGTACAATGTTATAGATTTTGTGAAAGGGCAGACCATGGATTTAAACGATAAGTTAAACATCGTTGACGGAGAAAATCTTAAATTCCGTAACGAAATAAAATATGTGGTTACCGAAGCTGAACTTGCTTTAATATCTGGCCGTATTTCACCTATCATGAAAAAGGATTCGCATGTAGGTCCAAACGGAATCTATCGCATTAGAAGTACCTACTTTGATGACCTTAATGATAGCTGTTTTTACGAGAATGAGAATGGTACAGATAAGAGAGAAAAATTCAGAGTTCGAATTTACGATGCATCTGATAAAAGGATTACTCTTGAGTGTAAGTTCAAGGAACGTAGCATGACACGTAAGGAGTCGACACCAATCACTCGTGAAATGTATGAGAAAATGGTGGATGGAACCTTCAGTATTCCAGACGACAGAAAAGATGATAAACTTCTTCGCAAGTTCTATCAGAGATATAAAAAGGATGGCCTTAGACCTCGAATAATAGTGGCCTATGAGCGTACACCTTTTGTATATCATGTAGGAAATGTCAGAGTTACTTTTGATAAAAACATTGGTTACTCAGACAAGGTGGAGAATCTTTTCGATGAGTATCTTCCACTTCGCCCTGTGATGCCAGTTGGAAGACACGTGCTTGAAGTAAAGTACGATGAGCTTTTACCAACCTTCATCTATGGACCTATGAACCTACGTGACTTACGTCAGGAAACATATTCTAAGTATTACCTTTCAAGAACTTTTTCTTTGAAACACATGTATAAGTAAAGGAGCAATAAAATGAGCGCAAAAGACGTCATCAAAAATTCATTCTTAAAGCAGTTTTCAACTGATGTATCTACAAGCACAATTCTTATCATGCTTTTAGTTACAGCACTTATCGGTGTATACATTTTCTTCGTATACAGAGTAGCTTGCAGAAAGGCTTTCTATTCAAGAAGTTTTGCAATTTCTCTTGTTGCAATCTCAATGATTACTGCAATTATTATTCTTACAGTTCAGTCATCAGTAGTTATCTCACTCGGTATGGTTGGTGCACTTTCAATTGTAAGATTTAGAACAGCAATCAAAGATCCAATGGATTTAGCATTCATGTTCTGGGCAATCTCAGTTGGTATCATCTGTGGTGCTAGTCTCTACGAAGTTGCAATTTTAGGTTCAATCCTTATCACTATCGTGATTCTTGCTCTTCACCTTGTACCAAACGTAAAGCCAGCACTTTTACTTCTTGTAAATGCTTCTGATGCAGCTGCTGAAGAGAAGATTATCGAAGCAGTAGCAGAGAACACCAAGGCTTCTAAAGTTAAGTCACGCAGCATCACTGCTGAGGGTATCGATATGATAATCGAGCTTAAGACTTCTGAGGAGAGCGAGCTTGTAAAGGCAGTTTCTGCTGTTGAGTCAGTTAAGAATGTTACCCTTATGGAGCATGACGGCGAGATTACTTACTAATTAGTATTTCAAAGAATTTATTAAAGAGGCTTTCTTATGAAGGCCTCTTTATTTATAGGAAAAGATATGGCAGATAAAACTTTTAATTATCATCAGCTTGGTCCTGAAATCTTAGAGAAAATCCAATCGGACATAGATGCACACAAAGAAAATCCTTATGCATTTAAGGATTCTGATGCAGTGCGCAGAAATCCTGAAAAAGATAAAAATACGTTTCTTCGTCCTGCTTTTTCAAGGGACGTTGATAAGATAATGAATGTGCCATATTTTACGAGATATAGTGATAAAACTCAGGTTTTTTCGCTTAATAAGAACGATGATATAAGTAGACGCTCTTATCATGTTCAGCTTGTTTCTAAAATTGCCAGAAACATAGGAAGGATGCTTAATCTTAACCTTAATCTTATTGAGGCTATTGCTTTAGGACATGATATAGGACATACACCTTTTGGTCATGCTGGCGAAAGAAAACTCAGTGAGTTATATAAAGCAAGGACAGGCAAATTATTCAATCACAATATTCAAAGTGCCAGGGTTTTGGATGGAATATTTCCTCTTAATATCAGCCTTCAGACTCTGGATGGTATTATCTGTCATAATGGGGAACTTGAATTAAAAGAATATAGGCCATGTGCTTATTCGGATTTTGAGGCATTTGATAAAAAAATGGGTGCCTGCTACGAGGATAAAAAGGCGATAGATTCTTTGATTCCATGCACTCTTGAGGGTTGCGTTGTAAGAATATCAGACATCTTGGCATATATTGGAAAAGACAGGCAGGATGCACAAAGGCTTGGCATTATTTCTGGCGATGATATGTTTTCCAATACAGTGGGAAAGACTAATGCAGAGATACTAAATAATATGACAGTCAATCTCGTGGAGAATAGTTATGGAAAAGATTATCTTTCTATGAGCGAGGAGTTTTTTGCTGCTATTTCTCTGGCAAAAAAAGAGAACTATAAACAGATATATTTACTGGATTCAAATAATAAGATTTTTGATGAGCAGATTTTTCCAATGTTTGAAGAAGTTTATGAAAAGCTTCGTAGGGACCTTGTGGATGGAAAAAAGGATTCAGTGATATTTACTCACCACATTGACTATGTAAATTCTTACAGAGGTCATTATGTTGAGACAAAATATGAAGAGAGCGATATCGATGATATCGTTGTGGATTACATTGCAAGTATGACTGATGATTATTTTGTGGATTTATATAGATATCTGTTTCCTAATGGAAAATACGATGTAGTTTACGCAGACTATTTTTAGAAACCTATTTATCCAGATATCGCATCTTGCTTGCATCGCCTTTAATGTTGCCGATAGCGGTGACACTGACACCGGCTTTTCTTGCGCAGTCGGTGCATAAAGTGCCAAACTGTATTGGCTTTCCACAGTTTTGGCAAAATACATTTACAAGCTTCTTGTTTAGATTTTCATCTTTATATTCGATACGACCTTCTTTTATCCAGGCCTTTATAGTTGTCTGAGGGATGTTGAAATGTTCGGCAACATCCAGTTCGTTTACATCATTATTACGGATGAAGTCTTTCACGTCTTCGAAAAGAGCCTGATTTATGCACACAGGACACATCTCTTCCTCATAGGTGGAAGGTAACTGCCTTTTGCATCTGGTGCATACTTTTAAATTGTCGAAAAGCATCTTTTCTTTTATCATAATTAGATATTTTCAATCTGCCAGTCGATAGGAGACTGGCCGTTTTTTACTAAGAACTCGTTGCACTTGGAAAAATGTTTACACCCGAAAAATCCGCGATATGCAGAAAGTGGTGAAGGGTGTGGAGCTTCTAAAACCAGGTGTTTAGGGTTGTTAAGAAACTCTTTTTTTGCTCTGGCATTGCTTCCCCACAAAAGGTACACTACCGGGTGGTCTAGCTCATTTACCGCTTTAATTGATGCATCTGTAAACTTTTCCCAACCAATTCCTTTGTGTGAATTAGCGGCATGTGCTCGCACTGTAAGAACTGTGTTGAGTAAAAGCACTCCCTGCTCGGCCCATTTTTCAAGATATCCATTATTTGGAATATAAAGCCCTAAATCATCCTGAAGTTCTTTATATATATTCACAAGCGATGGAGGTGTTTCGATTCCTGGCTTTACAGAAAAACACATTCCATGTGCCTGTCCTGGCTCGTGATAAGGGTCCTGACCAATGATAACTACCTTTACCTTTGAAAGAGGAGTTTTTGCATAGGCTGAAAAAAGATCCTCTGCTGGTGGGTAGATAGTTCGTGTTTCATATTCTGTTTTTATTCTGGTATAAAGTTCTTTATAATACGGTTTTTTGAACTCTGCACTTAAAGGTTCTAACCAGTCATTTTCTATTGCTGCCATAATAAAATTATAGCATGATTTAAACCCTTACAAACCCTTGTTTTTAGGGAGTTCAAGTGCTAATATTTAAGTGTTGCGGATTTTTCGCTTAATATCATATTTACGAAAGAAGGAAGACCATGAAAATTACATTCAATGACATTGTTGCAAAGTCACAGACACTTAGCAAAAAAGTTCTTTCTGTAGCTGTTGCTCAGGATGAGGCTGTTATTGAGGCTGTTGCTGAAGCTAAGAAAAAAGGCATATGTGACGCGATTTTAGTAGGAGACGAGGCAAAGATTAAAGAAATCGCAGCTGGTATGGGTGTTGACATCAGCCAGTTTGAGATTATTAATGAGCCAGATGTTATCCAGGCTTCACTTACTGCAGTTAAGCTTTGTCATGATGGAAAAGCAGACATGTATATGAAGGGACTTCTCGAGACTAAGGATTTCTTACGCTCAGTTCTTGATAAGGAAGTTGGACTTCGTACCGGTGGAGTTTTGTCACACGTTTGTGTATTTGATATTCCTGGTGTTGAGAAACTTTTATTCTTCACCGATGTTGCATTCATGACCTATCCTACTCTTGAAGATAAGGTTAACATCATCAAAAATACAATTCCTGTATGTAACGCTTGCGGCATTGAAAATCCAAAGGTTGCACCACTTGCAGCAGTTGAGGTTGTAAATCCTAAGATGCCAGTTTGTGTTGAGGCAGACGAGCTTACAAAGATGAATGAGCGTGGTGAAATCACTGGATGTATCGTTGATGGACCTCTTTCACTTGACCTTGCAATCGATCCAGAAGCTGCAAAGCATAAGCATATCGAAGGTCGTAAAATCCAGGGTGATGCAGATATTCTTCTTTTCCCAGATATTCATGCAGGTAACCTTGTATATAAGGCAATTGTTCATACAACTAAGGTTGAAAATGGCTGTATCTTAACCGGAACCAAGGTTCCAGTAATCCTTACCAGCCGTTCAGATACATTTGAAACCAAAGTAAACTCTATTGCACTTGCAGCAGTAGTAGCTCACGAGATTAAGAAGGCTAACGCTTAAGGAGGTCAAAATGGCAATCAAATCGTTAATCATTAACCCAGGTTCTACTTCTACAAAGATTGGCGTATTCGAGGATGAAAATCTTCTTTTCGAGGAAACTCTTCGTCATTCAACTGAAGAAATCGCTCAGTATGCAACTATCTTTGATCAGAAAGATTTTAGAAAAAACATTATCGTTGATCTTCTTAACGAGAAAAATTTTGATATTGCAACACTTGATATGGTAGTTGGTCGTGGCGGAATGTTAAAGCCAATCCCAGGTGGTACATATGAAGTTACCGATGCTGTTGCAAAGGATCTTGAAATCGGTGTTTCAGGACAGCATGCTTCAAACCTTGGTGGTATCCTTGCTAAAGAAATTGGCGAGCAGATTGGAAAGCCAGCATACATTGTTGACCCTGTTGTAGTTGACGAACTTTGTGATGTTGCAAGAGTATCAGGTGTTCCAGAACTTCCACGTACTTCAATCTTCCATGCACTTAACCAGAAGGCAGTTGCTAAGCGCTACGCTAAGGAAGTTGGCAAGCCATACGAAGAGCTTCGTCTTATCGTTGTTCATATGGGTGGCGGCGTTTCAGTTGGTGCTCACGAAGACGGAAAGGTTGTTGATGTATTCAACGCACTTGATGGCGACGGCGCATTTTCTCCAGAACGTGCAGGAGCAGTTCCTTCAGGTGCCCTTATTAAAATGTGCTTCTCAGGTAAATATTCAGAGGCAGAAGTTTACAAGAAAATCGTAGGTAACGGTGGCTTTAATGCACTCCTTGGAACCAACGATATGCGTAACGTAAACAAAATGGTAGATGAAGGAAACAAAGATGCAAAACTTTATCGTGATGCATTTATATTCCAGGTAGCAAAAGACATCGGCTCTATGGGCGCAGTTCTTAAAGGAAAAGTTGACCAGATTATCTTAACTGGTGGTATCGCATACAACGCAGTAGTTACTGACGCTCTTAAAGAGCACTGCGAATTTATCGCACCTGTAACTGTATATCCTGGTGAGGATGAGCTTCTTGCACTCGTTCAGGGTGGTATGAGAGTCCTTACAGGCGAGGAGAAAGCTCAGCAGTACTAGTTTCTCGGTTTCTCATTTTACGTACATGTAGACGGGATTCTCAATATGATTCGATTTACGACTAACAATCGCTGTAAATCGAACATATTGAGAAATCCCCTTTTTATATGCAGGCCTTCTGGATGAACTTCATCTTGGAAGGCCTTTTTTGCTGTAAATCGAACATATTGAGAAATCCCCTTTTTGTGGGAAAAACTAGTACTGCTGCGGGGCTTTGGGTTGTTAAATTGTAGGTAATATGGTACGCTTTAAAAGATTGTATTTATTTTTAGACAAAGAGGATTAGATGAAGAAAATTTCTCGAATTTTACTAGCGCTTATTCCAGCTGTATTGGCCTTTTTGATGATAATGACAGAGCCGTTTTATAGCCTTGATGCTATGCTGACGGATAAGGTTTATAGTCAGATGAAGGGTGCTGGAGATACTGTTAAGATTATTGCTATTGATGAGGAGACTTTAAACGCGTATGGTCCGCTTAACACATGGTCCAGAGAGAAGTCTGCTGATTTAATTGATTACCTTTATGATGGGGATAATGCGCCATCAGTTTTGGCATTTGACTTGATGTATATCGGGGAGACTGACGCGGCTACCGATGGCAGGCTTGCAAAGGCGGCTGAAGGTAAAGATATAGTTACAGCTAGTAATCTTGTATACAGGGGAAGGGTTAGATATAACAAAGACGGTTCTCCTTATTATGATACGAGAAATATTGATACCGAGGAAAGACCGTTTACTGCGCTTGATGAGGTGTCACTATCAGGCTTTGCAAATGCGGAAATGTCGAAGGATGGCTTTGTCAGAACCACACAGTTTTCCACTCTGGTAAATGATGAGACAAGGTACAGTTTTGCAACAAGAATTTATCTTGAGTATATGAAAAAAGCGGGGCTTGAAGAAAGAGCACTTGCCACCATATCAAAAGATAACCAGGTACAGTTTTTCTATTCGGGAAAACCAGGTGAATACACCAGATTTTCTTTAAAAAATGTTCTTGATGGAAAGGTTCCGAAAGAGGAGTTTGCGGACAGTATCGTAATAGTTGGAGCCTATGCTCCTGGACTTACGGATTCATATCACTCTGCGGCAAAGCGCAGCAAGGATATGTATGGTGTTGAAATCAATGCAAACATTGTTTCTGCATTGTTAAATGAAAAGACGGCGACCAAGGCTCCTTTGATATGGTATGCAATTATTGCAGCACTTATTCTTTTCGGATATACATATTTAGCAAGAGAGATGAAGATGTACCCAGCTTTATTAGTTGGAATCTGGGTGCTTATGGGCTTTGGAATTGCGGGAAGATTACTTGCTGTAAATGGCTCGTTAATCAGCCTTATCTATGTTCTAATTACGGTCGTTATTATTGGAACCTGGGTAATTATTGAAAAGTATGTATTAGAAATTTTCCAAAAGAAAAAGGTAATAGATACCTTCAAAAAATATATGGCACCTCAGGTCATTGATAATATGGCAAAGGATGAGCTTTTCAATATTGAAATGAAGGGCGAAAGAAGACATGTTGCAGTGCTCTTTGTCGATATAAGAGGATTTACATCCATGTCGGAGGCTCTTGAACCGGAAGAGGTTGTGCAGATACTTAATCAGTATCTTACCCTTACTACGAAATGTATTTTTGATCATGGTGGAATGCTTGACAAGTTTATTGGTGATGCAACAATGGCTATTTTTAACGCACCAAATGATCAGGAGGACTATATCTATAAGGCAATCCTTGCAGGCCTTGATATGGTTAAATATGGAAATGAACTTGGAGAAAAGCTTTTAGAGCAGTACGGCAGGACTGTAAGTTTCGGTGTTGGCGTAAATATCGGTGAAGCCATAGTTGGAAATATAGGCTGCGATACAAGACTTGATTACACCGCCATTGGAGATACCGTAAATACTGCATCTCGTATAGAAGGAAAAGCTAAGGGCGGAGAACTTTTAATTACAGAAGATACAATGAAGGCCTTAGAGGGACGAATTGTTACTGAATATGTAGAGGCAATGGCGCTTAAAGGAAAAGCAGAACCTGTAAATGTTTACAGGGTTTTAGAAACTAAAGAAAACTAGAAGAGGGCATCATGAAAACATTTTTAACAACTCTCAAAGGGAAAATTATTGCAGGTGTTTCTACCGCTGTAGTGGTCGGTGGTATAGTGGCTGCAGTAGTAATCGCAAACTCAGGTTTTAGAACCATAGTGGTAAATGCATTTAACGGTGTTACTACAATCGTAAATGGTTCAAAAACAAGCGAGGCTTACGAAGGACTTCATCTTAAAGCTGGAGACGATGTAACAGTAGGTTCGTCAGCTGATTTGACCTTGGCCATGGATGAAGATAAGCATGTATATGCTGAACCTAATACACATTTCTGGGTTGAGGCAAAAGGTAAGCTTGGAAATACCAAAACCAAAGTTTACATGGATGAAGGTTCAAACCTTTTTAGAATTGATGATAAACTTTCAGAGAGCGAATACTTTGAGGTTGATACACCAAACTCAACAATGTCGGTTCGTGGTACCATCTTTAGAGTAACCTGCTATACAGACGAAAACGGTGAGTTCTACACTGATGTAGAAGTTTACGAGGGCGAGGTTTTCGTACAGGCTAAGTTTAAGGATGATAAGAAAGCAGAAGATAATCGCGTGTTTAAGGCGGGCGAAAAGGTAACAGTTCATCTTAATAAGGATGAGACTGTATCAGAATTTATGGCTTCTGATAACGATTACAAGATGAATGAAGAAGTATACAGAAGTCTTCCTCAGGGTACAGTTAAGTTCTTGGGAAAAGCTGCTGAAGATGGAAGAATTCTTTGCATTACCAAGGAACTTTTATACGACTATGCCGAGCTTTCACCACACAAGTGGGAAGATAAGGTGGTTAAGGAGCCAACTGCAGATGAAGAAGGTGAGATGATTCAGGTCTGCGTTGTCTGCGGAAAAGAAGATACAAAGGTAACTAAGATTCCTAAGATAGAGGATGAAAATAAGGACTCTGGCGAGGATACAGATGAGGCTGATCCTACTGATGAGTTAGAAGATGCTGAGGTTAATGAAGCGGCAAAACCAGCTAATGCTCAGGCTGCACCAGCTACTCCTGCTGCACCAGCAGCGCCAGAACTTACCCCAGAGCAGATCGCAGCGGTAAATGCCGAGCTTTTAAGAATCGAGCAGGAAAACTGTGATCATACTTATGTAGTATCAAGTGAGTCATCACATGAAATAGTCTATACCTGTTCTAAGTGTGGAAGGGTTAAGACCAAAGAGAAGAAGGATGATGATGAGTGTACGCATAGTTGGGTATGGAAACAGGCAGGAAGTGGGTATGATACTGTAGGAGATCCAGCCCAGCCAAGTATTGATTTTTGGTGCAAGCATTATCAAGAGTGTACTAAATGTGGAAAAACCACTGCTGTTGTTAAGCAAAATGGACAAACTAGAGGAGGACGATGTTCAACTTGTAATGGCGCAATTTCACTATAAAATTTCAGCTGAATCATGCACTACCACATAATCCCAGACGCCTCATCATTTGCTGAGGCGATGGAACTAAAAAAAGAATATGATATATCTTTTGAATACAATGACTTCTGGCATCCAGAAGTCTATTGTAATTCGGCAAAAATAGATGAGCTGATATCGCTTTATAAGTCGGCTGGTGATTTATCAAATGACACTATGCACGGTGCATTTTTAGGGCTTGATTTGGCGGCACTTGACTCAGAAATAAAGGAGCGCAGCCAAAATCTTTTAGATCAGTCTATGGATATTGCAAATCGCCTTGGGGTAAAAGGCGTAGTTTTTCACACTGGCCTTATTGGTGGTCTTGAGCTTGATTATTATCTTGAAAACTGGCTAAATGAGGCAACTTTGTTTTGGACTAAAGAGTGCGAAAAATACCCTGATTTGACAGTGTATATCGAAA
Organism: Lachnospiraceae bacterium; assembly: GCA_024403255.1. Taxonomy (GTDB): domain Bacteria; phylum Bacillota; class Clostridia; order Lachnospirales; family Lachnospiraceae; genus JAKSSE01. Next base: position 26,106 of record JAKSSE010000016.1, read on the forward strand.
ACAGCTTTGAGCATTCCCCAGATGTTTTTTGTGATTTTATGAAGCGCATGGGGAGCGTAAAAAATATAAAGCTCTGTTTTGATTATGCGCATGCAATATTAACACCAACCCCTATCGAAACATGGGTTAAGAAGTTATCTCCATTTATTGGGCATATGCACATAAATGACAATGATTTAAAGAATGATTTGCATCTTCCTTTGGGCGAAGGAAAAATCGATTTTAAGGAGCTTAAAACTCTTTTTGAAAAGTACAAATTAGACTGCTCAGTTTTACTTGAGCTTAATGGATATGAAGGAATAAAAAAGTCGCTTACTTTTGTGAATGAATTAATGTGAGGTTTTATGAATTATAAAGAAACACTTGAACGGATTCTTAAAATTGGTATAGCTCTATCAGCTGAAAAGGATTCTAATGAACTGCTTAATTACATAGTTAAAACCGCAATGGATTTAACTGGCTGTGATGGTGGTACACTTTATCTTTTAGATAATGATGCGCTTAAATTCCGCATTATGATTACCAAGTCCAAGGATTTTAAACGCGGTGTAAATGGGGAGGAAATTGATATTCCACCAGTGCCTCTTAAGGAAGAAAATATCTGTGCATATTCTGCAATTCATAAGCAGGCTTTAAATATCCCGGACGTATATAACAGCGACCTTTTTGATTTTTCCGGTCCTAAAAAATATGATGAATTAAATGGCTATCACACCCAGTCAATGATAGCAGTTCCTCTTGTTAATTATCATGAGGAAGTCCTGGGTGTAATGCAGCTTATAAATGCGACAAAAGATGGTGAGGTTTCGCCATTTACAGATGACGAGCAGATGATACTTGTTTCTCTGGCATCGCAGACTGCAATCGCACTTTCAAATATGCAGTATTTAAATGAGCTTAATCAGCAGATGTGGTCTTTTACCGAGGCTATGACTGAGGCGATTGACGCTCGTACTCCATATAACGGAAGCCACACCAGAAAGGTTGCGGTATACTCTGGCATGATTGCTGACTACATAAATGAGCTTCACGCAAAAGGCGAGGAAGAAACCTTTTTCACAGAAGAACACAAAGACCAGCTTGTTATGGCGGCATACCTTCATGATATTGGAAAGATGATTATTCCAATCGACATCATGAATAAGGCAACAAGACTTGATAAGCATATGTCTGATGTTGAAAACCGCCTTGCAATAATAAAGCTTAAGATAAAAGTAGATTATCTTGAGGGCAGAATATCAGAAGATGACTTTAAGCAGCAGACATCTCAGGTTGAAGATACACTGAATATCGTTCACGAAGTAGATGCTGCCGGTTTTATTCCTGATGATAAGATGGCACAGGTTGTTTCTACTTTTGACTATAAATATGTTGATGCAGATGGTGAGGAAACTTCTTATCTTACAGAAGAAGAAAAGACCTGTCTTCAGATTAGAAAAGGTACTCTCACTGCAGAGGAGCGAGGTATCATGGAAAGTCATGTCCGCATGACTGACCGCATTTTATCCAAGGTATACTTCAACAGATCCTTCAAGAATTCTCCAGTCTGGGCAGCACAGCATCATGAATGCATTGATGGCTCAGGTTATCCTAATAAACTTCAGGGCGAAGATCTTTGCATGGAAGCAAGAATACTTGCAGTTGCAGATATCTGTGACGCCCTACTTGCAACCGACAGACCATACAAAAAACCACTTCCAAAAGAAAAAGCTTTCTCAATTATGGAATCGATGGTAGAAGAGGGAAAACTCGAAGGAAAGTACGTACAGTACCTGAAAGCCTGTTTAGATAAGTAGATATAATTTGTTTTCAAGGAGGACAATAAATAATGAAAGCAAGATACATATCAGTTATGGGTTTGCTAATTGCCAGTACCCTATTATTTGGCTGTGGCAAAGAAGCTACGCCAGAACCAGAAACAAAAGAGGCTGTCCAGCAAATGGAGGAAGTCGCTGAAGAAACTCAAGAGGAAACTTTAGAGGAAGAGGAAGTAGAAGAAGCTGATCCATATCAAAACACTATATCAGACGAAACAAAAGAACATGCTAAATCCTTCCCATCCATAGACGAACAGTACTCAGCATGGAGAGGTACACATGTAAACAATAAATTTGAATATGCGTGGGTAGCTGTTGAACCATATACAACTAAAATGGATGAGTTCGTGGCAGCTAATGATGATGTTGATTGGAGCTTGGTTGAGGCTTCAAATAAATTTGACGAGGCTACTTTTGAAGCTGTATCAAAGGCTGGCTATAATTTTGTTCGTATACCACTTGATACTAGATTCTTCTTCACAGATGATAAATATTATAATGTGGAATCAACAGGTGAAACCTGGAAAGGTGATATAGAAACATATAATGTTTCTAACTGGCAGGATTTGGATAAAGCAATAGGTTGGTGTATTGATAGGGATATGCATGTATGCATTGATGTGCATTCTACCCCTGGTGGATTTATGATAGGTGGGGACGAAGAGGAAAGTCGTCAGGGTCTGTTCAGTGCTGAAGACTCTTCTGATGCAGATGTTTTTCTTGAGTTCTGGAATCAGGCAGCAAATCGTTATCAGGATATTGATGCAAAGGCTTTAAGCTTTAATCTTTATAATGAGCCACCTACATTTATGCATGACAGACAAGATGATTATGCAGATTTGATGTGTAAGGCAATTGAAAAAATAAGAGGCGTGTCTCCAGAGAGATTAGTTTTTGTAGATGCATTGGATTATTCAACTTGTGGACTTGACAGTGTGGAGAAGTTTTCAGGAATTGACAATCTGATTTTCAGTTTTCATTATTACTCTGATTACCAGTGGTCAACAGATGAGATGCTTGGAGGTAATTGGAAAGCTGAATGCGATAAGAGAATTTCGAGATACAATGAGTGGGCAGAAACTAATGGTGTAAAGTGGATGCTCCAAGAATATGGTATTCAGTCAGATATGCATGATTTGGACACGAGATTGGAATTTATTAAATATGTCACAGAATGCGTCGCTCAGTATGAAGTGCCATATTGTCACTATGGTTTTGCTACTGGAACACCATTTAATTTTTATGATGGTGAAAATGTAATTAGCCCAGAGCTTGTTGAACTGACAGTAAAATAATAGTTTTAGTAGATATAATCAGGGGCCTTTGCTATATATGTTTAATTTGCAGCGATTGTTAGTCGCAAATTGAACATATATAGTGAAGGCCCCGTTTTGTTTGAAAAAATGATGAACCACTGTTGACAAACTGTATTAAGTGTACTATAACTGTACTAGCTTAACTAGTACAGTTAATACGAGTTGGTGGGTAGAAGAAAGGAGATGGAGGTTTGATTGCTTTAAACTATCGTGATTCGAAGCCGATTTACGAACAGATAAAAGATGGCTTTAGGCGGCTGATAATAACTGGGGCCCTTCAGACGGACGAGAAGCTTCCGTCGGTGAGAGAACTGGCTGTTTCCTTGTCAATAAATCCAAACACGATTCAAAGGGCTTATAGGGAGCTTGAGGCAGAAGGATTTATTTATTCTGTCGCAGGAAAAGGAAGCTTTGCGGCAGCTGTTTCTGAGGCTTCAAAAGAAAGAGAAGAAGAACTATTAAAGAAGTTTGACCAGGTGACAAAAGAGTATCTTGAACTTACTCATAATAAAGAGGCACTTTTGGAACGAATAGAAAAACTTGATAAGGAGGTAAACTCATGATCAAGGTAACAAATGTTACAAAAAGATTTGGGAATTTTAAAGCTTTAGATGGCCTTGATATGAATGTAGGAAGAGGACAGATATATGGACTTGTGGGGCCTAATGGAGCCGGAAAGTCCACAATTATTCGACATCTTACCGGTGCATTCAAACAGGATGCTGGAGAAATATTAATTGATGGTCAGCCAGTTTACGACAATGTAAAAGCCAAAAGAAAAATAGGATATATTCCGGATGATGTCTTTTACTTTAATCAGTCAAATATGCTTGATATGAAAGCTTATTATAAGGCGGTATATCCGAACTTTGATGAGAAGCTTTTTGACCAGTTAAAAGAGTGCTTTA
>JAKSSE010000017.1 GCA_024403255.1 Lachnospiraceae bacterium
AAATGAAGGTGGCTATCGCAGACATCCTCGTGGATGAGGGATTCATCAATAAATATGATATCACTGAAGAAGGTACATATAAGAACATGACCATCAGCCTTAAGTATGGCGCTGACAAGAACGAGAAGATCATCACCGGCATCAAGAGAATCTCTAAGCCAGGTCTTCGCGTATATTGCAACAGCGAGGATGTTCCAAGTGTACTTGGCGGACTTGGTATCGCTATTCTTTCAACCAACCAGGGAATCATCACTGACAAGCAGGCTAGAAAGCTTCACGTTGGTGGCGAAGTATTAGCATACGTTTGGTAGGCTGAAAACAACTTAATTAGTAACTTATATAAAATATTTTTATAGGAGGTACGGGCATGTCACGTATAGGAAGAATGCCAATCGCAATTCCTGCAGGTGTAACTGTAGAAGTTGCAGAAAATAATCATGTGACTGTTAAAGGTCCTAAGGGAACTCTCGAGAGAACTCTCGCTAGCGAGATGGAAATCAAGGTTGAGGGCGCAGAAATTACTGTTACTCGTCCAAATGATCTTAAGAGAATGAAATCTCTCCATGGCCTTACCAGAACTTTGATTAACAACATGGTAATCGGTGTTACTGAAGGTTACACCAAAGATCTTGAAATCAACGGTGTAGGTTATCGTGCATCTAAGGCTGGAAAGGTTCTTACACTTAACCTCGGTTACTCTCACCCAGTTGAGATGACTGACCCAGAAGGACTTGAGTCTGTTGTAGATGGTAACAAGATTACTGTAAAGGGTATTGACAAAGAAAAAGTTGGTCAGTACGCAGCAGAGATCAGAGATAAGAGACGTCCTGAGCCATACAAGGGCAAGGGTATCAAGTATGCTGATGAGACTATTCGTCGTAAGGTCGGCAAAACTGGTAAGAAATAATAAAGGAGCGATAAAGACATGGTTAATAAGAAATCAAGAAACGAAATCCGTGTTAAGAAACACAGAAGATTACGTAATAATCTGTCCGGAACTGCTGAATGCCCACGTCTTGCTGTATTCCGCAGTAATAACCATATGTACGCTCAGATTATTGATGATGCTGCTCAGAAGACCATTTGCGCAGCAAGCACTGCTGAGAAGGCAGTTGCTAAGGAACTCGACAAGACTAACAACGTTGATGCAGCAGCTTATGTTGGCAAGGTAATTGCTCAGAGAGCAAAAGAGGCAGGCATCGAGGCCGTAGTTTTCGATCGTGGTGGATTTTTATATGCAGGTAAGGTTGCAGCCTTAGCTGATGCAGCACGTGAAGAAGGCTTACAGTTCTAGGAGGAGATAACATGAGACGTGAAATCGTTGATGCCAGCCAGCTTGAGCTGACAGAAAAGGTCGTTTCAATTAAGCGAGTAACCAAGGTTGTTAAGGGTGGTCGTAACATGCGATTCTCTGCACTCGTTGTTGTTGGTGACGGCAATGGACATGTAGGTGCAGGTCTTGGAAAGGCAGCTGAAATTCCTGAGGCAATTCGCAAGGGAAAAGAAGATGCTATTAAGAGCCTTATCACCGTAAAGCTTGATGAGAATAAATCACTTACCCATGATGTAACTGGTAAGCACACTGGAGCTTCTGTTCTTATGAAGAAGGCTCCTCAGGGTACTGGTATTATCGCAGGTGGTCCTGCGCGTGCCGTATGTGAGCTTGCAGGTATCGAAAATATTCGTACCAAGTCACTTGGTTCAAATAACAAGCAGAACGTTGTTCTTGCTACTATCGATGCACTTTCACAGCTTAAGAGCCCTGAAGAAGTTGCAGCAGCTCGTGGTAAGTCAGTAGAAGAAATTCTTGGCTAATCGGGAGGAGAAAAATCATGGCAAAGTTAAAGATTACACTTGTAAAGTCTAAGATTGGTCAGGTTCCAAAGAACGTTAAGACCATCGAGGCTATGGGCCTTCGTAAGATTGGCCAGTCAATCGAGCGTGAGGACAGTCCTGCCATTCGTGGTCAGATCCAGAAGGTTCGCCACATGGTTAAGGTAGAAGAAATTTAATAGGAGGTGCCACATGGATTTATCCAATTTAAAGCCTGCTGAGGGTTCCACTCAGAGCGATAATTTCAGACGTGGTCGTGGTCATGGCTCAGGCAATGGCAAGACCGCAGGTAAGGGACACAAGGGTCAGAAGGCTCGTTCAGGAGCACCTAGACCTGGCTTCGAAGGTGGCCAGATGCCTCTTTATCGTCGTATCCCTAAGCGTGGATTCAAGTGCCGTAACTCTAAGGAGATCATCGGTATCAATGTATCTGCACTTGAAGTATTCGACAACGGAGCAGAGGTTACTGTTGAGAGCTTAATGGAGCAGGGTATCGTAAAGAACCCACGCGATGGCGTTAAGATTCTTGGCAACGGTGAACTCACCAAGAAGCTCACTGTAAAGGTTGATGCTTATTCAGCATCTGCAAAGGAAAAAATTGAAGCAGCAGGCGGTAGCGCAGAGGTAATCTAATATGTTTCGAACTGTTAGAAAAGCATTCGAGATGCCAGAAATCCGTAAAAAGATTTTCTACACTCTCGCAATGTTAGTAGTCATCCGACTCGGAAGTCAGCTTCCTTGCCCTGGCGTGGCTTCAGGCGTGTTCGCTAATTGGTTTGAACAGGCTGGTTCATCAATGGATTTCTTTGATGCAATCACCGGTGGATCATTTTTGGACATGTCAATCTTTGCATTGAACATTACACCATATATTACATCATCAATTATTATGCAGCTCCTCACCATAGCTATTCCAAAGCTCGAGGAGATGCACAAAGATGGTGAAGAAGGTAGAAAGAAGATTACTGCTATTACCAGATACGTAACCGTAGCACTTTCTCTTATTGAGTCTACTGCAATGGCTATCGGATTTGGTAGAAGCGGATATCTTACTGAGTTCAACGCATTATATGTAATTTCATGCATCGCAACACTTACTGCTGGTTCAGCAGTGCTTATGTGGATCGGTGAGCAGATTACAGATAAGGGCATTGGCAATGGTATTTCCATCGTCCTTACAATTAATATTATTTCAAGAATTCCTCAGGATTTAGGTTCACTTTTCGAGCAGTTTGTTGCAGGAAAGACCATTCCTAAGGCAGTGCTTTCAGCTGTTATTATTCTTGGTATCATCATCCTTACAATCGTTCTCGTTATTTTACTTTCTTCAGGTTATCGTAAGATTCCAGTTCAGTATTCGAGAAAGATGCAGGGAAGAATGGTTGCAGGAGCAGGTAGTAGAGACCTTCCAATCAAGGTTAATACTGCAGGCGTTATCCCAGTTATTTTTGCACAGTCAATTCTTCAGACTCCAGTAATTATCATGCAGCTTACAGGTAAGCGTAGTGAATCTGGTTTCTGGGCAAAGGTTTTGTCTGGTATGTCACAGTCTAACTGGTGCAATCCTCAGCAGCCAATTTACAATATAGGTTTAGTGGTATACATCTTACTTATCATTGCTTTTGCATATTTCTACACCTCTATTACATTTAATCCATTAGAGATTGCAGATAATCTTAAGCGTGGTGGTGGCAGCGTGCCTGGTATTCGTCAGGAGTCAGTTGCAGCGTATCTCACAAAAATACTTAATTATATTGTGTTTATCGGAGCCATTGGACTTGCAATTGTTTCATTTATTCCTATCTTCTTTAATGGAGTATTTGGAGCATCAGTTTCATTTGGCGGCACCTCACTCATCATTATCGTAGGTGTTGTAACCGAGACCCTGGCTCAGGTTGAGTCACAGTTACGTCAGCGTACCTACAAGGGTATCCTTGACTAACTTATAAATGTAATTTTACGTATAGAGGAGGTACATAATGTATCTCCCTTACGTGTTTTTAAGGATTATTACTACAGAGAAAAGGAGATGTCTATGAAAATCATTATGTTGGGCGCTCCTGGTGCAGGTAAAGGCACTCAGGCAAAGCAGATCGCATCAAAGTACAACATTCCTCATATTTCAACAGGCGATATTTTCCGTGCTAACATCAAAAACGGAACTGAGCTTGGAAAGAAAGCAAAGGAATACATGGATCAGGGAGCACTTGTTCCAGATGAGCTTACTTGTGATCTTGTAATGGATCGTATTCAGGAAGCTGATTGCAAGAACGGTTTCGTTCTTGATGGATTCCCAAGAACCATTCCACAGGCAGAGGCTCTTACCAATGCACTTTCAAAAATTGGCGAGAAGATGGAATACGCTATTGATGTAGATGTTCCAGATGAGAACATTGTAAATCGTATGGGCGGACGTCGTGCTTGCGTAAACTGTGGTGCAACATATCACCTTGTTTCAATCCCTCCTAAGAAGGAAGGCATCTGCGATACTTGCGGAAGCGAGCTCATTCTTCGCGATGATGACAAGCCAGAGACTGTTCAGAAGAGACTTACTGTATATCATGAGCAGACTCAGCCACTTATTGATTACTATAAGGGCCAGGGCATCCTTCATACCGTTGACGGTACCGTTCCAATGGAGGAAGTATTTGCAAACATCGTGTCTTTATTAGGCTAAATAAAGATGGCAATTAAAATTAAATCAGCTCGTGAGATTGAGCTGATGAGAGAGGCGGGACGAATCCTTGGTGAGGTGCATGAAGCACTTGCCAAAGAGGTTGTCCCGGGAATCTCTACTCTTGAAATAGATAGAAAATGTCAAAAGATGATAGAAGGATATGGTTGTAAGCCATCCTTTCTTGGATTATATGGTTATCCTGCATCGGTCTGTGTATCACTAAATGATGAAGTAGTACACGGTATACCCAGAGAAGACTGCATTATTATGGATGGCGATATAGTAAGTCTTGATATTGGAGTAGAGTATAAAGGTTATCATTCAGATGCTGCCCGAACCGTTTTGGTAGGAGATGTTGAAGAAGAGATAAGACTTCTTGTGGAAAGGACAAAAGAAAGTTTCTTTAAAGGAATAGAATTTGCTCTTCCAGGAAATCATCTTCATCAAATAGGAAATGAAATAGACGATTACTGCAGTCAGTTTGGTTACGGAGTAGTGAGAGATCTATGTGGTCATGGCGTTGGCAGTGCGCTGCATGAAGAACCTGAGATACCAAATTTCAGAAAAAGAACCAGAGGACCTAAATTAAAAGAAGGAATGACACTCGCTGTTGAGCCTATGATTAATGAAGGAACTGAAATGGTTGAGTGGATGGATGATGGTTGGACAGTAGTCACTTTAGATGGTTCGATGTCAGCTCATTATGAAAACACAATTCTTATTACAGAAGGTAAGCCGGAAATTCTGACACTTACCCCAAGTGAAAGAGGTGCTTTATGATCCTGGCAAAATCATTAACCGGACATGACAAGGATAAAATCTATTTAGTAATAGAAGAAACTGAAAATCAGGTTACGCTTGTCAATGGAACAACAAAGAAATTAGATTCGCCAAAATGTAAGAATAAAAAACATGTTCAGGCGATAAATAAACTACCATCTGAAATCGAAAGAGAGAGAGAAGAAATAAAGAATCTCACAGATGAAAAAGTTGCTCATCTAATTAAGAGTTATAAAAAATGGGTTAGCCCTAAGGAGGATAAATAACTTATGTCTAAAGCAGATGTGATCGAAGTAGAAGGAACAGTTCTTGAAAAACTTCCAAACGCAATGTTTGAAGTAGAACTTGAGAATGGACATCAGATTCTTGCACACATTTCTGGAAAGCTTCGTATGAATTTCATTCGAATTCTTCCTGGAGACAAAGTAACAATTGAAATGTCACCTTACGATCTCACCAAGGGACGTATCATCTGGAGAGATAAATAGGAAAAAAGTCCTTGACAGTGTCAGGGGCTGCTGATATAATGCAAAGGCGTGTCTGTGGGGTAACCCACGGATTTTGTCGTGACAAGAAAGGAGCATAGCATGAAGGTTCGTTCATCAGTTAAGCCTATGTGCGAAAAATGCAAGGTAATCAAGCGTAAAGGCGCTATTATGATTATTTGCGAGAACCCTAAGCATAAGCAGCGTCAGGGTTAAGAAACTAGAAAGCGGCTGTAGATGGGGTCCGTCCCTCATCTATTTATCTATAGAAAACACACACATTTCAGGGCGTGCAACCGCAGCTGTGTTTTCGGCTTGTTTAGTGCATGTGTTGCAGTGCATAAAGTAATTTTTGGAGGATGAGTTAATGGCTCGTATTGCAGGTGTTGATTTACCTAGAGAAAAGCGAGTAGAGATCGGTCTTACCTATATCTATGGTATCGGCAGACCAAGCGCTACCCTTATTCTTGAGAAAGCAAATGTTGATCCTGATATCCGTTGCAAGGATCTTACCGATGATGAGGTTAAGAAAATTGCAGAAGTGATCGATGAGACACTTTTGGTAGAAGGTGATTTGCGTCGTGAAGTCGCTATGAACATCAAGCGTCTTCAGGAAATTGGATGCTATCGTGGTATCCGTCATAGAAAGGGTCTCCCAGTTCGTGGTCAGAAGACAAAGACCAACGCACGTACTCGTAAGGGACCTAAGAGAACTGTTGCAAATAAGAAGAAATAATAACTTTTAGAAAGTAGGTTAGTTTTATTATGGCTGGTAAAAGTGTAAAGAAAGTTACCAAAAAGCGTGTAAAGAAAAACGTTGAACGTGGACAGGCACATATTCAGTCTTCCTTCAACAACACTATCGTAACTATTACTGATAGTGAAGGAAACGCTCTTTCATGGGCAAGTGCTGGTGGTCTTGGATTTAAAGGTTCAAGGAAATCTACTCCATATGCCGCACAGATGGCATCTGAGACTGCAGTAAAGGCAGCTCTTATCCACGGTTTAAAGACTGTAGATGTATTCGTAAAAGGACCTGGCTCAGGACGTGAAGCAGCAATCCGTGCGATCGCAGCATGTGGCGTTGATGTAACCTCAATTACTGATGTTACTCCAGTTCCACATAATGGTTGCCGCCCACCAAAGCGTCGTAGAGTCTAATCAGGAGGAAATAAAATGGCAGTTAATAGACAGCCTGTTCTCAAAAGATGTAGATCCCTTGATTTGGATCCTACATATTTGGGAGTAGATAAGAAATCAAACAGAACTCTTACCCGTGCAAGCCGTAAGACCTCTGAATATGGTCTTCAGCTCCGCGAGAAGCAGAAAGCTAAGTTCATTTATGGCGTACTTGAGAAGCCTTTCCGTAACTATTATGACAAGGCTGATATGATGAAGGGTCAGACTGGTTCAAACCTTATGACTATCCTTGAGAGCCGTCTTGACAATGTAGTATTCCGTATGGGTCTTGCTCGTACCCGTCGTGAGGCTCGTCAGGTAGTAGATCACAAGTTCTTCACCGTAAATGGCAAGAAGGTTAACATCCCATCATACCTTGTAAAGGCTGGCGATGTAATCGAAGTAGTAGAAGACAAGAAATCTCTTACCAGAATTAAGAACATCGTTGAAGTTACCAGCGGCCGTACCACTCCAGAGTGGCTTGACGTTGATATCGATGCACTTAAGGCTACCGTTAAGGAACTTCCTTCAAGAGACATGATTGATGTTCCAGTTGACGAGATGCTTATCGTCGAGCTTTATTCTAAGTAATATTTTTAGTTAAAGTTTTGACCATAAAGCAAAAAAGGAGGTTTCGGATTGTTCGATTTTAAAAGACCTAATATTGAAATTGCTGAGATTTCAGAGGACAAGAAGCAGGGCAGATTTGTAATTGAGCCTTTAGAGCGTGGCTACGGCACCACTCTTGGTAACTCACTTCGCAGAATTATGCTTTCATCGCTTCCTGGCACTGCAGTTAGCAGCATTAAGATCGACGGTGTTCTTCATGAGTTCACTAGCATCCCTGGAGTAAAGGAAGATGTTACTGAAATCGTTCTCAATGTTAAGAACATTTGCTTCAGAAATAAAGATATGTCTTCAGAAGCAAAGACCGCATACATCGAGTTCTCTGGCGAGGGCGTAGTTAGAGCAAAGGATATCCAGGTTGACTCTGACATCGAAATCCTTAACCCAGAGCTTGTTATCGCAACTCTTTGTGGCGCTGATGCTAAGCTTAATATGGAGCTTACTATCACTAATGGCCGCGGTTATGTTTCAGCTGACAAGAATAAAACTGAGGATACTCCAATTGGAGTTATCTGCGTGGATTCAATCTACACTCCTGTTGAGCGTGTAAACGTTACTGTTGAAAATACTCGTGTAGGTCAGATTACTGACTACGATAAGCTCACACTTGACGTTACTACTAAAGGCACCCTTTCACCAGATGAGGCAGTTTCACTTGCTGCTAAAGTGCTCTGCGAGCATCTCAATCTCTTCGTAGATCTCTCTGAGATGGGACAGGATGCTGATGTTATCGTTGAGAAGAAGGGCGATTCATCAGGTAAGGCAATGGAAATGAGCATCGATGACCTTGAGCTCACCGTTCGTTCATACAACTGCCTTAAGAGAGCTCAGATTGATACTGTTGAGCAGCTTTGTGCTAAGACAGCAGAAGAAATGATGAAGGTTCGTAACCTTGGACGTAAGTCTCTTGAAGAGGTTACCCAGAAGCTTCATGACCTTGGACTTGATTTCAAATCAACTGAGGAATAATTAAGTAACTACAGCTGAGTAATTCCGATGTGTGTCAGCTGCAAAATGATAATTGTGGAAGAACTGCCAGTCATGTAAGACCGATGAGCGATGGCGGGTGAGCCACAGTAAGGAGATTAAAATGGCAAAGTACAGAAAGTTATCAAGAACCTCTGATCAGAGAAAAGCACTTCTTCGTGGTCAGGTAACTTCACTTCTTGCAAATGGCAAGATCGTTACCACCGAAGCAAAGGCTAAGGAAGTTAGAAAGATCGCTGAGGGTCTTATTGCACTTGCAATTAAGGAAAAAGACAACTTCGAAGAGAAGGACGTAACCGTAAAGGTTGCTCGTGTTGACAAAGACGGCAAGCGCGTTAAGCAGATCGTTGATAAGGACGGAAAGGTTCTTGCAGAGTCACACAGAGACAAAGACGGAAAGATCGTTAGAATCGAAGGCGGAAAGACTGTTACTGTATATGACGAAGTTCAGCAGAAGAAAAAGAAGGATCTTCCTTCAAAGCTTCACGCTCGTCGTCAGATGATGAAGGTTCTTTACTCTTACACCGAGAAGGGTGACAAGAAGAGCGAGACCAAGGAAATCAATCTTTGTGACAAGCTTTTCGATGAAATCGCTCCAAAGTATGCTAACCGCAATGGTGGTTACACCAGAATCGTAAAGATTGGTCAGCGTAAGGGTGATGGCGCTCTCGAAGTACTTCTTGAGTTAGTTTAATCAAAACCTTTTCCCCTCACTTCGGTGAGGGGATTTTTTTGCTGTTTTATGGGTGCAAAGTGATATAATATTTCTATGCATAATGAAGATTACACAAACAAAATACTTGTCTTTGATAGTGGCGCTGGTGGAATAAGTGTCCTTAGAGAACTTGTAAAACTTATGCCAAACGAGGACTTCATATATTATGGCGACTCAAAAAATGCTCCTTATGGAACAAAGAGTAAAGAGGAAGTTAGAAAACTCACTTTTGAAGTAGTAGAAGACTATATAAAAAAGGGCATTAAAGGCGTGTGCGTAGCATGCAACACTGCAACCTCTGCAGCTGTGGCAAGCCTTAGGGAGCGTTACCCTAATCTTCCTATTGTCGGAATCGAGCCAGCTATTAAACCTGCAGCAAAAGCTTTTCCTGGCGGTAGGATAGTTGTTTTAGCTACACCTATGACAGTGGCTCTTCCAAAATTTAATGGTTTGTTTGATAAATATAAAACCGAAGCCAAAATCATCCCCGTCGCAGCTCCTGGGCTTATGGAGTTTGTAGAACGTGGGGAGACTGATGGAGAGCGTATCGAATAGTTTCTTGAAGAGCTTTTGGCAGACTATAAAAATAAATGTGATGCAGTGGTTACAGGATGCACACACTATATATTTGCCAGTGAAGCCATAATTCGCGTTTTAGGAGATGTAAAGTTATTTGATGGAGGATTTGGCACTGCGAGGTATATGAAGCAAATATTGGACGATAAAGGCGTTCTGACAGCTTCAAAGGAACCAGGTAATATTGAGTTTATTTGCAGCAGTGATGATAAATCACACATTGAAATATTTAAAACCCTACTAGGGAAGAAAGTACCATAAATCTTGACAAAAATGTTACAATGTGATACTCTATTGCGCGTACGGATTTTATCCGAATAGACAGATTGGAGAATCACAATGACCCAGCAGGATATAGATAACGTAAGAGAGTCAGTTAGTTCTCAGTGCGGCAACAGAGTTAGAATCAAGCTCGATTGTGGTCGTAATAAAGTTAGAGAATATAGCGGCGTGATTGAAGCAGCGTATCCAAATGTTTTTACCGTAATGGTAGATCCAAAAGAGGATTCAAATGTTTCACAGCGACTTTCATTTACCTATACAGATATCATCATAAAATCAATTCGTATGATGCTTGAGTAGCAGGTACCATAGTCTCAAAATGATTAAAGAGCCTTGAAGGGGCTCTTTTTTTGTTCGATAATTACTTTGGAGTATGTCCGTTTGTAATATGAAAAAGAAAATAATTCGTCTAATCTTAATATTTGCATTTATTTTTGCTGCTGGAGTATGCAGCAATGTTTGCGTGCGAACTTCTTTTGCTGCGGAAGAGGATGAAGAAGAGATAAAAGGCGAGATTAAAGATGCTGATGATTCAGCAGAAGATAAAGAAGAAAAAATTGATACATCTTCAAAATCGGCTTTAGATAAAACAATAGATCAGGCAAAGAAAAATGCAAGTGCAGCACAGAGTGCACTTGATGCTGAAAATAAAAAGATAAGCAGCCTCTCGGCACAGGAAGAGACCTTGTCTGCAGAGCAGGAGGAAGCTGAAAATCAGCTTGCTGAAATTATAGAAGAACTTGCCAGCCTTGAGATGCAGCTTAATGAAATCACGGATGAAATAGAGCAGACTAAACTTGATTTAATTGCTGCTGAGGAAGAAGCTGAAAGACAGTATCAGATGATGAAGCTTCGAATTGCATATATGTATGAGCAGAGCGAGCAGAGTACTTTTGCAAAAATTCTCACATCAGGATCGATATCAGACATATTAAATGCACTTCAGTACATGAACAGTGTTTATGATTACGACAGAAATCTTTTGGATGAGTATGAGGCGACTGTTCAGGAGATAACAAATCTAAAGCAGGATCTTGAGTGCGAAAAAATGGAACTTGAAGAAGTTCAAAAAGCGTATGAAGAGCAGGAAGCACAGCTTGAAGTGGCAGTAGCAGAGCTTGCTAAAAAGATTGCAAATATTGATGCCGCTATCAGCAATGCCGCAAAGAAAGCAAAAGCATATGAAGCTACTATAGCAGCCGAAAATGCAAAAATAAGAAAAGCTATTGAAGCTCAGGCTCAGCTTTCATCAAACAGTAGCTCATCAAATAAGAAAGAGCCAACCACTTCTGGAGAATCAAAAAATCCTAGCAAGAGGACGGGTGTTTCAGGATCATCTGTAGTAGATTATGCATGTCAGTTTGTTGGTAATCCTTATGTATTTGGCGGAAATTCACTCACAAGTGGAGTCGATTGTTCCGGATTTGTAAATCAGGTTATGGCTCATTTCGGGGTTAGCGTACCAAGATCAAGCTACGCTCTTCAGGGAGCTGGTAGTGAAGTGTCGTATGACAGCGCGCAGCCGGGTGATATTATATGTTATCCAGGACATGTTGCAATTTATATGGGCGGTGGAAAAATTGTCCATGCTAAAAACTCAAATAGTGGTATTGTCACAGACAGCGTTCTTTACAGTAGTAAAGGTATAATTACTATCCGAAGAGTTCTCTAGTATGAAGAAGTATCTCCACATTGTAATAAAGATAATAGCTATGGCAGTTTTGGCTGGAAGTGTTTGCTTTTCTCTTTATCAGAGGGCTCAGAAAAATAAAGCCTTTGATTATGGGGCAGTTCTTGATGAAGTGGCATTTTCTGTAGATGGCAATGCTAAAACGTTTAGAGATATGGCATTTTACATTGCAAATCAGGAGCGAATTGTAGAGGAGGAAGCCTTAATCTACAATAAAAAAAGCTCAAAGGACTACTGGAATATGCATACGAATGGTCAGTTTATAGCTGTTGCTGCTAGAGATTCAGTCTATGATATGGCTGTTCACGATACAATTATGTATGACCTTGCTGTTTCTGAAGGAATAAGACTTAGCAAAGAGCAGGAAAAAGAAGTAGAAAATTCAATAATGGATTTTTGGATGGATCTTTTGGACGACCAGGAAGAAAAACTTCTTTCTTATACTACTAAAGAGGCAGTAGACGAAGCAATTTACAAAAAGGCAGTTGCAGAAGTCTATCAGGATTATCTTGCGGTTGTTAATAACCATGCATACGTGTATTACGATGTGGATGCAGATGGTTATGAAGATATAAAAAAAGAACATAAAATAGAAAAAAGTAAAATATGGAAAGACGTCGTTATGGGTGAAATTACAATTCATCATGATAAAGTGAATTATGCGACGGGATTTGAGCACGAATAAGAGGTAGATATGAAAATCGGAAGAAATGACCCTTGCTGGTGCGGTAGCGGAAAAAAATATAAATCGTGTCATTGTGCAAATGATGAAAAAATGGAAAAGCTCAAAAGTATGGGCGAGCTTGTTCCTACACAGGATATGCTTAAAACTCCAGAGCAGATTGAGGGAGTAAAAAAGGCAGCAGTAATAAATACAGCGGTTTTGGATTACATATCTGATTTTATGAAACCAGGGGTTACAGGTGATCAGATTGATAAGCTTGTATACGAAAAAACGACAGAGCTTGGAGGCATTTGTGCACCATATCAGTATGAGGGCTACCCTTACCATGTTTGTACATCTGTGAATTCACAGGTTTGTCATGGATTTCCAACAGAGGAGCTTGTACTTAAGGAAGGCGATATCATTAATGTTGACTGCACAACCATACTTGACGGATATTTTGCTGATGCATCAAGAATGTTTTGCATAGGTGAAGTTTCAGCAGAGAGAAAGAAACTTGTTGATGTGGTGAAAGAATGTTGTGATCTTGGCCTTGCTGCAGTAAAACCTTGGGGACATATGGGTGATGTTGGAGCGGCTATTTGTGAACATGCACATAAAAATGGATATAAAGTCGTTAGAGAAATTGGTGGACATGGAGTAGGCTGTGAATTCCATGAGGATCCATGGGTAGGATATAACACTCGTCCAGGCACAGAGATAGTATTAGTACCAGGTATGATGTTTACTATTGAGCCTATGGTAAATGCTGGCGGCCAGGAAATCTTTATTGATAAGGATAATGGCTGGGAGGCATATACTGCTGATGGTTCAGATTCTGCTCAGTGGGAGTATCAGGTTCTTGTTACAGAGGACGGTTGTGAG
Organism: Lachnospiraceae bacterium; assembly: GCA_024403255.1. GTDB lineage: Bacteria > Bacillota > Clostridia > Lachnospirales > Lachnospiraceae > JAKSSE01. Next base: position 13,381 of record JAKSSE010000017.1, read on the forward strand.
GTAATCGCAAGATAATGAAAGTTCTTATGGTTCAGACTAGAGAGCTGTGTTATCAGTCGGGTAGTTTTTTTATCCAGAAGATAGCAGGCGGTCTCATGGAGAAAGGATGCGAAGTTGAGCTTATCGACCTTTCTTATGAGGATTCTGACTGGGATGAATTAGAAAATTGCATCAACAAAACTTATGATGCAGTAATAGATATAAATTCCAAGCTTCCGATGCTGGAGCTTGATAATGGAGCCCTTCTTCTTGATGAAATAGGGGCTCCTTTTTATCAGTTTATAATTGATCATCCTTTGTTCCATCATCCATCACTTATGATGCCGGTAAAAAATGCTCATGCAATTGGAATAGATAAAACCCATGTGAGTTTTATGAGAAAATATTATCCACACTATAAAAGTGTAGACTATGTAACGATGCCAGGGACTAAGGCAGATTTTCCGGTTGATTGGAAAAACAAAAAGCATGAGATTATTTTTTCGGGAACATACGAATCAGCAGATTCTCAAATGCAAAGAATTATGTCCCTGAAAGAACCATATAAGAGTATGATGCTGGAGCTGATTAGATTAGAGGAGACTTTAAATCTTTCACATGAGGATGCTCTTAGTCAGGTTAAAGATAAATATGAAGATGACTTTTTGTATCTTATGAATAAAAGTTATCTGGTAGACAAGTACAGAAGAAATAAAGAACGTGAAGAAATATTAATAGGGCTGGCAAAAGAAGGGGTTCCTATAACGGTTATGGGAGAAGGCTGGGAAAAATCAAAAGCAAAAGGTCTTGAAAATCTCACATTCAAAGGTCCGGTAAATTTCAATGTAAGCTTTAATGTGATATCGGCAAATAAAATGCTTCTTGATATTAATCCGCTGTTTCCCTGCGGAATACACGACAGGGTAACCACTGCATTTGCAAACAGAACTGTTGCGATTACGGATATGAATCCCAATGCGGATACGGAAATTAAGGATGGCGAGAGTGCGATTTATTTTGATAAATTTAATCTAAAAGAAGCGGCTGAAAAAATAATGAATTATTATGAGCATGATGAGAAACTTTTTGAAATAACGGAAAAAGCCTATGCTCTTTATGAAAAGAAATATTCCTGGGAAACTTTTTGGAAATTGCCTGGACTATAAAATAAAATCCACCTGATAAGGGTGGATTTTTAATGCCTTATAACTTGAAGTAATATAACAAGTGTGATATTATTTTCGAATGTTGTTTTGTGAGGTAAAACGATGAACCCAAATAAAGAGATTAAGAAGTTAAATAACGAATATAAGAAAATCGAAAAAGAGAAAAACGAAAGATTCGTTAAATACATGGAGCTTATAAATACCCTTGTAAAAGGTAAGGCTGATTCTATTGTTAATGAGCTTATTAATGAAAGAAAAAGGCAGGGCCTTACTCAGCAGGATATCGCTGACAGAACGGGAGTGAAAACTCCAAATATTGCAAGATTTGAGGGTAAAAAAACCATCCCTACTTTTCAGTTTTTAGAAAAGTATGCTGACGCACTTGGGATGGAATTAGAATATACTTTAAAGAAAAAGTGATTATTGAGCTTTAGATGCTTCGTATGCTTCGATTACAGCTATAGAAAGCTGGTCACCACATGAAGTTCCGCGGCCTCTGCAGTCGATGCCAGAAAGTCGTTTTGAAACTTCATCTACAGTAAGACCTTCGCAGAGCTTTGGAATAGCCTGGAGGTTTCCGTGGCATCCACCAGTAAACTTGATGTTTTGGATGATGTTATCGTCGAGAGTGATTTCGATAGAGGTTGAACAGGTTCCCTTTGTTCTATAAATATAAGTGAACATAATCTAATCCTTTCTATTCACAAATTAGTCACCAATAGAAAGTATACTATACAATCGTGATATTCGCACGAAAAATTTGAGGGAAAAATGACAAAAGAAGAACATGAAAAAATGCATGAGATGGGGATTGAGCATGAACATGACCACGAACACGGTCATTCACATGGACATACCCATGCAAATAAAAAAGCCGTGATAAACAGGTTATCAAGAGCAATAGGACATCTTGAGGCAGTTAAAAGAATGGTAGAAGATGACAGAGACTGTTCTGAAGTTTTGATTCAGCTTGCTGCAGTTACCTCAGCTTTAAATAACACGGGAAAGGTAATCCTTCATGAACATATTGAGCATTGCATAGTAGATGCAGTTAAAGAGGGAGATACCAAGGCCGTAGACGATTTGCAAAAAGCGATAGATAAGTTTATTTGATGATGAACTTTTGAAGTGATATAATACCAAAGTTTTTGGAGGAAAAAATGGGATTCGAAAAAATATTTGGAACGCATAGTGAGCACGAGCTCAAGCGAATAAAAAAAGATGTAGACAAGATTGAAAGTCTTCGCGATTCGATGATGGCACTTTCGGATGGAGAACTCCGTGCCAAGACAGATGAATTTAAAGGAAGACTTGCGAATGGCGAGACTTTAAATGATCTTCTTCCTGAAGCATATGCTGTAGTAAGAGAAGCGGCAAAAAGATCAATAGGTCTTGAACATTACAGAGTTCAGCTTATCGGTGGAATTATTCTTCATCAGGGTCGTATCGCAGAGATGCGTACCGGTGAAGGTAAAACTTTGGTTTCAACCCTTCCTGCATATCTTAATGCATTGGAGGGCAAGGGCGTACATATCGTAACCGTAAACGATTACCTTGCAAAGCGTGATGCTGAGCTTATGGGTCAGGTTCACAATTTCCTTGGACTTACCGTTGGTGTTGTATTAAATGATATGTCAAAAGAGGAGCGCCAGGCAGCATATAATTGTGATATTACATATATCACGAACAACGAACTTGGTTTTGATTATCTTCGTGATAATATGGTTGTTTATAAAGAACAGCAGGTACAGCGTGGACTTCACTACTGTATCATCGATGAGGTCGACTCAGTTCTTATTGATGAGGCACGTACCCCTCTTATTATTTCTGGACAGTCTGGAAAGTCTACAAAACTTTATGAAGTTTGTGATAATCTTGCACGCAGCATGAAGCGTGGTGAGGATATGCCAGATCTTTCAAAGATGGACCTTATCATGGGTGTTGAAAGAGAAGAGACTGGTGACTTCATCGTTAATGAAAAGGATAAGATTGTCACTCTTACTGCAGAAGGTGTTAGAAGAGTTGAGAATTTCTTCCATATTGAAAACCTTTCGGATGCAGAGAACCTTGAGATTCAGCATAACATCATCCTTGCATTAAGAGCTCATAATCTTATGTTCCGCGATCAGGATTATGTTGTAAAAGATGATCAGGTTATGATCGTAGATGAGTTTACCGGTCGTATCATGCCAGGTCGTAGATATTCTGATGGACTTCATCAGGCAATCGAAGCAAAAGAGCATGTTAAGGTAAAACGTGAATCAAGAACTCTTGCAAATATTACCTTCCAGAACTTCTTCAATAAATATGAGAAGAAGGCAGGTATGACTGGTACTGCTCAGACTGAAGAAAAAGAGTTTAGAGATATTTATGGAATGGACGTAATCGTTATTCCTACAAATAAGCCAGTAATTCGTGTTGACCACGAGGATGCAGTTTATAAGACTAAAAGAGAAAAGTACAATGCGGTAGTAAATGAGGTTATCAGATCTCATGAAAAAGGACAGCCAGTTCTTGTAGGTACTATTACTATTGATATATCTGAAGAGATTTCAAGACTTTTATCAAAAGCAGGAATTCAGCATAACGTACTTAATGCAAAGTTCCATGAGCAGGAAGCTCAGATTGTAGCTGATGCAGGTCATCACGGAGCAGTTACCATTGCAACAAACATGGCAGGTCGTGGTACTGATATTAAGCTTGATGATGAGGCTGTGGCAGCAGGTGGACTTAAGATTATTGGTACTGAGCGTCATGAATCAAGACGTATCGATAACCAGCTTAGAGGTCGTTCTGGTCGTCAGGGAGATCCAGGTGAGTCAAGATTCTATATCTCGCTTGAAGATGATCTTATGAGACTCTTTGGATCAGACAGGCTTATGACAATATTCAATACGCTTGGTGTTCCAGAGAACGAGCAGATTCAGCACGGAATGCTTACCAAGGCTATTGAAAAAGCTCAGCAGAAGATTGAGAGCAACAACTTTGGTATGCGTAAGAATCTTCTTGAGTACGATCAGGTAATGAACGAGCAGCGTGAGATTATTTACTCAGAGCGTGCAAGAGTTCTTAACGGCGAGAGCATGAAGGATGTTATACATAAGATGCTTATTCGTCAGGTGGATGCAACTGTTGATACCGTTTTATCTGATGAAGTTAAAAAGACTGAATGGGATGCAAATGAACTTAACCAGCTTCTCTGTCCAGTGATTCCTGTTGTACCATTTACAAAGGAAAGACTTCAGAGCTATAAGAATAAGGATGAAGTTAAGCAGGAACTCTACAGACAGGCAGAGGCTATATATGCTGAGAAAGAAAATCTTATTCCTGAGATTGAGAAGTTCCGTGAACTTGAGAGAGTTGTTCTTCTTAAGGTTATAGACAGAAAGTGGATGAATCATATCGATGATATGGATCAGCTTCGCCAGAGTATTGGTCTTGTTGCATACGGACAGAAGGATCCTGTAGTTGAATATAAGCTTGCAGGTTACGATATGTTTGATGCAATGACAGAGTCGGTTGCTCAGGATGCAGTCAGACTTCTTTGCCACGTTCGTGTTGAAGAAAAAGTTGAGAGAGAAGAAGTTGCACAGGTTACTGGAACAAATAAAGATACTTCTCTTGCAAAGGCGCCAAAGCAAAGAACAGATGTAAAGGTTTACCCAAATGATCCATGCCCTTGTGGAAGTGGTAAAAAATACAAGCAGTGCTGTGGTAAAAATGCGTAAAAAGTAAAGAAAAACCTAGATTTTTCCAGGTGAAAATAGTAATATTGAGCAGTATGTGAAAAAACAATATCGTTCACATTATGGAGGAGAAAAATGAAGAAGAAATTTTTAGCAACTATTATGGCATCAGCTATGGCTGTAGCTATGATGACCGGATGTGGTTCAGCAGAGACTGCTGCACCAGCAGCTGAGGCTCCAGCAGCAGAAGCTACTGAGGAAGTAGCAGAGGAAGCTACCGAAGAGACCGCTGCACCAGCAGACGGACAGACCTACAAGATTGGTATCTGCCAGCTTGTACAGCACGAAGCACTTGATGCAGCAACCAAGGGATTCCAGGATGCACTTACTGAGAAGCTTGGCGATGCAGTAACTTTTGATTATCAGGATGCAGCTGGTGATTCAGCTACCTGTGCTACCATCGTTAATGGTTTCGTAGCAGATGGCGTTGATCTTATCATGGCAAACGCTACCCCAGCACTTCAGGCAGCATCTGCAGCTACTACTGAGATTCCAATCCTTGGAACTTCTGTTACTGATTATGCAACTGCACTTGAGATTTCTGATTGGACTGGCGCTACTGGATACAATGTATCAGGTACCTCTGATCTTGCACCACTTGAGGAGCAGGCAAAGATGTTCACTGAGATTCTTCCAGATGCAAAGACTATCGGTATCCTCTACTGCTCAGCAGAGGCAAACTCAAAGTATCAGGCAGATGTAGTTTCAGCAGCACTTGAAGGCCTTGGACTTACCGTAAAGATTTACACCTTCGCTGATACTAACGATCTTCAGTCAGTAACCCAGACTGCTTGCGATGAGTGTGATGCACTTTACATCCCAACCGATAACGCAGCAGCTTCAGCAACCGAGACTATCGATGCAGTAGCACTTCCAGCAAAGACTCCTATCATTGCTGGTGAGGCAGGTATCTCAAATGGTTGTGGTATTGCAACTCTTTCAATCAGCTACTATGACCTTGGTTATGTAACTGGTGAGATGGCATACGAAGTACTTGTAAACGGTGCTGACATTTCTACTATGGATGTTAGATTCGCAGCTTCTCCAGAGAAGAAGTACGTCGCTTCTCGTTGCGAGGAACTCGGAATTACTGTACCAGATGGATATACCGCACTTGAGCAGTAATTAATTTAAACTTTGGAAGTCTAGCCGATCCCCTTTTTTGGGGCTCGGCTACTTCTGTTTTATAGAAACAATTTTTTATGGGGGATTTTTCTCATGATGGCATTTATCAACTCCTTGCCGGGAGCCTGTGCCCAGGGTATTATCTGGGGAATCATGGCAATCGGTGTATTTATCACTTTCCGTATTATGGACATAGCAGATCTTTCTGTTGACGGTTCATTTGCAACAGGTGGCGCTGTAATGGTTATGTCTATGACCTCAGGTTTGCCTCTTCCAGTTGCAATGCTTTTGGCATTCGTATCAGGATGCATAGCAGGATGGGTAACAGGTATTTTCCACACTAAGTTTGGTATTCCTGCAATTCTTTCAGGTATTCTTACCCAGTTATGCCTGTATTCTATTAACCTTCGAATTTTAGGCGGCAAGGCAAATCAGGCATTGTCAGCCAATAATTATAAATTGCTCGTATCTCTTCGCGAGGTTGGCAAATCACTTATCGTAGCGTTTATATTTACTGCGATTATTGTTGTTATTCTTTACAGATTTTTTGGTACAGAGATTGGTCATGCACTTCGTGCAACTGGTAGCAATCCTCGTATGGCAAGTGCAAACGGTATAAACACCGATACTGCAAAAATTATCGGCCTTATAATTTCAAATGGTATTGTTGCTCTTTCTGGTGCGCTTTTATCTCAGTATCAGGGATTTGCAGATATCAATATGGGTCGAGGCGCAATCGTAATCGGACTTGCAGCAGTAATCATTGGTGAAGTTTTATTCCACAGGATTTTCAAGAATTTTGCATTAAAGCTTTTTGGATGCATGATTGGTGGTGTTTTATACTACATCGTACTTACTCTTGTACTTAGACTTGGATTTGATGCAAATGACCTTAAACTCTTCTCAGCACTTGTTGTTGCTGTATTCATGGGAGTTCCTTTCTGGAAAAATCAGATTAAGGCAAAGACAGCAAATACAGGCGTTGCAGCAGGAAAGGAGGAGAAATAATGTTACAGATTACAGGACTTTCAAAAACCTTCAACCCTGGCACAATTAATGAAAAAGTAGCACTTACTGATGTAAACCTTACTCTTGAAGAGGGAGATTTTGTTACCATTATCGGAGGTAATGGAGCTGGTAAGTCTACACTTATGAATATGATTTCTGGTGTTTTCCCAGTGGACGCAGGACAGATTTTGATAGATGGAGTTGATGTCACTAAGCTTCCTGAATTCAAAAGAGCAAAATACCTTGGAAGAGTATTCCAGGATCCTATGATGGGTACCGCAGCAAATATGTGGGTTTCAGAGAACCTTGCTATTGCATCTAGAAGAGGTAAAAGACGCGGTCTTAGCTGGGGCATGAAGCATAAAGAGCAGGCAGGTTTTAAAGAGCAGCTTGCAGAACTTGGCCTTGGACTTGAAGACAGAATGTCTACATCAATGTCGCTTCTTTCAGGTGGACAGCGTCAGGCGGTAACTCTTCTTATGGCTACTATGCAAAATCCTAAGCTTCTTCTTTTGGATGAGCATACAGCAGCACTTGATCCTAAGACTGCATCAATAGTTCTTGAACTTACAGATAGACTTGTTTCAGAAAACAACCTTACAACCATGATGATTACACATAATATGAAGGATGCAATTGCTCATGGAAATCGTCTTATCATGATGAATAATGGTCAGATTGTATATGATGTTAAGGGTGAAGAGAAAAAGAATCTTACTGTTCAGGATCTTCTTAATAAGTTTAGCGAAGTATCAGATGGTGAGTTTGCAAACGACAGAATGATGCTCTCAAAGTAAAGGTATAAAATGGCAGATAATAATAAAAAATTAAATCCAATCGTTAATATGCTTCAGGGTGTTGCGATGTCTATCGCAGATTCTGTGCCAGGTGTGTCTGGTGGTACGATTGCTTTTATACTTGGATATTACGACAGATTTATAGGTTCTATTGATGACTTTTTCTATGAGAAAGGAATCACAGAGAAAAGAAAAGCAGCATTTTGGTATCTCGTTAAATATGCTATTGGATGGGTTGGCGGTTTTTTAGTCGCTGCTGTGATCTTAAACAGTATTTTTGAAAGCCATATATATGCAATCTGTTCTGTGTTCATGGGATTCGTTCTTGCAGCAATTCCAGTTATCATTATGGATGAGCTTAAGACAATAAAAGGTAACTGGTGGCAGGTTGTTTTCTCTGTCATTGGAGCAGCCCTGGTTGTACTTGTTGCATATTTTAACCTTGGAAGTGGAAATAGAAGCTATGATATAGCTCAGCTTTCTTTTGGATCAGTCATTTATATGTTTGTCGCAGGAGCAATTGCTATTTGTGCGATGTTTCTTCCGGGAATGAGCGGATCAACACTGCTTTTGGTGTTTGGACTTTATATTCCAATAATGACTGGAGTTAAGGGGATGCTTACAGGTGATTTTTCAGCAGTTCCAGGTCTTTTTGTTATCGGTTTTGGAATAATTGCAGGAGCATTAACATCAGTAAAGGGCATAAGAGTCTGCCTTGATAAATTCCGCTCGCAGACAGTTTACTTTATCATTGGAATGCTTGTTGGATCATTATATGCAATTCTTCTTGGTCCAACTACACTTGAAGAACCACTTGAAATGATGAACTTTTCGACCTTTAACTGGATTGCATTTATCATTGGAGTTTTAGTTATTCTTGGAATGGAATTTGGAAAGAAATACTTTGAAAAGAAGAAAGCCTAGCCTTTATTCCTATTTACACAGTGCTTTTGCACTTTTATAATCGGGTTATAGTTTATTTTCCAAAGGAGGAGAGAGATGGAAACAAAGAAATCTAAATTTGGTATCAAAGAAGTTGTTGCTATCGGTATTGGAACCGCTCTTTTTGTTGTTCTTACTGAGGTTGCTATTCCTTTAGGATTCATTCCTAACACTGCTCTTCAGGTACGTGCCGGAATGCTTGCATTTATTGCAGCACTTTTTGGACCTATTGTTGGTGGTGTTGTTGGTCTTTTAGGACATGCTCTTGGTGATGCTGTATTCTACGGAAGCGTATGGTGGAGCTGGGTTATTCCAGATGCAGTTTTTGGTATTGCAGTTGGTCTTTTTGCAAAGAAGTTTGCTATCAATGATGGTGGCTTCGATGGAAAGAAAATTGCACTTTTCAATGTAGTTCAGGTTGTTGCTAATGCAGTTGCTTGGATTCTTTGTGCACCAGTATTAGATATCGTTATCTACAAGGAGCCAGCTAATAAAGTATTCCTTCAGGGTATCTGGGCATTCATCGGTGATGTAATCATCTGTGCAATTATTGGTAGCCTTCTTGGTTTTGGTTATTCTAAGATTAAAGGAAGCTCATCAAGCCTTTCAAAAGAGGATTAATTTACTTATTACGGGGGAGCCTAGGGCTCCCCTTTTGTTTTTATGGAACCAATAATCGAATTTAAAAATTTTTCTTTTAAATACCGTTCGCAAAAAGAACCCACATTAAAAGATATAAACTTAAAAATATATCCAGGAGAAAAGGTACTTATAATAGGTCCCTCAGGTTCTGGAAAATCTACTCTGGCTCATTGCATAAATGGGCTTGTTCCTTTTTCGTATTCTGGCGAGATTACAGGTGAGTATACGATTGCCGGAAAAGATCCTAAAAAGTTAGATATATTCGAACTTTCCAAAAGCGTTGGAACAGTTCTTCAAGATACAGATGGCCAGTTTATAGGCCTTACCGTTGCTGAGGATTTAGCTTTTGCACTTGAAAACGATGAAGTACCAACAAAAGAACTTCATGAGAGAGTTGATAAGATAGCAAAAGAGGTTGATGTTAAAAATCTTCTTGAACACGCACCTACGGAACTGTCTGGAGGCCAGAAACAGCGTGTTTCCATGGGCGGTGTAATGATAAGTGATGTGGATATCCTTCTTTTGGATGAGCCACTCGCAAACCTTGACCCGGCAACAGGCAAGCACACAATGGAGCTTATTGATGAGATAAATAAATCAAAGGGTACAACCATTGTTGTTATTGAGCATAGACTAGAGGATGCTTTGTTTAGAGGAGCAGACAGAATAGTAGTAGTTGGAGATGGAAAGATTGTAAGCGATTCTACTCCGGACGAATTAATATGTAAGGATATTCTTGAAGAGCAGGGCATAAGAGAACCATTATATGTTACTGCGATTAAACATGCAGGTGGAAAGCTTACAGAAGAGATGACTCCATCCAGAATAGATACCATAGATGTAAGTTCTGTCAAAGAACTTGTAAAAAGCTGGCATGATAAAAATGCTGTTTTTTGTGAAGAAGAAAAAGGTGAGACGATTCTTGAGGGAAAGGATATTTATTTTTCGTATGATGGAAAAGAAAAAGTCCTCGAGAATGTAAACTTTTCTGTATCAAAAGGAGAGATGCTTGCAATCGTTGGAAAAAACGGCGCAGGAAAGAGTACCTTGTCCTCTTTGATTTGTGGATTTAATAAACCTACTTCAGGCGAACTTTTATTCCGTGGCAAAGACATGTCTGATTTATCTATTGCTGAGCGCGGTGAAAAGATTGGCCTTGTTATGCAAAACCCAAATCATATGATTAGTAAACCTATGATTTTTGATGAGGTTGCTTTAGGCCTTTCAATAAGAGGAATACCTGAGAAAGAAATAAAAGAACGTGTTGAAAAAATACTAAGAGTTTGTGGACTTTATCCTTTTAGAAACTGGCCTATATCCGCTCTTTCTTTCGGACAGAAAAAGAGAGTTACTATTGCATCTATTTTGGTGATGGATCCAGAAATAATGATTCTGGATGAGCCGACAGCTGGTCAGGATTATCGCCATTATACTGAGATAATGAATTTCCTTAAGGATATAAACGAGAAGCTTGGTGTCACTATCATAATGATTACACATGATATGCATCTTATGCTTGAGTATACAAAACGAGCTTTAGTGTTAGCTGATGGAAAAATCCTGGCGGACACTACTCCTGCCAGAGTTTTGACTGATGAGACTTTGTCAGATAAGGCTTATCTTAAAAAAACTTCGCTATATGATTTGGCGGAAATGTGCGATATCGAAGATCCCACAGCTTTTTGCGAGACGTTTATAGCTTTTGAACAAAGAGAAAGGTAGGCCATATGTCCAGAGTACTCTCATACGAAGAAAAGAACACCTGGATACATAGGCTCTGTGGTGTTACAAAATTAATATTCTTTCTGCTTTGGTCATTGACCAGTATGCTTACATATGACACAAGAGTGCTTCTTGTAATGCTTGTGCTTAGTATAGTAATCCTGCGAGCATCAAAGACAGAATGGCGTCAGATAGGAACAGTGTTTAAATTTATATTGTTTTTCCTTTTTATTAATCTGATAGCAATCTATGTTTTGGCTCCAAATCAGGGAACATTGATTTATGGTACGGACACTTATGTATGTCATCTTTTTAAAGGACATGATTTAAATCAGGAAATGATTTTCTATGAAATAAATGTGTTTCTTAAGTATATGACAGTTGTTCCGACAGTATTTATATTCCTTGTAACAACAAACCCAAGTGAGTTTGCTGCTTCAATGAACAGGGTGGGAATCAGCTATAAAATTGGTTATGCGATAGCAATATCACTTAGATACATTCCTGATATTCAGAGTGATTTTGTTAAGATAAAAAACGCACAGCAGGCCAGAGGTATAGAAATGGCAAAGAAAGCTCCATTTTTCCAAAGAATAAAGCACATTTGTGCTATTCTTTTCCCTCTTGTTTTTTCTTCAATGGACAGGATAGATGTTGTTAGTAATGCGATGGAGCTTAGAGGTTTTGGAAAGCATAAAAAACGAACCTGGTACATGGGAAAAGCGTTAAAGAAAAGTGACTACATAGTTGTAGCTTTTGTGGTATTATTTTCCGCAGTTGCACTGTTTGTTACTTTTAGGGATGGCAGCAGATTTTATAATCCTTTTATTTAAAATGGTATAATAAAGATATGTTTGAAAATTTATTTAAAGAAAACAAAAAAACAGGACTAAAAATTATTATCGTGGGATGTGGAAAGGTTGGAACAACCCTTCTTCAAAGACTCCGTGACGAAGGTCATGATTTAAATATTATCGACCAGAATCCTACTGTGATTAGCGAATTGTCCGGCACATATGATGTGCTCGCTATAACAGGAAATGGAGCAACACATTCAGTTCTGGATGAGGCAAATGTCAAGGAGGCAGACCTGCTTATTGCGGTTACAGAATCAGATGAGCTTAACCTTCTTACCTGTGTCCTTGCTAATCAGGCGTCTGACTGTGCAACAATAGCCAGGGTTCGTCAGCCAGAGTATGTTCCTGAGACACATTATCTTCGTGAAAAACTTGGTCTTGCCAAGATTATCAATCCTGAACTTGAGGCAGCAAAGGAAGCGTCAAGAATTCTTCTTTTGCCTACAGCACTCGAGGTAAATACTTTTGCACATGATCAGGTAGAACTTGTAAAAATAAAGGTGCCTGATGACAACCTGGTTGTAGGTCTTTCACTGGCTCAGATTTCAGCGAGAGTTGGTCTTGATGTTCTTGTTTGTGTAATTGAGAGAAATGATGAACTTATCATCCCTACTGGAGCTATGACTATTCAGCCAGGAGATGTTATTTCTGTTTTAGGACAAAGAAGAATAGTTAAAAAGTTTTTAGCAGAGATTGGTTTTAAGACTGAGGCTGTTAGAAACTGTATTATAGTTGGCGGTGGCCGTGCAGCATTCTATCTTGCAAAACATCTTTTGCAGATGAACATAGATGTAAAAATTATTGAAAATAACAAGGAAAGATGTGAGTATCTTGCAGAGGCTTTGGCAGATGCAACTATCATAAATGGAGACGGTACTTCAGAGGAACTTCTGCGTGAAGAGGGAATAGAATATGCAGATGCATTTATTCCGCTTACAGGAGTTGATGAGGAAAACATCTTCCTTACACTTTTTGCAAAGAGTATATCCAAGGCAAAGGTTATTACCAAGATTAATCGAATGAATTATAAGAATGTAATTAACAGCCTTGATTTAGGAAGCGTTATTTATCCAAAGACAATAACTACAGAGGCAATAATTGCATATGTACGTGCTCGTCAGAATTCGGCTGATAGAAACAATATTGAGACTCTTTATCATATGTATGATAACAGGGTTGAAGCAATTGAATTTTTGGTAGATCAGGAGTCGGAAGTTACAGGAAAGACTTTTGCTGAGCTTAAGACAAAAGATAATCTTCTTGTTGCATGTATTTCCAGAAATGGATCAATTATAATTCCACGTGGTTCTGATTCAATTCACGTTGGTGATGCGGTTACAATAGTTACTACACATACCGGTTTCAATGATATAACCGATATTTTGAAAAAATAATGAATAGTTCTTATATACGTTACATTTTAGCAAAGATGATGCAGATTGAAGGGGCGCTTCTTTTGGTGCCTGCTTTGGTTGGCCTTCTTTATCAGGAATATCACATTTCATTTTGTTATGTGATAGTTGCAATTATCAGTGAAGCTTGTGGTTTAATATTTGGAATAAAAGAAGTAAAAAACCACACTTTATATATGAAGGATGGATGTATTGCAACTGGTGCCTGTTGGATTGTTTTATCTTTCTTTGGTGCGCTTCCATTTGTTGTTACAAAAGAAATTCCAAATTTCTTTGATGCAATGTTTGAGAGTGTTTCTGGATTTACCACAACAGGATCTACAATTCTTACAGACGTTGAAGCGATGAGCCATGCAACACTGTTCTGGAGAAGTTTTACTCACTGGATAGGCGGTATGGGAATCCTTGTTTTTATTCTTGCGATTATCCCTCTTTCAGGTGGTTCGACCCTTAACCTTATGAGAGCAGAATCAACAGGAGCTTCTGTTGGAAAGCTTATGCCAAAGATTAAGTCTTCGGCAGCAGTTCTTTATTTAATATATGCAGGTCTTACCATACTTGAATTTATACTTTTACTTTTTGCTAAAATGCCAGTTTTCGATTCGATAAACATTGCCATGGCAACGGCAGGTACTGGTGGATTTGGCGTACTGAATGATTCAATAGCAAGCTATAGTTTTGCAGCCAAGTGGATAGTTGCAATTTTCATGTATATGTTTGGTGTAAACTTCTACCTGTATTATTACCTTCTGTTTAGGAAGTTTAGAAAAGCATTTCATATGGAAGAAGTGCAGATCTATTTTGGAATAATTATTTTTGCTATTGTGGCAATTACATGGAATATCATTGGTATGTATGGTTCGTTCTTTGAAGCACTTACTGATTCAGTGTTCCAGGTTGCAACCATTATAAGCTCCACTGGATTTGCGACAGCAGACTTTGATTTGTGGCCACAACAGGCAAGACTTCTGCTTATGATGCTGACCTTTGTTGGCTCGTGCGCTGGTAGTACGGGTGGTGGTATGAAGGTTTCAAGAATTGCGCTTTTAGTAAAGACTATAAAGAAGGAACTTTTGACTTATATTCATCCGAAGAGCATTAAAAAGATTCAGATGGAAGGAAAGCCGGTTGAGCATGAAGTTCAGCGTTCGGTAAATGTTTATTTTGTTACTTATGCTGTAATTTTTGTGGTTTCGGCACTTCTATTAAGTTTCCACGGTGATGATCAGGAGACAATACTTACATCTGTTACAGCATGTATGAACAATACTGGTCCTGGTTTGTCAAAGGTTGGTCCTACATGCAATTTCAGTTTTTATTCATGGTGGGCAAAATGTATTTTGATGTTTGATATGCTTGCAGGAAGACTTGAGCTTTTCCCACTTCTTATTCTTTTCCATCCAACAGTTTGGCGGGATCTCTTTGATAGAAAGAGTGAGGAGAGAAAGTTAAGAAAAAAGAATAATTAATATTTGTTTTTGAATAAAAAAATTCCCGAGATTTCTCTCGGGAATTTTTATTTGGTTATTATTTTATTATTAACCCATTACGATTTCTACGTTGTACTCGGTCTTGCCAGCTTCGTAAGGAACTACGCAGCCATCTACAGCTTTTCCGTCAACAATCATTTCCTTAACACCCTTGCAGATGTGTGAAGGATTCTTAACGGTGATGTTGTACTTAGCACCACGGAACTGACGAGTTGCCTTCATGCCATCCCAAGCTGATGGGATTGAAGGATCAATCTTAAGTCCGTCGAAGTCAGGTGCGATACCAAGGATGTACTGTGAAATTGCAACCATGTTCCATGCAGCAGTACCAGTAAGCCATGAGTTCTTTCCCTGACCGAAGTTCTTGCCAGTCTGTCCGATATCAGAACCAGCATCCTTACCACCAATCATCTGACCATATACATATGGCTCAGTCTTGTGGAGATCTGAGGTCTCCTCGGTAAATGCAGGAGCGATTTCTGAGTAATACTTAAATGCCTGATCACCTTCGCCAGCATAAGCAGCTGCACAGATAATCCAAGCATTGTTGTGAGTGAAGATACCAGCGTTCTCTTTGTATCCACCTGGATAGGTAGAAATCTCACCGTACTCGATGTAGTACTTTGTAAATGCTGGGTTATTAAGTACAAGACCATGTTGAGTGTTAAGTCTTTCATCAATTGACTTAAGGGTCTTAGCAGTAACATCTTTATCAAGATCAGACATGATAGCGAAGCCCTGTGGCTCGATGAAAATCTGACCTTCTTCACACTCTTTAGAACCCATCTTCTTGCCGTTTGCATCGTATGCACGGATGAACCAGTCGCCATCCCAGGCAGATTCCATCATGTTAGCTTTCATCTTATCGATTTCAGCCTGAGCCTTAGCAGCCTCATCGTCTTTTCCGAGGTGCTTAAGGATTGATACATAGTTAGGACCAGCATAGGTGAAGAGAGCAGCAAC
>JAKSSE010000018.1 GCA_024403255.1 Lachnospiraceae bacterium
TGAATAAGATAATCCGTCCTGCATATATGAGCGTTATGAAAGAATTAGAGTAATAAAATTTTAGCTTCATGACTTACTCAGAGGGCGTTGTGAGAAAATCACAGCCCTCTTTTAAATCTCCAAAAGTTGTTTTGGCTAATTCGATTTTATCGTCTGTCAGATATTTATAAACCCAAGTGAATAATTCACGATAGTATTCAATGCTTTCTTTTTTGTAAAGGCTGGCATTATATTTGATATTGAACAGGAATTTGCCATCCTGCTCCAGAATTTCCATGTCAAAAGGATCTTCAGAAGCAAAGTTTCCTTTATCAAGAAAAATTACATTTTTTTCTGTTTTGATATTTGTGTCAAAGAAATCAAGATCAAAAATATCCTTTTGGAAGAATATATAGGTTGGAACGTTGTCATTTGCTACGGCTTCGATATTAACAGAAGAGTAGGAACTATATTCTATACCCTTTTCAATCTGATATTTTACGGAATCAAAGATGTCCTCGAGCGTTTTTCCTGTTTCAAAAGCTATACCGATAGGCCTTTCTTTATACAAAAGTCCAACGGTTGATTTTTTCTTCGAGTCAGTTCTTGCACTATAAATCCAACTCATACATACGTTTTTTTCGTTATTATACAAAGCTGTAACTATTGCATTTATAGTTATGAAAAGTTCATTTTCGGAAAGAGAGTGCTCATTCTTTTCTTTAATAAATACTGAACTGTCCAAATCGAATGTAAGCATGCCAGGAATGTTTTTAGTTGAAGCAAAATCATATTTTGGACGGTAACTCCATTCGGTATTGCCATAAGTGTTTTCAAAATATGTTTTTGCCATGTCATAAAGAGGGGTGTCTAAAAAAGCCTCCCTTTCAAGCAGAAGATCATGGTAATAACATTTTTGCATTGGATTATTGTTATAAGCATTTATTATATTGTTCAGAAATACTTTTAATGAACTACCATCAAAAATTCCGTGATGTATATCAAAGAAAAAGTATCCACTTTTTTCTGTTTCAAATACCCTGAATCTAAACAGATAGGAATTTAAAAGAGAATAAGGCTTAACCAGCGTCTTTTGCAGCTGACCAAATTTTTCCTCACTTATTTTTTCGACGATAATATCAGCAAAATCCTCTGGCTTATATATGGACATTATCTGCCCATCCTTTTCAAACCACTTGGTCAGTAAAACATAGTGATTTCTAATAGCAGATGAAAGACTTTTTGCAAAACGTTCCATGTCATATTTTTGGTTATCGATTTTGAAAATTAATGAACCAAGGTTGTACATGGTTGTATTTGGGTTTTTAAGCTCATGATAGTACATGGAGGATTGTTCAGCCGTAAGTGGATGATATTTTAACAGGTCGTGATTGTCGGACTTTGGTACATTTCTTTCGCTTATATATATTTTTTCAATCTGCTGGGCTGTTTTTCCGCGATAGATATAATTGATGCTAAAATCCTCAAGGTCCAAAGCGGATACAAGCTGAAGTGCAAAAAGTGAATCTCCACCAAGCGCAAAGAAATCATCAGTTATACCGACTTTTTCGATGCTTAAGGTATCTTCAAAAGCCTTGCAGAGCCTCTTTTGAAAATCGGTATTTGGTGCGACATATTTTTCACATGTAATTTGAGGAACAGGCAGACTAAGTCTGTCGATTTTGCCATTTGATTTGACAGGAAAAAAGTCAAGTTTCATGTAGTAGGTGGGAATCATGTAGGATGGAAGCTTCCGTGCTAATTCTTCTTTGACTTCATCAATGTTAAGCTCTGTAGAATTAATATAGTAGGCGCAAAGATAGGCCTTTTGATTTCTTTTGAATGAGGACACATGAACATCTGTTACATTAATGTTCTTTCTAAACTGTGCTTCTACTTCAAGCGTAGACACGCGATTTCCATTGATTTTTACAATGTCAGATTTTCGACCACTGATTTTAAGTAGTCCATCGGAAGTAAGAAGGCCCAAATCGCCTGATTTAAAATAACCATCCACATAGCTTTTGGCAGTTTCTTCCGGTAAATTAAGGTAGCCACGCATGAAATTGTTTTCAATACATATTTCTCCCACTTCATCAAAAGGAAGGGGTCTTCCAGCCACGTCTTTTATTACGACGTTAACTCCTTCTGTTAGATAACCTGTAGGGACAATGTCGTAGGATTTGTCGGGTTTAAAATTTGTTACAGCAAATCCTGCTTCGCTTGAACCATAGGCATAACTGACCTTTATATCCGAAGGAGTATAGTTTTCGAGTGAATCTCCAGCGATTATCACATTGGTAAGAGTAGGGAAGCTGCCATCAGATAATACAGGAAGCATTGAAGGCGGATAGAAGGTATTGTTTATATTATTTTGGACAAAATATTTTTTTAATCGGTTTAGGTCTTTTGTAGTATTAAAAGAAGGAATATACATTTTGCATATTCCGCTCATTAAAAAGCAGTTTGCAAAGAAAATAAAGGCAGTAAATGCCGTAGAAGATGGGTATGCAAAATTACCCGGAATAAACAGATTTTTGATTGAAGTGTAATCATAGTGGTGGGTGCCGTACTCAAGTAGAACCCCTTTTGGTTTTCCGGTAGATCCAGAAGTGTATGTTGCCCAGGCCAGACTGTGATCGTCTCTTTCTTCATTGCCAGAAAGTACAGGTTCTTCTAAAATCTTAGACCATATTTCATCAGTGATTACTAATTTTGCATTGCAATCCTTTTGAATAGTTTTCATTCTGTCAAAAGGAACTGTGTCATCAAGCAAAATATAGGCAGCACCTGCTTTTAATATTCCAAGCATAGCCAGAATGTGTCTGGCTGATTTATCCATATAAACTATGACAAAATCTTCGTTACCGATAGCTGATTTTTTGAGAAAAGAATAGACTTTTCCTGATAGCTCGTCCATCTGCTTAAATGTGAGCCCTTTTTCATATTCAGTTTCATCAAAAAGGTAAGCTTCGGATGTTGATTTTACATTTCTGTAAAACAGCTCAAAAAAATCGTACTTCATTACTAAAATTTCAGTTCCTTGTTTTATATATTGCGTTATTATGATACCATTTATTATGTATTTTAGGCTATACAATAAAGGAGAAAAATGAACGCATTTGATAAACAGCGCCTTTGGGCGGCCCTGGGTTTTATAACAGAAATAGGAGCATTTGTAGCACTTATCTGGGCTGTGATGACTACAAAATCCATGATAGTCATTATAGATGTTATTGACTCATCAACAGTAATAATAGGTTTTGCATTTACCTTTATTATGTCGGGAATTCTTAAAAAGGATTTATCTTCGGACTTTAACTATGGAAGTGGGAAGATAGCAGCACTTGGATCACTTATCACAGATATTCTTGTTACTATTGCAATTCTGACTACCCTGGTATCAGTTGTAATCAATTTCAATTCACCTGTTGAAAAAGTAGAAGGTCTTTTGGGGGCCTGTGCGATTAAAACCTGGTATGTGATTTCGGATTACATAGGTTATACTGCACGCAAAAAAATATATCTTGAAGAAAAAAACAGGCTATTTGAATCAGAAGTGATGAACATGAAAAAAGAGCTTATGTTTGATTCTGTGGGGCTTGTTGCATTAATTGTTATAACCCTTCTTAATGGAAATCAGATAGGCAATTATATTCAGTCTATCGTATCTATAATTCTTGTAATATATGTCCTTTACAATACGGTTAACCATATAAAAGAATCGACTGGTGAGCTGATGGATAAGTCATCTGATTACAAGCGAAAGACAGCATTCAGGCAAATGCTGATAAGGTTTTATGGAAGATATAAGGAGGTTGTGGCTGTTAGGAGCAGACAAAGCGGAGATAAAATTTATGTAGAGTACAATTTGAGTTTTGAACAAAACACCACTTATGATGAAATTGAACAGTTGTCTAAAGATTTACAACATGATTTATCAGAACTTATAGGCGAATGTGAAGTTTCTGTTGTGGTAGCTAATAAATCTGAAATTGCCAGGGAGGATGCGTACGGTGTCGTTTAAAGATAAAATAATAAAAGGAAAAAAAGAAGAAGTTTCCGTAAACAATGTAATAAATGTTTTTAATAAAAGCAAAAGCAGGTTTATGGCTTTTACAGGTCTTATTTTAGGCTTTGTTGTAATATTCTTTTTTGTTCTTATTGAGCTTAATTCTTACAAAGATCAGGCCAGATCCTATGCCTTAAATCTTCGTGATTTACTTGATAAAGACAAGGTGGTTGAGTACAGAGATACCCTGGTGCCAGATGATTATTACTATGAGATAGAAAATTATATTTATGATGTTCTTAAGAATTCAAAGGTGTTCTATCATTCGGTTTTAGTTTTAGACCCTGTAAATAAGACGGATGCTTTTTATATTTGGGATGGTGAGGCAGAGGCGACAGAGCGAGAGCTTACTTTAGGAAAGCCAGAACCTACAGTTGTAATCGAACGAGGTGAAGAACAAATAGTTGAAGCTTCACAGCATATGACTATTTATTTTGAAGGAAATAAACCTATTGGATTAATTTATACCCCGCTTTATGCAACGGATGGCAGTTTCATAGGTGCCTGCGAAGCAGATATTCTTTTGACGGACGCATTTTTGAGTATTCTGGCATTTGCAGCTATTATTATCGTACTGATAGTTATCATAGTCTGGATTGGCGCAGACAGAATGACAAAAGACTTTGTAAAATATTTCCAAATGCCACTTGAGACTTTAGATAAGTTGTCACAGGAACTATATGAAAATATGGATAATGAAGCTTTAAAAGAGTATCCGTTGAATATAGAGGCTGATGGAGAAATAGGAAATATTGCATCCACATTTGAAAAAGTTTATGCAAAAGCGAAGTCAAAATAAAAATAACCAGGAGTAATAAGGTGAAAACGGAAAAAAATAAAAGAAACAGAAATTTAAAACAGAAAATGGCGGCACTCACGCTAATGTTTCTGGATATATTGACGGTTATCATTATTGGAATATGCATCATGATTTTTACCAGATCATCTCTGGAAAAATATAATGAAAATATTTCGTCTATTGTCAAATTATCTTTATCCACTCAGGCGGAGGACTATACCGAGCCATTGGTTGCTATGATTGATGAAGTCATAGACGAAAAATACAATGAAGTGGGCGGCGATGAATTCTTCAAGGATATGACAGATGAAAAGCGCGAAATCTGGGCTGAGTGTTTTTCTGAAGTTGTATCTTCAAAAGAGTATAAAAAGCTTGAAAAATCTTTCGAAGATATTCAGAAAGACTTTGATGCAAAATCATATTATTTAAGATATTACAATGAGAAAAATGATATAGGTTTTTATCTTTTGGATAAATCAAGTGGGGAGGCAAATCCATTTGGTACCATTATGAGTGATGAGGAAAAAGAACTCACAGGTAATCCTGAATATATCAATGCTATTCCAACAATGACCTATTACTGGCCAGGTGAGGGATGGTTAATGAGTGCAGGAACTGTCGTTCCATGTGAGAGTGGCGGAATGTATCTTTATGGAGTTGATTTGTCGCTTTCTTCTGTTGCAAAAACCATTATTCATGCAACGGTTTGGATTGTAATTGCTTCTGCCATTATTACTTTTATGCTTATAAGAGTAATGCTTAAAAGGATAGGAACGACCATTGTTAATCCAGTTTCATATCTTGCAAAGGCAACTAAGAAAATTATTTCGGAAGATGAAAATGGACAGCTTGCAATATCGGACAATCTTGTTATGCAGGATGTGAAAGTAAACACAGGTGATGAGATAGAGGTTCTTGCAAATTCGTTTGTGAGCATGGAAATTACACTACACGAATTTATTGACAACCTTGAAAAAGTGACTGCTGAGAAGGAAAGAATTGGAGCAGAACTTAATGTTGCAACCAATATCCAGGCTCAAATGTTACCTAAGAATTTTGAGGAAATTAACAGCGAGTTTGATAAGTACAATATTTTCGCATCAATGTCTCCAGCGAAGGAAGTTGGAGGTGATTTTTATGATTTCTTTAAAATTGATGATACTCATCTAGGTCTTGTGATGGCTGACGTGTCAGGCAAAGGAGTTCCTGCGGCACTGTTTATGGTTAGATCCATGACGATTATAAAGAACAGGGCACTTGTGGGTGGGCTTCCTTCGGAGATCCTTGCTTTTGTAAATAATCAGTTATGCGAGAATAATGAAGCCGAGCTTTTCACGACCTGTTGGTTTGGTGTTTTGGATACAACAACAGGGGTTATCACAGCTGCAAGCGCAGGTCACGAGTACCCATGTGTTAAGCATAATGGCAGATTTGAGCTGCTAAAAGACAAGCATGGATTTGTGCTTGGCGGAATGGAAGGTGCAAGATACAAAGATTACACCATAGAACTTAGCAAGGGAGACTCTTTATTCCTGTATACTGACGGCGTTCCAGAAGCAACTAATGCATCTGATGAACTGTTTGGTAATGACAGGCTTATTGAGGCTCTTAACGCTGATACGGGTGCGGATAGTGAGGAACTTTTGAGCATTGTAAGAAGTTCCGTAGACAGATTTGTTGGGGAGGCACCACAGTTTGATGATTTGACGATGCTTTGTATATCGTTTTATTAGTAGCCATCTTTTTTTGAAAGGGAAAATATGTTAAAATACACAAGATATTGTGTTTAGATAAGACTAAACTTTAATAGGAGGAGTATATGTACAAGATTTTAAAAAAGGAGAAGCTTGCAGATAAGATTTTCCTGATGGATGTTGAGGCACCTAATGTTGCTAGAGCGTGCCTTCCAGGACAGTTCATCATCGTAAAAATGGATGAAGTGGGAGAGAGAATTCCTCTTACTATCTGTGATTATGACAGAGCAGCTGGAACTATCACTATTGTATTCCAGACTGTAGGCGCATCTACTGAGAGAATGAGCGCACTCAAGGCTGGTGACTCTTTTATGGATTTTGTTGGACCTTTAGGAATGCCTTCAGAGCTTTGCGAGGAGGAAAATCTTGAAGAGACCAAGAAAAAAGATATCGTATTTATCTGTGGTGGTGTTGGTACTGCACCTGTATATCCTCAGGTTAAATGGCTTTCAGAGCATGGAGTAAAGACTACCGTAATTCAGGGTAGCCGTAATAAAGACCTTCTTTTCATGACTGAGGAGATGGGTAAGGTTGCCACAGAGCATTATATTTGTACAGATGATGGCTCGTTCGGATTCCATGGAAATGGCTGCCAGCAGCTTCAGGCACTTGTTGATGATGGTAAGACTTTCAATCACTGTGTAGCAATTGGACCAATGATTATGATGAAGTTTGTTTGCCTTCTTACAAAAGAGCTCAACATCCCTACCGTTGTTTCAATGAACCCTATCATGGTTGACGGAACTGGTATGTGCGGTGCATGCCGTTTAGTAGTTGGTGATAAAGTTAAATTTGCCTGCGTAGATGGTCCAGAGTTTGACGGACATTTAGTAGATTTTGATCAGGCTATGAAACGCCAGGCTCAGTATAAGACTGCTGAAGGAAGAGCAATGCTTGCTCTTACTGAGGGTGATACTCACCACGGCGGATGTGGAAATTGCGGAGGTGACAAATAATGGGTGACGTATTAGTTAGAGTTCCAATCAAAGAGCAGGATCCTAAGGTTCGTGCAACCAATTTTGAAGAGGTATGTCTTGGCTATGATGATGCAGAGGCAGTGGAAGAGGCTAATCGTTGCCTTGGATGCAAGAATCCTCAGTGTCAGCAGGGATGTCCAGTATCAATCAATATTCCTGGCTTTATCTCAAAAGTAAAAGAGGGAGACATCCAGGGTGCATATGACGTAATTTCTGAGTCTTCAGCACTTCCTGCAGTTTGTGGTCGTGTTTGTCCACAGGAAAGCCAGTGCGAAGGTAAATGTATTCGTGGAATTAAGGGAGATGCAGTAGCAATTGGTAAGCTTGAAAGATATGTTGCTGATACCGCTCGTGCTAAAGGCATTACTCCAAAGAACACTTCTACTCCAAATGGCAAGAAAGTTGCAGTTATCGGTGCAGGCCCTGCAGGTCTTACCGCAGCTGGAGATCTTGCAAAGCTTGGTTATGATGTAACAATTTATGAAGCACTTCATCAGCCAGGCGGAGTTCTTATTTATGGTATTCCTGAGTTCCGTCTTCCAAAAGACAAGGTAGTTGTTAAGGAAGTTGAGAATGTTAAAGCTCTTGGCGTAAAGATTGAGACCAACGTAATTATTGGTCGTTCAATCACTATAGATGAGCTTATCGAGCAGGAAAAATTTGATGCTGTATTTATTGGTTCAGGTGCAGGTCTTCCAAGATTCATGGGAATTCCAGGAGAGCAGGCACTTGGCGTATTCTCAGCAAATGAGTTCTTAACCAGAAACAACCTCATGAAAGCTTTCAAGGATGGCTATGATACTCCTATCAGCCGTGGAAAGAAAGTTGTAGTAGTTGGTGGTGGTAACGTAGCAATGGATGCTGCAAGAACCGCTCTTAGACTTGGCGCAGAAACTCATATCGTATACCGTCGTGGTGAAGATGAGCTTCCTGCACGTAAAGAAGAAGTACATCACGCTAAAGAAGAGGGTGTAATCTTTGACCTTCTTCAGAATCCAGTTGAGATTCTCACCAATGAAAATGGCGAGGTTAAGGGTATCAAGATTATCAAGATGGAGCTTGGCGAGCCAGATGCATCAGGTCGTCGTTCACCAGTTGAAATCGAAGGCTCTGAGTACGAAATCGAATGTGATACTGTAATCATGTCACTTGGTACTTCACCTAACCCACTTATTTCTTCAACCACCAAGGGCCTTGAAGTTAATAAGAGAGGTTGTCTTGTATGTACTGAGGACGGAGCAACCACTAAAGATGCTGTTTATGCAGGTGGTGATGCAGTTACAGGTGCAGCTACAGTTATCCTTGCAATGGGCGCTGGTAAGACTGCTGCAGCAAGCATTCATGAGTATTTAAGTAATAAATAATTATTTTAGGAAAGAGTTTTGCAGAAAAGAATTCGTCAGCTGGCGGAAGGCAAAATAAAAGCCAAAAGAGGAACACTTTCCTTCTCTAAACCCGAGATAGTCCTTGAGGCGAGGTCCTCAGGGACGGTCGCGGGAGATTTCTTTGTTAGTCGTAGTGATGGCAGAAAAGTTCGAGGTGTAGTTTTTTCAAGCGACCCTAGAATGGAATGCTTAACAGAAGGCTTCGAAGGGGAAGAACCTCGTATTCGTTTCCAGTTTAACAGCAAAGGTTTATCTCAGGGGGATACCATTGAAGGTCATTTTTCTTTTGTAAGTGACTGCGGTGAAGGTACCCTTCCTTTTGTTGTTTCTGTAAAAGGACTTTCTGCTGAAACATCTATTGGAATGGTTTCATCATTGGATGACTTTGTGGAATTATATAACGAAGCACCAAATGAGGCCTTTAAACTTTTCTATTCTTCACATTTCCAGGAAATTTTAAAAGACGTAAAACACCAGCTCTACTATAAGGGCTTTGCTTCTGCGCCTGCAGGATTTACTGCCATAGAAGAGTTTTTATATGCGGTAGGCAAAAAAGAAAAGACAGATTTTAATATCTTTTTCCCATTAAAGGGAGAAGGATTTATGGATGAAGAAAGAGAAGAGACTTTAACCATTGAAAAAAATGGTAAGGGTCTTTTAAATATCGAGCTTTCATCAAATCATCCAGCAGTAATGTTCCAGAAAACTGTAATTAAGGGCGATGATTTCATTGGATCAGTGGCTGATACCAAGGTACGAATCAATCCTAATAAGTTTACTCCTGGAATTAATAAAATAGAAATCAAAGCAAAATCTTTGAATGAGGAAAAGACTGTTTCGTTCACGCTTAGAAACAGGGAGATTTCTGAGACACATAATATGATTATGGACATCCAGAAGATAAAAAATATCCTCGTGAAAGATTATGTTTCATATAGACTCAAACAGATGATGACAGGAGAGTGGGCTTCAAGGACTTTAAGAAACCTTGATTCTCTTATCGCATTTGGAGGTTCGGCTGCGTGGTATAACCTTATGAAAGCGCAGGTTTATATCGCAAATAGACAAAAGCAGGAAGCTCTTATGGTGCTTCGTGATTTTAAGAATGAGCGTTTCGACAGAGATACCTGTATCTGGGCATATTATCTTTATCTTTCAACATTGGTTGAGAAAGAAAGAACCTACGTTGAGAGACTTACAAGTGAGATAGAAGGCATTTTTAAACATAATCCAGAAGATGAAAGACTGTTTTGGATGCTTTTGTTCTTAAGACCTGATTATCAAAGAGATTCAGGTAAAAAGTATAATGCACTTCGTCACTGGATTGAGAATGGTCATGCAAGCCCTCTTTTATATGTAGAGGCTTACTATATGATTTGGCAGAATCCAGCTCTTCTTTCAGGTTTAGATAACTTTAATTTATCGCTTCTCCAGTGGGCGAATCGTCACGATGCGCTTACAAAAGATCTTGTGATTCAGCTTATGAACCTTGTTAATCTTGATAGAGGTTTTTCGAGAAGAGCGTACAGCCTTCTTTTGGAGGGATATAGAAAGTTCCCAGCGGATGCGATACTTAATACCCTTTGCAGTTATGTCGTAAAGAGCGGAGAAAAGTCAAAAGAGTATCTTCCAATTCTTCGAGAAGGTATAGATGAGGGCCTTTCAATAACTGGAATTTATGAGGCTTACCTTTCAAGCATGGAGGCCAAGGATACGACTGACATTCCTAGAGCACTTACTATGTATTTTGGTTTTGATCAGAATCTTTCGGATGAGCTTAAGGAACTTTTGTATGCCAATGTAATTATCAACAAGAATAACGAACGTGAGATTTACGAACAATATTCTCACACAATGGAAATCTTTGCTCTTAACGCGATGCTTAAGGGTAGGATTAATGATAATCTGGCAATTATTTACAATGATCTTTTAGACAAGAATATGATTAGCGAAGACATTGCAAAGCACATGTCTAAGATTCTTCTTGCAAAAAGAATAGCAGTTTCAAACCCAGATGTTACGCTTGCTCTTATATATAGTGAACCATTTGTTAATCCAATCTTAGCTGAGGTTAAGGATGGAGGATGTTATGCGAATTTGCCAACTGACAAGTTTGTTGTTGTTTTCCAGGAGAGAAACGGCTATAGATATGCCGAAAGAGATTCTTTTGTGACAGATCTTTTTGTGGTTGATGATAAATTCAGCAAGCTTTCAAATCTATGCCCTGAAAGTGTTGATTATGCGGTTAAACGTATTGAGACAAAGACTAAATCAGGTGGCTTTACAAGAGAGGATTCGGTTTTCTTTGAGACATTACTTTTCTCAAGAGAACTTACAAAAGAATATATAGGTAAATTGCATCCGATTTGGCTTCATTATCTTGCAGACAATCTTCAGGATGATGAGCTTGAACTTCAGCTTAGAAATAATATCAATCTTGCAAAGCTCTCTGCAGAAGATAGAGGCTTTTGTATAGGGCTATTGATTGATTACCATATGGATGACGATGCGTTTAACGCGATAAGAGAGTTTGGGGATGACTATGTGCCTCACTCAAAGCTTATAATTTTAATAAGCTACCTTATTGAACGCCAGGATATGGAGTTTGATGAGGAACTGTATTACTTCTCAAGAAATCTTTTTGAAAGTGGATGTCATAATTCGATAATTACAGAGTATCTGACCCTTCATTTCACTGGAAGCACGAAGGATATGATTAATTTGTATGAGGTTGCCAAGAGTTATGATATTGAGACTTTTGATTTGTGTGAGAAAATCCTTACATTTATGCTCTTCTCAGGAGAAGTAATGGATAACCGTATGGAGTTCTTTGAAAAGTATTTCATGGGGCATCCTACTCCAGAACTTGTAGAGGCATTTTTAACAGTTGAGTGTCATAATTATATAGTTAAGGATATAAAGCCTTCAGAAAGACTGCTTAGTTATCTGCTTAATTTCAGAGATCAAAAGCTTAATGATGCATGCAAAATAGGTGTATTAAAGCTTCTCTCAGAAAAAGAGGAACTTACAGATATTGAAAAAGAGACTGCTGAATTATATCTTTCTCAGCAGATTAATCTTGGTAGAAACTTCGCTTTTTATAAGGATCTTGATTTTAGTCTTATTCAAAAGTTCCATCTTTATGATAAGACTGTTGCAGAGTACAGGGGAAGTATGCGCCGCAATGTTTATATTCACTATGGCGAGAATGGTCAGATGGTGGAAGAAGAGATGACGGAAGTTTATCCAGGCGTTTATACTAAAACTTTTGTTCTTTTCTTTGGCGAAGAGAAGGAATATTTTGTTTCGGTCAGAGAAGATGATGGTGAAATTAATGAGCCACCAGTCAAACTCAGATGCAGGGATATCATTGATAGACCTTCCTTAAACAAATATGAAAAATTAAACCGTATTGCTATGGATATGGCTCTCGATAATATTGAAAAGCTTAGTGATGAAATCAAGGAATATAATGAAATCGAGAATGTTACAAATAATCTTTTCACTCTTATAGGTTAAGGCATGGAAAAGGAAGCTTTTTTCGGAATTGATTTAGGAGAAAAAAACAGCATAATAAGCTTTTATGATCTTGAGATGCCAGAACCAGAGAGCGTCTCTACTGTTGCTGGAAGCGAAAGCTTTCAGATACCTACTTTTATTGCAAAGAGGAAGGGCTTAGGACAGTGGTTCTACGGAGAAGAGGCAAAAGAACAGGTTAGATGCGGAGCAGCATATGGTGTCGACAGGCTATTAGAGCGGGCTCTTAATCAGGAAGAGGTTGTGATTGAGGAAGAAGTTTATGCAGCTTCAGACCTGCTTTTGTTATTTTTGAGAAAACTTATTCATTTGCCTGAAAAACTTTATGTGATAGGTGAGCTTTATGCTCTTGGTATATCTGTGCAGAAAGTTGACGAAAAGACATTAAGACTTTTTACACCATTCCCTAAACTCTTAAATATTCCAAGAGAAAGATTCTTTGTTGTTGAGCACAGAGAGAGTTTCTATCATTATGCGTTAAATTCAAACAGTGCACTTTGGCTTAATGATGTAGCACTTTTTGATTACCAGAATAATCATCTTTCAAGACTTGTTCTTCAGAGAAACAGGACTACTTCGCCTCAGGTTATCACCTTTGATGAAGATCATGCTGGTGCTTTACTTAATAACAAAGACCAGGAGTTTAAGCTTTTTGCAGAAAAAGCTCTTACAGGACGAAGTGTTTCAAGTGTTTATCTTATTGGTGACGGTTTTGACGGAGACTGGATGAATGAGTCTTTGGCTGTTGTCTGCAAAGGTAGAAGAGTATTTTTAGGAAAGAATCTTTACTCAAAAGGAGCAGCATATATTGCGGCTCAAAAGTCAAAGAACCTTGACTGGCCATATATTTATATGGGTGATCATGAACTTAAAGTTAACCTCTTATTAAAGGTTTATAACAATAGTAATCTTGAGTTCCATACTCTTATTCCAGCAGGTATTAGCTGGTATGACGTAAGAGGAGAATGTGAGGTGCTTTTGGATGGAACACCAGAAGTTGAAATCTGGGTTCAAAGACCAGAAGTCAGACATCCAATGGTTGAAGTTTTATCACTTCCAAATCTTCCGGAAAGACCTCCTAAAGCAACGCGATTGCGAATTACTGCTATACCAACATCCGATTCAGATATACATGTTCAAATTAAGGATATGGGTTTTGGTGAAATATATAAAAGTTCAGGACTTCACTGGGATTTCGAACTATCATATAAGGATAAATAATGGGCGAACTGATACTCTGTAAAGAAAATACAGCTGCGAATCCTTTCTATCTTGATGAGGGTTCATTAAATGTATACTCGATAGAGGAGCTGTCATATTATATTGAAAATAACGTTCTTTTTTTGAACGTTGATTTCATGAGCCTTGAATTAATTAACTGGATTGATCATCAGCTTCATATGACTGATTTGGCGGAAGGGTTACGCCAGCTTTTAGGAGAGGGTGCATCTTTAGACCAGTTTTTAGGTTTGATTCTTCAGGAAGGTGGTTTCTGTTCTACCCTTGAGATGAAAAATGTGCTTTTGGCAGCACAGTCTGTTGCTAATAAAACCAAAGAGGAAATGCAGAAAATGCGTGGTGACAGAATGCTGGCGAAAGGAAATCCTCTTGGTGCAATATATCTTTATCGTAAGATTTTTGCAGAAGGAAACAGAAAGAACATATCAGATGGGGATTTGGCTTCTGTATGGCATAATCTCGGTACTGCTCATGCCAGATTGTTCCAGTTTGAGGATGCAACTATCAGTTTTGAGGAAGCTTTTAATATTGGACACAGATTTGAGTCAAAAAGACAGATGGTTTTTGCTGTAATATGCAGTGAAGATGAGAAAATGATAGAGCATATTTGCGAAAAATATGGGGTTTCCGAAGATGAATTAAAGCATTTTGAGTGGGAAATTACTGAGTCTAAAAAGGATGCTGGAACAGTCCTTGCATTTGATAAAGAAACCAGACAGATGGTAATTGATGAGTGGAAACATCAGTACCGTTTGCAGAGTAGTGTGTAGCCTATGGGACTTTTTAGAAGAAAAAAAAATAGGGCCAAAGAGCTTGATGCTACATTTGCTCGTTTAGCAGGTGAACTTCGTCAGGTGGAGTCACAGGAAGACCATAAAAAGCGTCAAAGAAAAATAATTGAATCCTGTGAGCAGATAATTGAAACGACGAAGGAGATTGAAGAGCAGAAAGCGGAGCGAAGGATTTTAGATAATTATCTGGCGGATATAGCAACGATAGAAAATCTTCCTGAAAAAGAACATAAAGATTTATTGGATGTTGCTGGCAATATTGTTAAGCTTGATAAGGCTAAAAAAGCATATCTTAACTCCGAACGAAAGATAGATGAGGGCAGATTTGCCTTTTTCCAGGAAATACAGGATGATATTGTCCCTGTTGTTCAGAAAATGCAGAGCAACGAAACATATCAAAGAGCCTTAAAGAAGGATATGGCATACCTTGAAGGTGAAAAAATGCAGTGGTCTATCCTGAAGGAGGATATAAAAGCCGAGGAAAAGACGCTTAAGCACCTTTTGATAGGACTTTTTGTTGCGTTTTCGGTAGTTGCCTGTGTATTTATTGCAGTAGGATCGAAATACAGGTTAAATATGAGCCTTTCGTGGATTGTGCTTATTTTCTTTGTGGTTTTAGGTACAGTTCTTATTCTTCAGAGGCTTCAGATTGATAAAAAGGACTTAAAACAGTCAGAAGTTAATCTTAATTATGCTGTTGAACTTTTAAATAAGACAAAAGTTAAGTATGTAAATATTACAAACTCTCTTGACTACAGTTATGAAAAATATAATGTTGGTTCTTCGGCTGATTTGAGCTATCAGTGGGAGAGGTATGTTGAGGCAGTAAGAGAGGATGAGAAGTTTGCAAGAAATAATGAAGATTATGAATTCTTTACGGCAAGACTTCTTCGAATACTTAAGGGCTTAAACCTTAATGATATAAAAATATGGACATCTCAGGTAAAAGCAATCGTAAATACTGCTGAGATGGATCAGGTAAAAAATGAGCTCTCGATAAGAAAACAGAAAATTACAGAGAGTATAGATTATAATATTTCACTTGTTAAGAATGAACGTAAGGAAATTGACAAGATGATGAAGGCTGAAAAGGAATATCTTCCAGAAATTCAGGAAATCATAAAGTCAGTTGATAAGCTTTGCGAAAATAAATTTTGATTTAATTATTTAAGGAGTTATATATTATGAAAATCAGAACAAGATTTGCACCAAGTCCTACAGGACGTATGCATGTAGGTAATTTAAGAACAGCGTTATACGCTTATCTTGTGGCAAAGCATGAAGATGGAGATTTTATTCTTCGTATTGAGGATACAGATCAGGAGAGACTTGTAGAAGGTGCTGTTGATATTATTTACAGAACTATGGCAGGAACAGGTCTTATCCATGATGAAGGTCCAGATAAGGATAAAGGTTTTGGCCCTTATGTTCAGAGTGAGAGAGTAAAAAGCGGAGTATATCTTGAGTATGCTAAGAAGTTAATCGAAAAAGGAGAGGCTTATTACTGTTTCTGCGACAAGGAGAGACTTGAGTCCTTAAAATCAACCGTTGTTGATGGTAAGGAGATTACAGTATATGATAAGCACTGCCTTTCTTTATCAAAGGAAGAGATTGAAAAGAATCTTGCAGAGGGAAAGCCATATGTAATTCGTCAGAATACTCCAAATGAGGGAACAACAACATTTTCTGATGAGCTTTATGGTGATATCACAGTTCCAAATTCAGAGCTTGACGATATGATTCTTATTAAGTCTGATGGTTTCCCAACCTACAACTTTGCAAACGTTGTAGATGATCACCTTATGGGAATCACTCATGTAATAAGAGGTAATGAGTATTTATCATCTGCTCCAAAATATAATCGTCTCTATGAGGCTTTTGGCTGGGAGGTTCCAACCTATATCCATTGTCCACTTATCACAAACGAGGAGCATCAGAAGCTTTCAAAACGTAGTGGTCATTCTTCATATGAGGATCTTTTAGAGCAGGGATTTGTATCAGAGGCAATAGTAAACTTTGTAGCACTTTTGGGATGGTCGCCATCAGATAATAGAGAAATCTTCACTTTGAAAGAGTTAGAGGAAGCTTTTGATTATCATCATATGTCAAAGAGCCCAGCTGTATTTGATATGGTTAAGCTTCGTTGGATGAATGGCGAGTATATCAAGGCTATGGATTTTGATAAGTTCTATGAGCAGGCTGAACCAATTATTAAATCTGTAATTAAGAAAGATTTGAATCTTGAACAGATTGCAAAAATGGTACAGACCAGAATAGAAGTATTCCCTGATATTCCAGCTCTTATCGATTTCTTTGAGGAAGTTCCAGAGTATGACATAGAGATGTATACTCACAAGAAGATGAAGACCAATGCCGAAAATTCGCTTATGGTTCTTAAGGATTTACTTCCATTACTTGAAGCGCATGATGATTACACTAATGATTCACTTTATGAGCTTATTACGAAGTATGCAGCAGACAAAGAGCTAAAGAATGGAACAGCCCTTTGGCCAATCCGTACAGCTTTATCTGGTAAGCAGATGACACCAGCTGGAGCAACAGAAATCCTTGAAGTGCTTGGCAAGGAAGAGTCTGTTAAGCGAATTAAGGCTGCAATAGAGAAATTATCATAGGGTAATAAATTAAAAATAAATTTAATTTCGCAAAATAAATTTCGACTGTAAGAGCGGAAAGGAATTTATTTGTTAAACGAAAATCAAAAAGCAGCAGTATCGTTTCTTGAAGGACCAGCACTCGTATTGGCTGGACCAGGAAGCGGCAAGACAACTGTAATAACAAAGCGAATAGAAAATTTGTTACGCAGTGGTATTGCTCCTGAAAAGATTCTTGTAATCACTTTTACGAGAGCTGCTGCAAAAGAAATGTCTGAAAGGTTTGCAAAGCTCTGCCCGCATGTAAACGGCGTATGTTTTGGAACTTTTCACAGTGTCTTTTTCCACATCCTCAGCAAAGAATATCATTACAAAGCTGAAGATATTCTAAAAGAATCCACCAAAAACAAAATATTAAAAGACGCTTTAAGAAAACAAAATATAAGCCTCTGGGACGAAGAAACCCTGGAGGCTATTTTTGCTGCAATCTGCAAGATTAAAAATGGCGGAGCAGAATTATCAAAGATTAGTGATGAGGACTATTATAATCTAAATATTTCTGGAATAACAAAAAGGCAGTTTCTTGGAATTTATAAGGATTATATTGCTGCTATTGAAATTAATCATTTAATAGATTTTGATGATATGGTTGTAAAAACACATAAATTATTTTTAGAAAAAGAAGCGGTTCTTAAGACATATCAGAAAAAGTACGAGTACATTTTAATTGATGAGTTTCAGGATATTTCCCCTATTCAGTATGAAGTAGTAAAACTTATGGCGTATCCTAAAAATAATCTTTTTGTGGTGGGAGATGATGATCAGTCAATCTATGGCTTTAGAGGTGCAAAACCTTCTATAATGAGGGATTTTACACGGGACTATGAAGAAACTGCAGTTATAAATCTTGACACAAATTATAGGTCGTCTGAAAGGATTATTAGCGAAGCGACGAAGGTTATATGCAAAAATAAAGATAGATTTAATAAAAACATAAGGTGCGGTTCGTCCTTTCAGGATGGGCTATTTGAGGTTCTTCAGTATTCAGATGAATTTAGTGAGGCCAAAGGAGTTACAGGTAAGATAAGAAGTATTCATGAAAAAGGAATTCCCTTTAACGAAATTGCAATCTTATACAGGAATCACAGATTGGCTGAGGCTGTTGAAATGCAGCTTATAGCAGAGGGGATACCTGCAAATATTAGAAAGTCCATTAAAGGGAATGAATTAGTTAAGAAAGATATATTAAGCTATTTAGCAATAGCCTTTGATGAAGGTACAAGGGCGGACTATCTAAATGTTATGAATAAACCCGACAGGGGAATTATGAGACAGGCTTTAGATGGCAAGGTAAGCCTTAAAAGCATAAAAGAGTATTATAGGGGCGATTCTTTTGTGACTTCCAAAATAGAAAACTGGGAACTTTTAAATAAAACTCTTGTTAAATTAGAGGCGAGCAGTGCGATATCTCTTATTAGGTATGGATTTTCCTACGAAACATATTTAAGGCAAAAAGCTCCTAATCAGCTTAAAAATCTGGAGAAACTGGTAGATGATGCTAAAGCTTTTAAGAGTATTGAATCGTTTAGGAAATATCTTTTAGGTGAAAGCTTAGATGCGGATAACAAAGATAGTAGGAGTAATGAGGCTTCGGTTGGGTTATATACCCTGCATGCGAGCAAAGGTTTAGAGTTTAATACAGTGTTTATTATTCAGGCAAATGATGGTTATATTCCGCAGAGAAAAACTGATAATAAAAGTGTATTGGAGGAAGAAAGAAGGCTGTTTTATGTTGGAATGACAAGAGCCAAGGAGAATCTTATTATTTCCACCACAAAAAAGAGCAAAAACAGAGAAATGTCACCTTCTTTATTTTTGAAACAATAAAAAAAGGCCTTTTGGCCTTTTCTTATTGATCAAGTGAATCGAAATACATTTCATCCATAAGCTCTTCAAATCTGTCTTCTGCGATTTCGTATTCGGTATCATCAGTGATGTTTTCAATTGAAGGATTGCCTTCCTCATCCTCAAAATATTTGTAGATGTAGACATCGCCATTGTCGTTATCGTCGCCATTTTTATCAAGTGGAACGAGGACGATGTATTCCTGAAGTCCACATTCGTAAATGGTAAGAATACGGCACTCTACATCACCGTCATCCAGATTTAAAGTGACACGGATGTCATCAGCTTCTTCTTCATCAATTATATTGTCAAATTCATTTATATCGCTCATAAAAGCCTCCTTTTAGGTGAATGATAACAAAAAGAGTGGGTATATTCAATTACCCTATGTGATTAATCATGCTTGCCTGATATGCAGCACCAAATCCGTTATCAATATTTACAACAGATACTCCGGAAGAGCAACAGTTAAGCATGGATAGTAAAGCCGCAAGTCCGTCGAAGGATGCTCCATACCCTACGCTTGTTGGGACAGCTATTACAGGACAGTCTGCTAAGCCTGCAATTACACTGCAAAGAGCCCCTTCCATACCTGCTATAACAACGATAACAGAAGCACTCATAATCTCATCAGTGTGAGATAAGAGTCTGTGAAGACCGGCAACTCCAACATCATAAAGACGAGCGACCCTGTTTCCTAAAAATTCTGCAGTAAGTGCGGCTTCCTCGGCTACAGGAATATCGCTTGTGCCACCTGTTGCGATAAGAATGGTGCCTTCAGTATCTGGTGATTTTATATCGCCAACGATTCCAATCTGGGCGTCTTCATAATATTTAAAAGATCCTATTTCAAGGGAAACAAGAGAAGCTTTATCTTTATCAATCCTAGTGATAAGTACTGATTTTTCACCATTTTCAAGCAGTGCCTTTGCTATGTTGGCTATCTGTTTAGCTGTTTTTCCAGCACCATAAATAACCTCACCTGCCCCTTGTCTTAAAGAGCGTTGGGTGTCAATTTTTGCAAAATCCAAATCGACAAAAGGAGCTTTTTTAAGTTCGAGCAAAGCATCGTCTACGGATATTTTTCCTGCTTTTAGATTTTCTAAAATAATCTTTACGTTGTTCGTCATATTCTCATAAAATGTCTAATAAAGTATTCGTAACTTAAGTATTATAGCACTTTGAGATGATATAATGTAAAATATTCCATATTAGGAGGATACATCAATGTTTTATTATCGTGATGCCACATATATTTTAGTTGTTATAGGCGTTATCATAACGATGATCGCTTCAGCAAGGGTGAAAGGTACTTTCAAAAAGTACTCAAAAACATATAACGTAATGGGCTACACTGCAGAGCAGGTGGCAAAAATGATTCTTGATAGTGCAGGGATTACAGATGTACGCATTGAAAAGGTAAGAGGGAACCTCACCGATCACTATGCACCAACGCAGAAGGTTTTAAGATTATCAGATAGTGTATATGGACAAAAATCAGTGGCTGCTATCGGAGTAGCTGCACACGAGTGTGGTCATGCCATTCAGCACCAGGTAGGATATGCACCTATTAATCTTAGATCCGTATCAGTACCACTTGCCAATATTGGATCATACCTTTCCTGGCCGGTAGTGGTTTTGGGTATAGTATTAGAAAAAGTAAATCTTATTCATTTGGGAATTTTACTCTTTTTATTTGTGGTTTTCTTTGAACTTATAACTTTGCCAGTTGAATTTAATGCTTCGCACAGAGCAATTAAGATTCTTGAAGAAAGAAATATCTTATCAAATGAAGAACTTCCGGGCGCAAAAAAAGTGCTTAAGTCAGCGGCTATGACTTACGTTGCAGCACTTCTTTCTTCGCTTCTTCAGTTGTTAAGACTGGTTCTTATAGCTAACAGACGCCGCGATTAGCATTTCAGAAACAATATCTTTGTAGACACTGGCCCTTTGACATTTTCGAAGGGCCTTTATTTTTTTAGGCTGGTCAAATGATTCGCCCCAGAAGGCCCATAGCTCTTTCATTCGCCATAGAAGAGGAGTCTCTCCAGAAAGCTCTGCTTCATACTGGCCAAATAAGTCATCGTGAAAAGATTTGAACTTATCCAAATCGAAAGATTCGCCCATATTAAAACCAGGGCACATAAGAAAACCGCGGCCAATCATCAGGGCATTTATGGATGGATATTTTGAAGAGGTATTTTCAATATCCTCACGGGTGGTTATATCACCATTAAAAACAAGAGGATTTTTGCTATTTTTATATGCGTAATCAAAATATGAGGTTTTGACTTCGTATTTGTAGAAATCACTTTGTATCCTTGGATGTATAGTGAGTTCATATATTGGATATTTGTTGAAAATCTCTAAAAGATGATAGAACTCATCAGGGTCATTTTTTCCAAGCCTTGTTTTTATTGATACTTCGATACCGAGCTTTTCTTTTGCGTTAAAGACTTCGTATAGAAATTCATCAAGCTCCAAAGGATAAGCTAAAAAACCGCTTCCTTTCTTTTTTGCAACAACAGTGCCAGATGGGCAGCCCAGATTTAGGTTGACCTCGCCAAAACCATTTTTTGCAATCTGCTCCATTCCCCAGATAAAGTGGTCTGCGTGGCAGGTTATCAGTTGAGGTACAACTGTTTTAACATCATTTAGGGCTGGGTCAAAGTTTCGCTTTTCTCTTGTTGTAAAAGATTTGTCGGATGTTGGAGATAAAAAAGGAGTGAAGTATTTATCCACTCCACCATAATACTTTCGATAAGTATTTCGATATATGTAATCAGTTATTCCCTCCATAGGAGCCATGTAGATTTTCATGCAAGAATAATAACATACTGTCAAAGATATAGGAACAAAGTTGTGTTTTTTGAGTTAAAGGTCATAAACAGGCGATTTTTAGCATTAAGCTATGGTATAATGCCTAAAATTTAGGAGAAAAATATGCAGAAAAAATCAGCGTTTACAGCAATTTTATTGGGAATTGTCCTTATTATGTCAGCGGCAATAGGACTTTTTGTTTATAGTGAATATAAGGCTTCGAAAGAGCCTAAGTTTGAGTATCTTTCATTAAGTGATGAGGCATCAGCAAGAGCTTATATTTGGCTTAACGAGATAGAAGATACAGGAATTTCATTTGAAGATGTAAAAATGTGCATGGGAGAATTTAATCTTGAACTTGTTTTAACTCCTACCCAGGTGAAGGGGGTATATGAAAGAAGCCTTGCTGACGGAAGTTATGAATATGCTGTTTCTCAGGCCAAAGTTGGTATGGAAAAAGCATACAGAATGGTTGTTAAAAACAGATTAATTGCGGCGGGATTTTCTGGAGAGTGTACAGATGAAGATATTGAGAGTCTCATGCAAAAGACTTTTGGTGTTAGTGTAGAAGAGTATCTTGAAAGGGAAGAAATTACCCTTTTGCCTACAGAAGAAGAATTGAATGAAAAGTATGCAGGGGAGGTGTCAAATGAAGATAAATAAGAAAATTGGCATCTTTATGCTTGCATCTATAGTTTGCATTTCAAGTGTAAAGATTACATCACACGCAGAATATCAGTATAGAGAAAATATAGCGGTTTACGTTGATGGTGAGGAAAAGTGCGAAATTATGGCACTCGAAGATTCTTATGCAAACAACAACTATATTTCTTTAAGAGGCTTGGCCTATGCTTTAAATGGTACAGCAAAACAGTTTAGACCATCGGTTGGTTCGAGTGAAATAGATATAGCTACTGGCAAAGGTTTTGATGAAGAACCCTGCACCTGGGAAGAGGATGAAAAACTTGACCATAGCAAAATTTCACTTTTGAAGAATGACCTTGAGGTTGATGGTAATGAAAGGAAATATTTTTCATTTATTGGTTCCATTGCAGATGGAGAAAAGGATGCTTTCTTTGAACCCGTAGTGCTTTCTATGATGCTTGATTTAGATATCATAATGGAAGGTAACAAGATAGAAGTAAATACAAATAACGGGTATATGGTTACCTGTATGGACATGGAAAACTCAGGTTATCTTCAGGGTATTAACACTTTAGTTGTAGGAGATGCATCGACAGGAGAAATATATTACAGCTATGCTGGAACAACTTCTTTTCCTATTGCAAGTACGACAAAGCTTATGACATATCTTTGCGTCATGGATGCAGTAAAAGCAGGGGAGATATCCCTTGATGATACAGCGACGGTTCCATCTAAAGCCGCTGTAATATCCCGTACATCAGATGGAGTAATTCCTATGAATGAAGGTGACACTGCCACAATGATGGATCTTCTAAAGGGGTTATTAATCCAGTCAAGCAATGAGTGTGCAATCACTTTGGCGACTCATGTCTGTGGCTCAGAAGAAGCTTTTGTTGAAAGAATGAATGATAAAGCCAGTGAGCTTGGTCTTATAGATAGTAAGTTTTACAACAGCAACGGACTACCTGTTTATGAGGACCAGATCGTTCCTGCAAAAATTCAAAATTACATGACCGGTGAGGAAATGTTCGTTATGGTTTCAGAAATAGTAGATACATATCCTGAAGTTATGGATATCACATCTATCAAAAAAGAAACATTGGCCTCTTTTGGTCAGGAAGTAAAAAATACCAATGCTGTATTATTTAATGTCGATGAAGTAAGGGGGCTTAAGACTGGAACCACAAAACGTTCTGGTGCTTGCCTTGTGACCTGTGCTCCTGTAGAAAAAGATGGAGAAATACATAACCTTGTATGTGTTTTACTTGGAGCAGAGGCGGAAATTGGCAGAGCAGAGGCGAGTGAGATGGCAATGCGGTATGCCATAAATAAACTTCAGGGCACAGCGGTAGACACACAAAAAGCGGCTGAAGATATACCAAAGAACCCTGAACTTGTAATTCAGAAATTAATTAGAAATATGGACACAGCAAAGTGATGCTGTAGGAGTTATAGAAATGTTAAAGAGTTTTAAAGAGAAGTTTATAGGCGATAAAGCCTTTTACGTTCGATATATTACTCTTGCAGTTCCAATGATAATACAAAGTTTTATAACTAACTTTGTTAGTTTTCTTGATAACCTTATGGTCGGACAGCTTGGAACTGAGCAGTTATCGGGCGTAGCAATTGTTAATCAGTTTGTTTTCGTTTTTTCCATTGCTATTTTTGGCGTGGTTGGAGCGGCGTCGATTTTTGGAGCACAGTTTTACGGAAAAGGTGATAACGAAGGTCACATGCATACTTTCCGTTTAAGAGGATACATGACGGTTGTTATAACCTTTTTATGTGTTTTTCTGTTAGCTACAAAATCAGATTTTTTAATAGGTTTATTTCTTAGTGAAAGCGATAGTACAGGAAGTTTAGAGCTCACCTTAGAATATGCAAATGTATATTTA
This sequence comes from Lachnospiraceae bacterium, assembly GCA_024403255.1. Lineage (GTDB taxonomy): Bacteria > Bacillota > Clostridia > Lachnospirales > Lachnospiraceae > JAKSSE01. The sequence goes on from JAKSSE010000018.1 coordinate 24,411, forward strand.
TTTACAGCTTTAATTGGACTTGTTCCTTTTGCCATTACTCAGGTTTATGTTTCGGCAATAAGAGAGACAGGACATAGCTTTGTGCCAATGATTGCTGGTGTGAGTGGTGTGGTTACAAATGCACTTTTTGACTGGCTTTTGATTTTTGGAATAGGAGTTTTTCCAGAGCTTGGAATAAAAGGTGCAGCTATTGCAACAGATATGGCCCGCTTTATAGAAATGTTCATAGTTCTTGGCTGGGCGCATAAGAACATAGACAAAAATATGTATCTTAAAGGAGCATATAAGGGAGTATACATTCCGAAAGAGCTTCTTTTGTCGGTGGCAAAAAAAGGTACGCCTCTTATGATGAATGAGCTAATGTGGGTGCTTGGAATTACAGCTTTGACTCAGAGTTATTCAGTCAGAGGCCTTGATGTAGTTGCTGGGTTAAATATAGCAAATACTATCACAAACCTATTTAATATTATCTTTATCCAGCTGGGTTCGTGCATTGCAATTATTGTAGGACAGTACCTTGGAGCAGGTGACTTAAAGAAGGCAAAAGATGCTGACAATAAGATGATATTTTTCTCTGTTGCAGTTTGTTTTGTTGTAGCGATGATTCAGCTTCTTACAGGAAGATTCTTCCCAAGAATCTACAATACTTCCGATGAGATAAAGGCACTAGCAACATCATTTTTAGTTGTATCAGCACTCGTTATGACCTTTTGCTCGTTTAGTCACTGTTCATACTTTACACTTAGATCTGGCGGAAAAACTGGTGTAACCTTCCTTTTTGATAGTGTGTTCACCTGGGTAATCGTTGTTCCAACAGCATTTATTCTGTCCAGATACACAACACTTGATATCGTGACAGTTTATTTCATAGTTAGCTTTACTGAGCTTATAAAAGTAGCGATAGGATATGCGATGATAAAAAGTGACGTATGGCTTGTCACAATGGTGTAGATATGAGTAAGACAACTTTTAAACCTGGAAATATGCTTTATCCGGTGCCAGCAGTTATGGTTTCGACCAAAGGCACAGATGGAAAATTTAATATTTTAACAATCGCCTGGGCGGGTACTGTGAATTCAGATCCGCCTATGGTGTCTATTTCTGTTAGAAAAAACAGATATAGCTACAAAGCTTTGGAAGAAACAGGTGAGTTTGTAGTGAACTTAACCACAAAAGAGTTAGTTAGAGCTACTGATTTTTGCGGAGTAAGAAGCGGAGCTGATATTGATAAATTTAAAGAGTGTAAATTAACACCTCTTAAGTCTTCTAAAATTTCTGCTCCTGGAATCGCTGAGTCTCCAGTCAATATTGAATGTAAGGTGATATCAAAAACTGACCTTGGAAGCCATACCATGTTTGTCGCAGAAGTGGTAAATGTAACTGTTGATGATGAGTATATGGATGAAAAAGGTAAGTTTGATTTAGCGAAGGCAGAGCCGATTGCATATTCTCACGGAGAATATTATTCTCTGGGCGAAAAACTGGGTACTTTCGGATATAGTGTGAAGAAAAAATAAGCTCCTTAAAACCTTGAAAAAAGGGACTTTTAGGACTATAATCTATGGAAATTTTGTTGAATCAGGCATGAAAGGAGGGAGAGCATGGCAGAGCAGACAATAGTAAACGTAAATACTGTGCCTATTGATACCCCTCAGGACATGATTGAGCTTGAAGAGATATCTGGAAAAAAACACGAAGAAAAATTCTCGGACCCAGAGGAATTATTTAAGCAGTTAATAGATACTATTCACAAGTATCATCCTTCCACGGATATATCTATGGTGGAGAAGGCTTATCATATGGCAGATGATGCCCATAAAGGACAGCTTCGTAAGTCAGGTGAGCCTTACATTATTCATCCCCTTTCAGTTGCAATAATTTTAGCTGAATTAGAGCTTGATAAAGAGACAATTGTTGCTGGTATCCTGCATGATGTTGCAGAAGATACCGAGACAGGTCTTGATACCATAGCAAAAGAGTTTAGTGAAGAAATAGCACAACTTGTAGATGGCGTTACAAAACTCGACCATCTTTCTTATAAAGCAGATAATACCGATGTTCAGGCGGAGAATCTTCGAAAGATGTTCCTTGCTATGGCAAAGGATATCCGCGTTATCATGATCAAACTTGCAGATAGACTTCATAACATGAGGACTATGCAGTTCCAGTCTCCGGCAAAACAGATTGAAAAGTCAAGAGAGACCATGGATATTTATGCTCCTTTGGCAAGACGTCTTGGTATTTCTAAAATTAAGGTTGAGCTTGATGACCTCTCATTAAAGTATCTTGAGCCTGAAGCTTATTTTAATCTTGTAAGGACTATCGCACAGAAAAAGGATGAAAGAGATGCATATGTAAATCATCTTGCAGATCAGGTGCGTGTTTTAATAGATGATTCAGGCATTGAGGCTGAAATTTATGGCCGTGCAAAGCACTTTTTCTCAATCTATAAAAAGATGGTCAATCAGAATAAAACTATTGACCAGATTTATGATCTTTTCGCAATCCGTATTATTGTTAAATCTGTAAAAGACTGTTATGCAGCTTTGGGTGTTGTCCATGAACACTTTACCCCTATTCCAGGAAGGTTCAAGGATTATATTGCCATGCCAAAGCAGAATATGTATCAGTCTATACATACAACCCTTATCGGTGATGGCGGTACTCCTTTTGAAGTACAGATTCGTACTGAGGAGATGCATAGAACCAGCGAATACGGTATCGCAGCTCACTGGAAATATAAAGAGTCAGGTGAGGGTGCCACCGTTAATGCGGAGGAACAAAAGCTTTCGTGGCTTCGTCAGATTCTTGAATGGCAACAGGATATGTCTGATAACAAAGAGTTCCTTGATCTTTTAAAGAATGATCTTGACCTTTTCTCAGATTCTGTATTTTGTTTTACTCCAACAGGAGATATAAAGAACCTTCCAGTAGGTTCTACCCCTATCGATTTTGCCTATGCAATTCATTCTGCAGTAGGAAATAAGATGATAGGTGCGAAGGTAAATGGAAAGCTTGTTACTATTGACTATGTGATTCAGAATGGTGACAGAGTTGACATTATTACTTCTCAAAATTCTAAGGGTCCATCAAGAGACTGGCTTAATATTGTTAAGTCTACTCAGGCTAAAAATAAGATTAACCAGTGGTTTAGAAATGAGTCAAAGGACGAAAATATCCAGCATGGTAAGGATCTTCTGATTCAGGCTGCAAAAGCTAAGGGCGTAAATATTCATGATTATATAAAGCCAAGCTATCAGGAAAAGGTTCTTAGAAAATATGGATTCCATGACTGGGATAATGCTCTTGCATCTATAGGCCGTGGGGCAATAAAAGAGGGAGTTGTTCTAAATAGACTTATAGAAGAATATAACAAAGAGCACCCTCAGGTTTTAACTGATGCTCAGGTTGTTGAAAACATTGAAACACTTGCTGTTAAAGAGGCAGAAAAGAAACCTGACCGTCGCATAAAGTCAAAGAGTGGCATTATTGTAAAAGGTATGGGGGATGTTGCAGTTCGTCTTTCGAAGTGTTGTGCTCCGGTGCCAGGTGATGAAATTGTCGGTTTTGTAACTCGTGGCCGAGGCGTTACTGTTCATAGAACAGATTGTATAAATGTTGTTTCTTTAAATGAGTTTGACAGAGCTCGTCTTATTGAAGCGGAATGGGATTCTCCTGAAAATGTTGAGATAGGAACATTCCTTTGTGAGATTCGCATTTTTGGTAATAACCGAACAGGTCTTTTGGTTGATATATCAAGAGTGTTTACCGAGAAAAATATCGATATCAGAGGAATTCATTCTGTAACATCAAAGCAGGAAATTGCTACTATCACAGTTTCTTTTGAGGTAAAGAATATCTCAGAGATAAATGGCATAATGGAAAAGATTCGTCAGATAGATGGAATCATCGATATAGAAAGAACCAGAGGTTAGTATGAAGTTAAAATCTCTTGTTGTAGGTCCTGTAGGAACAAACTGTTACATAATGTCTAATGATGCAAAGGAGTGTATCGTTGTAGACCCAGGCGAAGAGGCAGGACGTATTGCAGCTTATATTAAAAGTGAAGACCTTAGTGTCTGTGGTATTTTGCTAACCCATGGTCATTTTGATCATATTACTGCGGTTAATGAACTTCGTGATATGTTTGGATGTGCTGTATATGCAGGTAGCGACGAAGAGAAAATGCTTAATGATGCGGCACTTAATTCCTGTGGATTTGGCATGGGTGCGCCTGTGGTAGTAAAGGATGTAAATTATTTGTCTGATGAAGAAGTGGTAGAGCTTGCAGGTTTTTCTATCAGGACACTTTTTACTCCAGGACACACACCAGGTGGTGTTTGCTTTTATATTGAAAAAGAGGGTATTCTCTTTTCAGGAGATACGCTGTTTTGCATGAGTGTTGGACGTACTGATTTTCCAGGTGGATCAAGCAGTACTTTGATACGTTCGATAAAGGAAAAGCTTTTACCTTTGCCAGATGATACAAAGGTATATACCGGTCACGGTGAGGCGACAGATATAGGATTTGAAAAGCAGAATAATTATTTCTTGTAATGAATATTTATATTAGTGGAAAAGAATTAGATTTTGATTATGGATTACATTCACTCGGGACTTCCTTTTCGGGAAGTCCTGATGTTTCTATATGTAAAGGAACAGGTGATGGCCTTAATGTTTTTTATGGCGAAAACGAGGCAACCTTTTCTATTGGAGAGCATTC
>JAKSSE010000019.1 GCA_024403255.1 Lachnospiraceae bacterium
TCCGTATTTTCGACTGCCTTAACTATCTTCCAAACCTTGAGTGTGCAGTTAATGCCACCATCGCTGAGAAGAAGCGTTCAGGCAAAGGTGAGGCTCAGGTAGCACTTTCTTATACTCTTGGTGATGCTTATACTCTTGAGTATTGGGCAAAGATGGCTAAGGATATCGAGAGCATGGGTGCAGATTCAATCTGTATTAAGGATATGGCAGGTCTTTTGGTTCCTGCTAAGGCTGAAGAGCTTGTTAAGACTCTTAAAGAGTCTACTAAGCTTCCTATCGAGCTTCATACCCACTACACCTCAGGTGTTGCTTCAATGACTTACCTTAAGGCTGTAGAGGCTGGTTGCGACATCATCGACTGCGCAATGAGCCCACTTGCACTTGGTACTTCACAGCCAGCTACCGAAGTTATGGTTGCTGCATTTGAAGGAACTGAATATGACACCGGATTTGATCAGGCTCTTCTTTCAGAAATCGCTGATTACTTTAGACCTTATAGAGAGGAGTGCCTTGCAAACGGCCTTCTTAATCCTAAGGTTCTTGGTGTTAACATCAACACCCTTCGTTACCAGGTACCTGGTGGTATGCTTTCAAACCTTGTTTCTCAGCTTAAGGAGCAGGGTAAAGAAGATAAATTTGAGGAGGTTCTCGAGGAAGTACCTAGAGTACGTAAAGACCTTGGAGAGCCACCACTTGTTACCCCTTCATCACAGATCGTTGGTACTCAGGCAGTATTCAACGTACTTATGGGTGAGCGTTACAAGGTAGCTACCGAGCAGACTAAGGATATCCTTCTTGGTAAGTACGGTAAGACCGAGCGTCCATTCAACCCAGAGGTAGTTGAGAAGGTTCTTGGCGCTGATAAGGATAAGGCATTTACTGGCCGTCGTCCTGCTGATCAGCTTGAGCCAGGTCTTGATAAGTTTAGAAAAGAGTGCGAGCAGTATATTACTCAGGAAGAAGATGTTCTTTCATACGCTCTCTTCCCTAAGGTAGCAACTGAGTTCTTCCAGTATCGTCAGGCACAGCAGACTAAAGTTGATTTAGGCGCAGCTGATACAAAGAACGGAGCATATCCTTCATAATATTTTGCCGGGGGGATAATCCCCCCGGCTTTTTTAATAAAGCTATGACACATTCAAATGAATTAAAAAACAGAATCAATGCTTCATACTCAAAAATGTCCAAAGGACAGCGTATGATAGCAACATATATAACAGATAATTTTGATAAAGCAGTTTTTTTGACTGCTGCTAAACTAGGCGATGTAGTAGGCGTATCTGAAAGTACCGTAGTACGTTTTGCGACAGCTTTGGGTTATAAAGGTTATCCTGAATTTCAGGCAGCTTTGGAAGAGATGGTTAGAAATAAACTCAACTCTCTTCAGAGAATGGAAGTAACCTACGGAAGAATAACACAGACAAATGTTTTAGAGTCTGTTTTAACTTCAGATGCTGAAAAAATAAAAGATACCCTTGAAAATATAGATGGGAAGATTTTTGATTTGGCAGTTGATACTATTTTGAATGCCAAGAAAATCTACGTAATAGGAATTAGAAGCTGTGCGCCACTTGCCAGCTTTTTGGCATTTTATTTAAATCTTATATTCCCTGATGTAGTTTTATTAAATACTACAAGTTCAGCGGAAGTATTTGAGCAGATGATTAGAATTTCGGGAGATGATGTAATCATTGGAATTTCTTTTCCGAGATATTCGATGCGTACTTTAAAAGCGCTTGAGTTTGCAAATAGTAGAAGTGCTAAAATCATTTCAATAACCGATTCGATTAATTCTCCAATGAATCTTTATTCATCATGCAATCTTATTGCAAAAAGTGATATGGCTTCGATTGTTGATTCTTTGGTTGCACCTTTATCAGTAATAAACGCACTTATTGTTTCGCTCTGCATGAGAAAACAGGATGATGTAACCAAAAACCTCGAAGAACTGGAACAAATCTGGGATGAGTATCAGGTTTATGAGAGCGATGAGCTTGATTATGCCGAAGTTGATGCACTAAAGTATTCGGTGAACAAGAATAATGAGTAATGTTGTTATAGTTGGCGGTGGAGCCGCTGGAATGATGTCGGCAATTACTGCTGCTGAAATAGGTCATAACGTTACATTGCTCGAGCAGAATGAGAAACTTGGAAAAAAGATTTATATAACAGGAAAGGGCAGATGTAATTTGTGCAATGCCTGCGATCCAGAAGACTTTTTTGCTCATGTTGAAAAGAATAGTAAGTTTATGTATGGCGCATATTATTCTTTTGATTCGGATTCTGTTATGGCTTTTTTTGAGGATGGAGGTCTGATAATTAAGACTGAAAGAGGGAATCGTGTTTTCCCTGTTTCAGATCATGCTTCTGATGTCACAAAAACTCTTGAAAAAAAGCTTAAAAGTCTTGGAGTTAAAGTAGTATTAAATACAAAAGTTACTGAAATTCTGCAAAAAGACGGTATTATTTCTGGAGTAAAGACTTCTAAAGAAACGATTGAGGCTGACAGTGTAATTATTTGTACCGGCGGCGTAAGTTATCCATCTACCGGGTCAACAGGTGATGGAATGAACTTTGCAAAGAAGATGGGCATAGATGTAGTTAAGACTGCTCCAAGCCTGGTTCCTTTGGTTACAAAAGAAGAGTACATTCCAAATCTTCAAGGACTTGCTCTAAAAAATGTGACGTTAAATGTTTATGATGGGAAAAAGAAGATTTTTTCAGAAATGGGAGAGCTTCTTTTTACACATTTTGGAATATCCGGGCCACTTGGACTTTCGGCATCCTGCAAAATTACTGAAAGGCTTCAGAATTTTGAAACTTTTAGAGCTGAAATTGATTTAAAAACTGCCTTAACTGAGCAGCAGCTAAAAGACAGGATTATAAAAGATACTGAAGAAAATCCTAAGAAGATGGTAAAAAGTCTTCTTCCGAAGTATCTTCCGGGCAAGATGGCAGAGGTATTTGAAGAAATTTTGCCTTTTGATACATCCAAGAACTGTGCTGATTTATCAAAAGAAGATAGAAACGCCTTTATATCGCTCTTAAAAGCTTTTCCATTTGAAATAATAGGAACAAGGGGGCTTAATGAAGCGATTATTACAAGAGGCGGAATTAACGTAAAGGAAATAAACCCATCCACGATGGAATCTAAGAAGATAAAAGGTTTATTTTTTGCGGGAGAGGTAATAGATGTTGATGCCAGAACTGGTGGCTATAATTTACAGATAGCCTGGTCTACCGGAAGACTGGCAGGTTTTAATGTATAAAGGAGTGTGTATGGGATTTAATGTAGCGATTGATGGCCCAGCAGGTGCTGGAAAAAGTACCATCGCAAAAAGAGTAGCTAAAGAGAACAATTTTATCTATGTTGATACCGGAGCAATGTATAGAGCAATTGGACTTTTCATTGTTCGTCAGGGAATTGATATTCATGATAAAGAGGCTGTAGAAAAAGCAGCGCCTGATGCCAAAGTTAGTCTTACATATGAAAACGGTGAGCAGGTTGTTGTTTTGAATGGTGAAAATGTTAATGGGCTTATTCGTACAGAGGAGGTTTCCCAGGCAGCATCTGTTACCAGTGCATATCCAGTTGTTCGTGAACTTTTATTTGAAATGCAGCAGACTCTTGCAAAAGAAAATGACGTTGTTATGGATGGAAGAGATATAGGTACAGTAGTTCTTCCAAATGCGCAGGCTAAAATATACCTTACTGCTTCGGTTGAAGAAAGAGCCCGTCGTCGTTTTGAAGAGTATAAAAATAAGGGTATGGATGTTGATATCGAAGAGCTTAAAAAAGAGATTGCACAAAGAGACCATCAGGATATGACAAGAGAAATAGCTCCTTTAAAGCAGGCTGATGATGCAGTTTTAGTTGATTCATCAGATATGAATATCGATGAAGTAACAAAAGCTATCATGGATATCATTAAGGAAAGAAGATAATGGAAGTTATTCTTGCTAAATCAGCGGGATTTTGTTTTGGCGTACAAAGAGCCGTTGATATGGTCGAAGATGAGGTAAAAAAGGGGATTAGTCCTTTATACACTTATGGACCAATTATTCATAATGAGCAGGTCACCAAGGCTTTTGAAGAAAAAGGCGTTAGGGTGATGGATGAAAATATTGCCACCTGCGATATAAAAGAGGGCACAGTGGTTCTTCGTTCGCATGGTGTTTCAAAGGCAGTAAGAAACACACTTGAAAGTCAGGGACTTACCATATCAGATGCCACCTGTCCTTTTGTTTTGAAAATTCATAAAGCAGTTGAAAAATACTCTGATTTAGGGCATTTTATCATTATTTTAGGTAATGACGGACACCCTGAAGTTGAGGGTATAAAAGGGTGGTGTAATGGCCCATTTTTGGTGGCTTCCAATGAAGAAGAACTAGATTTTAGTAAAATACCTTTGGAGTCTAAAATTACGGTTGTCGCTCAGACAACTTTTCGCCTTGAAAAATTCAAGGAATTAGTTGATTTTATTGACAAAAAAGGATATGATGTTAATGTTTTGGATACTATATGCGACGCAACGCGAAAGCGGCAGGATGAAGCGGCAAAGATCGCAGGGCAAGTGGACGCGATGCTTATCATTGGTGGAAAAAACAGCTCTAATACCAGAAAACTTTATGAAATATGCAAAGGTATCTGTCCTCGGACTTATTTTTTGCAGACGGCTGAGGATTTCGACCTTTCATTCGTAAAGGATGTAAAGAGGCTTGGTATTACAGCGGGGGCCTCTACCCCAAACCATATTATTAAGGAGGTTCAAAAGTTATGTCAGATATGAGCTTTGAACAAATGCTAGAGGAATCTTTAAAAACTATTAAGAATGGAGAGGTTGTAGAAGGTACCGTTATTTCAGTTAAACCTGATGAGATTATTCTTAACATCGGCTACAAGTCAGATGGAATTATCACCAGAAACGAATATACCAACGAGAACAACGTTGATTTAACTACTGTTGTTAATCTTGGCGATACCATGGAAGCTAAGGTTATCAAGGTTTCTGATAGCGAAGGCCAGGTTCTCCTTTCTTACAAGAGACTTGCTGCAGAGAAAGGCAACAAGCGTCTTGAGGAGGCATTTGAGAGCGGTGAAGTTCTCAAGGCACAGGTATCACAGGTACTTTCAGGTGGTCTTTCAGTAGTAGTAGATGAGGCTAGAGTATTTATTCCAGCAAGCCTTGTTTCAGATTCTTACGAGAAGGATCTTTCTAAGTATCAGGATCAGGAAATCGAATTTGTTATTTCTGAGTTCAACCCACGTCGTCGTCGTATCATCGGTGACCGTAAGCAGATCCTTATGGGTCGCAAGGCTGAAATGCAGAAGGAACTCTTCTCACACATCCAGGTTGGCGATGTAGTAGAGGGTACTGTAAAGAACGTTACCGATTTTGGTGCATTCATCGATCTTGGTGGTGCAGACGGACTTCTTCACATTTCAGAAATGAGCTGGAACCGTATCGAGAATCCTAAGAAGGTATTCAACGTTGGTGATCCAGTTAAGGTATTCATCAAGGCAATCAACGAGAATAAGATTGCACTTTCTAGAAAGTTTGCTGATGAGAATCCTTGGACCATCGCAGCTTCTAAGTTTGCTGTAGGTGATGTTGTTACCGGTAAGATCGCACGTATGACCGACTTCGGTGCATTCGTAGAGATCGCTGATGGCGTAGATGCACTTCTTCATGTATCACAGATTTCACGTGACCATGTTGAGAAGCCTTCTGATGTTCTTAAGAACGGTCAGGAAATCGAAGCTAAGATTGTTGAGATTAGAAATGAAGATCACAAGATCAGCCTTTCAATGAGAGCACTTCAGGAGCCAGAAGAGGCTGCTAAGGATGATGCAGATGTAGCTGATGTTGATATCGAGGCAGTTGCAGCAGAGGAAAGCGCAGAGTAATTTACGAAGGTTTAATCATGGATAACTACGAAAAGTTTAAAAAGGACGTATATGCCTTAACCGGTATCGACCTTGATGCTTACAAAGAAAAGCAGATGCGTCGTAGAATCGAGACCTTGATTGGAAAAAACAAGATTAAAACCTACGATGAATATGTAGCTCTTATCAAGACCAACAAAGAGAAGTTTGAGGAATTTGTCAATTATCTCACCATCAATGTTTCAGAGTTCTATCGTAACCCTGACCAGTGGGACTATATGGACAAGGAAATCATCCCAGACCTTATTTCAAAGTTCGGTAAGAATCTTAAAATTTGGAGTGCAGCATGTTCTACTGGAGATGAGCCTTACTCACTTGTAATGGCGCTCTCAAGACATTTACCACTCAATCAGATAAAGATTTATGCTACTGACATTGATAAGCAGGTTATGGCTCAGGCTCAGGTTGGTTTATACAACGAAAAGTCACTTGTAGGTGTTCCAGCAGATTTAAAGGCTAAGTACTTCAAGAAAGTTGGTGCATCATATCAGATATCTGATGAAATTAAGTCAAGAGTTGAGTTTAAACAGGGAAATCTTTTATTAGATAACTACCCATCAAACTATGACTTCATCGTATGTCGTAACGTGTTAATCTACTTTACAGATGAAGCTAAAACTGATGTTTATTCAAAGTTTGCTAAGTCTTTAAAGCCAGGTGGAATTTTATTCATCGGCTCAACAGAGCAGATTATTGGTTACAAAGAGCTAGGATACAAGCGTCGTTCATCTTTCTTCTTTGAGAAAGAAGCCTAAAAAATAATACCGCAGTCTTCGGACTGCGGTTTTTTTATGCATATTATTTCATTAGTTTAATGTATTCTTTTAGGAAAAAGATGAAATCAGATGGCAAAGACAAATTATCATCCAGAAGAATTAGTTTATCGTCGGAGAGCTTGTTTTTGCAGAAAATTTTATCTGCAGTAGACCCAAATGAATTTATAAATGTACCGTTTACAAAAGAGTAAGCGGTATTTTTTGTTGCTTTGACTCTTCTTGACTTATCCATAAATTCTGCAACAGATTTATGGATTGCGTAATCTTCCTCGGGAAGATAGTAGTAGTCTTTAAAATCAGGGTAGAATAGTTTGGCTCGCCCTTCATATAAAGGAAGTTCGATGCTTGCTATATTATTGTGGAAATATAAAGCGAGGGTATTATTTTTGAATTCGATATCTTTTGGAACGGGATGCTCCAGTTTGAATTCAAGATACAAAATATCGCCATCTACCTCTTTTTTAGAGAAAGTGTTAAAACTAATTCCGTTTATATCATAAAAATATGACAAAATCGGGATTAGATCGAGCATACCAAGGACGTCTTCGTAGTTATGTAAAAGTAAAGGCTTAAGAAGCTCATCATTAGGTGATGCGGCATATGCTTCGTAGATTGGAATAAGCTGACCTCCGTTAAATTCATCTTCGCGACCTATACCAAGAAAATGTTCAATTGATTTTTGTGCATAGCTATCAAGTCTAAATAGACTTTTTTGTGCGGCAACAATCTTATATATATCAAGATGTGTAAAGGATTTTAGGTCTGATGGGAGATTATACTTCTCTAATTTATGAGAAAGATATGGAACATCAAAACCAAGTCCATTAAAAGAGACTAAAATTTCTATGCCGTTGTCTTTAAGATACGCTAAAAAAGCCTCTAAAACAGCTTTTTCATCCTCTTTTGTATCTGCAAAATACTGGGTGATTTCATAATCTGAGCCGGTGATTCTTCCGAGTCCAATTAGATATAAAGAAGTCCTGTCTTTGTGAAAGCCAGTAGTTTCAATGTCGAAGGTTGCGGCATTTTCAGGTAAAACTTTTGCTATAAGTGATGAATTATCACGAATTGTAGATGATTTTACTATCGTTTGCATACTCATAAATAATACTAATAATCTCGTGATTTATCAATAAATAACCTTGCTAATATTTAGGTTTTGACATAAAATCTATTTTGTATTTTTATGCGAAATTGAGGTGTAAAATGAGTTCATTACGTGAATTAAAATTAGATGGAATTAAGAGAATTGTAGTAAAAATTGGTTCGTCATCTTTAGTACATCCGGAAACGGGTGGTTTGGATTTTGTAAAAATAGACAGATTAGCCAGGGAACTTTGCGATATAAAAAATCAGGGCTTTGATGTTTGCCTTGTTACATCCGGTGCTATTGCAGTTGGCAGAACAATTCTTGGTACTAAAAAGCAGGGTGAAACCACGGCTATGCATCAGGCATGTGCATCTGTTGGTCAGACAAACCTGATGCTTACCTACCAGAAGGCTTTTGCAGATTATCATCAGACTGTGGGCCAGATTCTTATGACAAAACTTACAATTTCAATTGATGAAAATAGACGTAATGCGAGAAATACCTTTGAAGAACTTTTTAAACTAGGCGTAATACCTATTGTCAATGAAAATGATACAGTTTCAACTTACGAAATCTCATTGGGCGATAATGACACACTTTCATCAATTGTTACATCACTTATTGGGGCTGATTTACTTATTCTTCTTTCTGATATTGATGGACTTTACACCGATGATCCACATTCAAACAAGGATGCAAAGCTCATCCCTGTTGTAGAGAAATTAGATGAAAAATATCTTTCTATGGCAAGAAGTACCTCAGGTTCAGATGTGGGTACTGGCGGCATGGAAGCTAAAATGAGAGCTGCTAAGATTGCTACATCGTCTGGAGCACAGATGGTTATTGCCAATGGAAAGGATGTTGCAATCCTTCATAGAATTATGGCTAATAAGTTTGATGGAACTATCTTTATGGATAATAAAGATGAGAACTTTAAAGTAAAAGAGTGGATTAAGGAGAATTAATGACTGAGGAAAAGATTGCAAGAATAAATGAACTTGCACATAAAAAAAAGGCTGAAGGTCTTACCCCAGAGGAATTAGAAGAACAGGCAAAACTTCGTATAGAATTTCTTGATGATGTAAGAGGAAACTTAAGAGCTCAGCTTAATAATATAGATATGGTTAACGAGGACGGTTCGGTAGAAAATCTTGGCGAAAAGTTTGGACAAAAACGTAATTAGAACACAGATAAAAGCTCAAAGAAGTGCAATGTCTGAAGAGGAAGTGCTAGGTAAATCTTTCGATATTTCTCAAAAAATAATTGGTTTACATAACACTATCAATTGGACAAAGCCCTATCTTTTTTATGCAGCTACCCAAAATGAGGTAGATATATCGAGTGCGTTTCACTATTTGAACTATAAAGCTACGTCTTTTTTCCCAAAGACTGAAGGCGATGATATGTCGTTTTATGAGGTTGAGTACATAGAAGATTTAGTGAAGGGGCGATTTGGAATTTATGAGCCAAGTTCACTTTCACCTAAATTTATGGATACAGTTGGAATCTGTTTTGTACCAGGAATAGCTTTTGATAAATCAGGAAATAGAATAGGCTTTGGAAAAGGCTACTATGACAGATTTTTAAAGGATAAACCTCAGATTACAAAAATTGGAATTTGCTACGATTTTCAGCTCTTAAAGAAGGTTCAAATACCATCCGATGAGTTTGATATAAAAATGGACATGATTGTCACAGAAAAAGAAGTAATAAGATTATAAAATTATGCTAGATATTAATGAAACAAAAAATTTAACAGAAGAGGAAAAACAGCTTTATTACATTGGACTTTCCAAAAAGATTATTGAAGAGAAGGAAAGAGAGCTTGGAAGAAAGCTTACTGCCTGTGTAACAACTTTTGGATGTCAGATGAATGCAAGAGATTCTGAAAAACTTTCAGGTATTTTGCGTGAAATAGGCTATGAAATTATAGAAGATGAGAAGGCTGATTTTGTTGTATTTAACACTTGTACAGTAAGAGAAAATGCAAATACCAAGGTGTATGGCAGACTTGGTATTTTGAACAGCTATAAAAAGAAAAACTCATCAATGAAAATAGCTCTTTGTGGCTGTATGATGCAGGAAAAGGATGAGGTTGAGAAGGTTAAAAAATCCTATCGTTTTGTAGATATGGTTTTTGGTACTCATAATCTTTTTAAATTTGGTGAGCTTTTCTACCAAATGATTTCAGAAGATGCCAGAGTTATTGAGGTTTTAGAAGCTTCGGATGAAATCGTTGAAAATCTACCACTCGAAAGGAAATTTCCATTTAAGAGTGGAGTCAATATAAGCTTTGGATGCAATAACTTCTGTACATACTGTATCGTTCCTTATGTAAGAGGTCGCGAAAAAAGTAGAAATCCTAAGGATATAATCAAAGAAATAGAAAATCTGGTTAAAGATGGTGTAATCGAGGTTATGCTTCTTGGCCAGAATGTTAATTCGTATGGAAAAACATTAGAGCCTAAGGTTTCTTTTGCTGAACTATTACGAGATATTGAAAAGATCGAAGGATTAAAAAGAATTCGTTTTATGACTTCTCATCCCAAGGACTTATCTGACGATTTGATAGATGTTATGGCATCTTCAGATAAGATTAGTAAACATCTTCATCTCCCTCTTCAGTCTGGAAGCACAGCTATATTAAAGAAGATGAACAGAGTTTATACTAAAGAGGACTATTTAGCTTTGGTTGATAGAATTAAGGCTAAAACACCTGAGGTTTCGCTTACAACAGATATTATTGTTGGTTTCCCAGGTGAGACTGAAGAAGATTTTCTTGAAACCATGGATGTTGTAAGTAAGGTTCAGTACGACTCAGCATTTACTTTTATTTATTCAAAGAGAACTGGAACACCTGCAGCAAGTTTCGATAATCAGGTCCCTGAGGATGTTGTAAAAGACCGATTTGACAGACTTCTTGCTTTGGTGCAGGAGACCTCAAGAAAGCAGGTTTCAAGATTTGAAGGTCAGGTTATGGAAGCATTGGTTGAGGAAGTTAATTCTCAGGATGAATCTTTGGTTTCTGCAAGGCTCCTTAATAATGTCATTGTTCATTTTCCTGGAACAAAAGATGATATAGGAAAGCTTGTTAAGGTTAAGCTTACAAAATGCATGGGATTTTATTATTACGGTGAGGCAATTTCTTAATGTACGCATATATTAGTGGAACTTTAAGTGATGTAAATAAAGATAGTGTAGTTATAGATAATAACGGAATTGGCTATGAAATCTATGTATCAGAGCTTTTGACTACACATCTGCCAGTTGTTGGCTCTGAGGTAAAACTTTATACCTATCTTCATGTTACAGAAAATGGGCAGACACTTTACGGCTTTTTGTCAAAATCTGAGAAGAACATGTTCTTACTTCTTATAGGAGTAAACAGTGTAGGGCCAAAGAGTGCACTTGCAATTTTATCTATTCTAGAGGTTGAAGATTTAAAATTTGCAATTTTATCAGAGGATAGAAAGACTTTGACAAAAGCAAGCGGAATAGGAGATAAAGCTGCGCAGAGAATAATTATTGATCTTAAAGATAAGATTTCAGTAGAAGATGCATTTGAGGAGAAGCTTGCAAAGAGTGAGAATGCAGAAGATGTGGTGGCAAATGAAGCTAAATCTGATGCAGTTTTAGCACTGAATGCTTTAGGCTATGCAAATACTGAAATCCTTAAAGCTATTAGTAAGATTGAAAATATTAAAGATTTAGATACTCAGGGAATTATAAAAGCAGCACTTTCATTGATGCATTAATATTATGGCAAGAAGTATTGATACAAAATTAAAAACTGAAGAAGTTGTTTACGAGCAGTCTCTTAGACCTTTATCCTTCGATGAATACGTTGGACAAAAGAAGGTGAAAGAAACCTTAAAGATTTATATAGATGCTGCTAAAAAACGAGAAGAGTCTTTGGATCATGTTTTATTCTATGGCCCTCCAGGCCTTGGAAAAACAACCTTGGCCGGAATTATAGCTCAGGAGATGGGGGTTAATCTTCGTGTTACAAGTGGACCGGCAATTGCAAAGCCTGGTGATATGGCGGCAATTTTATCAGGTCTTCGTGAGGGCGATATCCTTTTTGTCGATGAAATTCATAGACTTAACATGCAGGTAGAGGAAGTTCTTTATCCAGCGATGGAGGATTATGCCATTGATGTAATGATAGGAAAAGGTCAGGATGCAAAATCTATAAGAATTGACCTTCCTAAATTTACATTAGTTGGAGCGACTACAAGAGCAGGTATGCTTTCAGCCCCACTTCGAGACAGATTTGGTGTAATAGAACATCTTGAGTTTTATTCTGTTGAAGAACTTAAGAAAATTATATTAAGATCCGCAAATGCTCTAGGAGCTATGATTGAGGAGGAGGGTGCTTTTGAGCTTGCCCGTAGATCAAGAGGTACCCCAAGACTTGCAAATAGACTTTTAAAAAGAGTCAGGGATTATGCGCAGGTTAGATATGATGGCAATATTACAAAAGAAATTGCAGCAGAAGCTCTTGATATGATGGAAGTTGATAAGGGTGGTCTTGATAATAATGACAGACTTATTCTTACAACGATTATGGACAGATTTAATGGCGGCCCGGTAGGACTTGATACTCTAGCAGCAGCTATAGGTGAAGATGCTGGCACTATTGAAGATGTATATGAACCATATCTTGTTCAGAATAATTACATTTTCAGAACCCCTAAAGGAAGAGTAGCTTCAGAACTGACATACAGCCATTTTGGCAGAGTTAAACCAGTTGAAAAGTAGGAATAAAGTACCAAAATGCTCTTGTTTTTCAGAGCAAAACCCACTATAATATTCAGTGTCGCGTGCGACATTTTTGGAGGATATAATGGCTGCTAAAAAGAGCGTACAGGTTTTAATAAAGGATAAAGTTTATACATTAAGTGGCTACGAAGATGAAGAGTTTCTTCAGAAGCTTGCAAGCTACATTAATGAGAAGGTTGCAGAGTTTAATTCTGTTGATGAATATAAGCATCTTTCTCGTGAAATGAAAGACACCTTTATAGAGCTTAACCTTGCAGATGATTATTATAAGGCAAAGTCAAGAGTAGAGCAGCTTGAGAATGATCTTCAGGCAAGAGATGATGAACTTTACAAGTTAAAGCATGATCTTGTATCAGGTAAAGTTAAAGTTGATGATCTTGAGAAGAAGGTTCAGAGCCTTGAGGCAGAAAATAAAGAGCTTCTTTTAAACAAAGCAAGACTTGAAGCTTCATTAGAAGATGCAATGCTTGGAACTATTAAAAAACTTACAGAGTAATCTTTAGGGCAGAATCATCTGCCCTTTTTTATTAATTATGGAATTATTAGCACCAGCAGGAAACATTAATATTGCAAAAGCTGTTATAAATGCAGGAGCGGATGCCGTCTACTTGGGAGGGCAGAAATTTAATGCGCGTATTTATGCCGGAAATTTATCTGAAGAAGAATTATGTGACGTACTAGATTATGCTCATGATTTTGGCAGAAAAATATATTTGACGCTTAACACCCTTCATTTAGAGAAGGAGATGGGCGATGAACTTGGCGAATATATTGAGCCCCTTTATAGACATGGATTAGATGCTGTAATCGTGCAGGATGTGGGTGTTATTAAGTATTTAAAAGAGCATTTTCCGAAGATGGAAATACACGGCTCAACGCAGATGACTATAAATACCGAATATGCTGCAAAAGGCCTTTATGATTATGGGCTTACAAGAGTTGTTTTGCCAAGAGAATTATCCTGCGAAGAAATAAGTAAAATTCATAATGCATGCCCTGTGGAGCTTGAAGTATTTATACATGGTGCACTTTGTTACTGTTACTCAGGACAGTGTCTTATGAGCTCTTTTTTAGGTGGAAGAAGCGGAAATAGGGGTTCTTGTGCTCAGCCATGCAGACTTCCTTATGAAGTATTGGATGAAGAAAGAAAGCCTGTAGGTCAAAAAGGGCCACATATTTTAAGTTTAAAAGATGCTAATGCAGCAAATATGCTTGGAAATCTTTTGGATGCCGGAGTTACTTCGCTTAAAATCGAAGGCAGAATGAAGCAGATTGAATATGCTGTGGGCGTAGTATCTGTTTATAGAAAGCTTTTAGACAGGCTCTATGAAAACCCTGATAGATATTCTGTCTGGGATGTTGAGAGTAAAAGATTGTATGATTTGGGTAACAGATCTGGTTTTACTGAGTCATATTTAAAGGGTAATAAGGGACCTGATATGGTTACCTTTAGTTCGCCTTCTCACGAGAAAAAGGATATTGTTGTAGATATCCCAGCTGACATGAAAATAAGCGCTACTTTTGATGCGAAATTAAAAGTTGGTCATAAGGCTGAGTTTACTTTGTCCTGCAGGGGAAAGGATATTACAGTCTATGGAGACGAAGTATCTCCTTCTTTAAATAAACCATTGGAAGAAAAAGATGTTTTATCAAAGCTTAATGCTTTTGGAAATACGCCATTTGAAATAAGTGATTATAAACTTTTGCTTGATGAGAATGCATTTTATCAGGCGAAAGCACTTAAGGATTTAAGAAGAAGTGCAGCAGATAAGATGGTTGATCTTATACGGGAGGGATATTATCGATGAAAAAAATTAATCTCTCCGTAAAGCTTTTGGATATAAAAATGCTTGATTTAATAGCATCTTTTGATGTTGTTTCAAGAATATATCTTGAAGCTGATAGTTATATTTCAAATAAACCTGATATAAGTAGCATAGATAAAGAAATATATATTTCGTTGCCTGATGTATTTACGACTAAGGGTGCATCGCTTATTGATTCAAATTATGATTTTTTGACAGAGAATTCAGATGGATTTTTAATTCATAATTTAGATGAACTTTTTTACCTAAAAGAAAAGGGCTTTGATCTTGAAAAAGTTATTTCGTCTGAAAGATTGTATGCGTACAATACTGAAGCGGTAGAATTCTATAAAGGGTTTGGTTTACATAACTTAACGCACCCTATTGAATTAACATTTAGTGAAGGATATGACATTTCTTTTGAAAGTGTAGAGGAAATAATATACGGCCGATATGGACTTATGGTTTCAAGTGGATGCGTTCATAAGAATACAGCTAAATGCGACCAAAAACAGCAAAATTTGATACTAAAGGACCGTAAGAAAATGGCGTTTTTCGTCCAAAACAGGTGCGATTACTGTTATAATGTCACCTATAATAGCGTGCCTACGATGATACTTGATGAATTAGATAGAATTCATCAGGATGCAAAATCGGTTCGAATTGATTTTACTTTTGAAAGTAAAGATGAGATTGGTAAAATTATTAAACTTTATGAGGCATGCTTAAATGGGAATTGCCCTGCCAAGGAAGAATTTGGCGAGTACACCAGAGGGCATTATCATAAAGGAATGGTTTCATGAATGCTGTCATAATTGACATATCTGCATATACAATACTGATACTCTTTGTTCTATATACCTTATTTGGCTTTGCAGGCCTTATGGCTAGGGATACTAGGACTTCAAATGATATTTTAAGAAAGCAAAGATTCTTTTTGTTTGCCACACATCTCAACTGCTATGTGGCGCTTCTTGCTGACAATCCATCTACTTTTGTAGCTGTCTTATATGTAATGGAACTTATTTTCTTCTTCGCAGTAATGAAGATATATACATTCTATTATGATGATGGCTCGATTCTTCTTACAAATAATATGCTTATGTGCCTTGCTATAGGTTTTGTTATCCTGACAAGACTGGATGTTGATTTGGCATTAAAGCAGGTAATGATTGCAGCAGTAGCGAGCATTATTCTTTTGTTTGCACCAATTATAGTTGCAAGAGCTACAAAGTTCATAAGGAGTTTCACCTGGGTTTATGCAGGTATAGGATTCTTTGCACTTTTGGCCGTATTTATGTATGGTTCGCTTACTGGTGGTGCAAAGCTTGCGATTACTGTAGCTGGTACATCGTTCCAGCCGTCTGAAATTGTAAAGATTCTTTTTGTTCTTTTTGTAGCAGGTTTTCTTTCAAAAGGTACAGACTTAAAGCACGTAATTATTGCTACAGCAATTGCTGCAGCTCACGTATTACTTCTTGTTGCATCTACAGACCTTGGTGCTGCACTTATTTTCTTTATCACTTACCTTGTAATGCTTTATATTGCTACAAAACAGTGGTGGTGGATGATTTTAGGTCTTGGTGCTGGTGCGGCTGCATCTGTTGTTGCGTATAAGCTTTTCTACCACGTTCAGGTGCGAGTTACAGCATGGCTTGATCCACTTTCCAAAGTAGAAAACGAAGGTTACCAGATTTCACAGGCACTTTTTGCAATCTCTGGTGGTGGCTGGTTTGGCGAGGGTATCGCTTCTGGTATGCCATATAAAATCCCTGTAGTTGAAACAGACTTTATTTTTGCAGCTATTGTAGAGGAGTTAGGTACAGTGTTTGCAATCTGCCTAATTCTTGTAATACTTACAAATTTCCTTATGATGGTCAACATATCAACAAAGGTTAAATTACCTTTCTATCAGTACATTGCAATGGGACTTGGCACCTGCTACACCTTCCAGGCTTTTCTTAATATCGGTGGTGTAACCAAGTTTATTCCATGTACAGGTGTAACCTTGCCACTTATTTCTTATGGTGGAACTTCACTTGTAGCAACACTTATTATCTTTAGTTTTATCCAGGGCATGTATGTCCTTGAGAATAGACAAAAAAAGGCAATTCAAAATGAGAAAAAACGAGAAAAACGAAGACAATCTCGGACCTCTTCAAAACGTCGTAGATCTTGATGATGTAGACCTCGACGAACTCGAACAAGAGGAACTTGAGGCCGAAGAAAAAGAGGCCAGGAGAAAAAGAAGATTTAAAAATATTGAGTATAAGGTAGTTTCTTATGCTTTTTTTGCTATGTTTATTGCTTTGTCTGTATTCCTTTGCAGATATGTAGCTGTTGACTCTGAGGAAGTGGCAGATAACTCATTCAATGCACGTATCGCAGCTATTGAAAAGGACATGGTCAGAGGTAACATTGTTGCAAACAATGGAGAAGTACTGGCTGGTTCTAACGTAGCTTCGGATGGTTCACAGACCAGAGTTTATCCATATTCATCTATGTTTGCTCATGTTGTAGGTTATACTGGTCATGGTAAGAGTGGTCTTGAAGAGCAGTACAACACCAAGCTTATAACCAGTCATGTCTCAATGATTGAACGTGAAAAAAATGAGCTTAATGGAATAAAAAATACAGGTGATACGCTCTATACAACTCTTGATGTAAAGCTTCAGGAGACAGCCTGGAGAGGAATGGGAATGGCTGATGGTGCCGTTGTATGTATTGAGCCTTCAACTGGTAAGGTTTTATGCATGATGAGTAAGCCGGACTACAATCCAAATGAGATTGCAGATACCTATGAGGAATATACCACAGAAGAAGGAAATACCGTTCTTTTGAACAGAGCTACTCAGGGTCTTTATCCACCTGGATCAACCTTTAAGATTTTGGATACTCTCGAGTATATTCGTGAGGGAAATAATAAGGATTCATATTCATACAACTGTAATGGTAAGTTCACATTTAATGGTGAATCTATTAAGTGTTATCACGGTTCTGTTCATCATCAGGTTAATTTAAAGCAGTCGTTTGCTAAGTCTTGTAATGGTTCCTTTGCAAATATAGGTACCAAACTTGACATTGCACAGTTCCAAAAGACTTTGGATAGTATGCTCTTTAATACCGATTTGCCTACTGATTTTGATTTTTCAAAGTCTACCTATGATTTGCCTATTTCAGCAACAGCTGATCAGATTATTCAGTCTTCAATCGGACAGGGTGGAACTTTGGTTACACCATTCCATGAGGCTCTTATTGCGGCAACTATTTGTAATAATGGTCAGTTGATGACTCCTTATCTTGTTGATCATATTGAGTCAAAGAATGGTGATTTGGTAACAACTTTCGATCCTAAACCATATAAGACACTTATGTCTCCAGAAGAAGCTGCAACGCTCACTGAGTATATGAGAGCAGTAGTTGAATCTGGTACTGGAAATAAGCTTAAAAGTGCTCAAAATTATACTGCTTACGGCAAAACTGGTTCTGCCGAGTTCAAAGCAGGTTCTTCAATATCACATTCATGGTTTGTTGGCTTTGCCAGAGACGAAAACGGAAAGGACATTGCCCTTGCTATTATCTATGAGAAAAAGGGTAGTGGTTCTGAGTACGCTGTGCCTCTTGCAAAACAGCTCTTTGATGCTTACTTTTCAGAACAATAATTCTATGTTATAATTTTTCCAATTATGAACATCACGGAGGAGCTTTTAAATGGAAGCAGTTAGTTGTGGTGGTGTTGTCATTTTCCGTGGAAAAATTCTTGTCCTCTACAAAAATTTTAAGAACAAGTATGAGGGATGGGTCCTTCCTAAAGGTACTGTTGAGGAAGGCGAAGCTCATGAAGAGACAGCTCTTCGCGAGGTAAAAGAAGAAAGCGGCGCTGATGCCCACATAGTAAAGTACATTGATAAGTCTCACTATACCTTTACAGTGCCTGAAGGAATTGTTGAGAAGGATGTACATTGGTATTTAATGAGTGGAGAGAGTTATTACTCTAAGCCACAGCAGGAGGAGTATTTTAAGGATTCGGGCTTTTATAAGTATCACGAAGCAATACATCTTCTTAAATTTGCAAACGAAAAACAGATTCTTGAGAAAGCCTATGAGGAGTATCAAAGACTCCGCAGAGGTGGCATGTGGCCTAATAATTAATGTCAGAGCTTCATTTTCTTAAAAATCCTTATCATTCGGAAAATATTACAGATAAAAAGGCAAAGTCTTTTTGCAAGAAACTTGCTTTTGGCAGGTTTTTTGGTGAGAAAGTGGCTGTTTGTCTGTCTTTAAATGAAAACGACGAACTTGATCTTATAAATTTTCGAGAGATTAGAGGTCCTTTGGCAGGAAAATTCCTTGATTATTATGTAGTTGGAGTTGCCACAGATGAGGAAGACGCTCTTGAAGTTGCAAGAATTATAGTTCAGGATGTAATTGATAAATCAGGCGAGCCGAAGATTAAGGATTATTTCAAAAAGGAGGAATTATGGTAGTACATATCCTTCTTATAATTCTTAAGGTTTTAGGCATTATAATATTATCGGTCTTAGGGCTTGTGGTTTTTTTGATTCTGATGGTGCTTTTAATGCCTGTTAGATATAAAATTACTGGCTATTCTGAAGATGCGATGGAGCTTGATATTAAGATATCCTATCTTTTGTGTTTTTTTCAGGGGCTTATCTTTATTGATAAAGATGGAGTAAGACCGGAAATTAGTCTTTTGTGGGGATTAGTGAAGATTCCTATAAAAAAGAAGAAACCTGATTATACAAAAGATTTTATGGATTCTGATGAGGAAGAAAAGGAAGATGAAGATGACGAAGAATCGACTTTTGAAGAAGATGATGAAGAAGATTCTTTTAACGACGATGAAGAATATTCCGAGGAGTCTTCCGATGAAGATAAAAAATTACTTTCTTCCAAGACTGTAAAAAAAGGAAAGAAGAAAAAAAGTAAGAAAAAGTTATCGTTTTCTGAAGTAAAAGATAAATGGCTAACTTCCTCAAATAAAGAGGCTGTGAAGTTTTTTTTGGCGCAGGTAGGCTATATAATAAAAAAATATTTGCCTAGGAAAGCCAGCGGAAATCTTTATTTTGGAACGAATGATCCGGCTACAACAGGAGAAATAGTAGGTACAATCAGTGTGATTCCGTTTATGTATCAAAGAGGCCTACATATTCATCCTGATTTTGAATCTGAAAAGTTTTATATTAGAGGAAAACTTGAAGCAAAAGGATTTGTTCAGCCCGGAGTGCTGGTTGTAGTATTAGTTAGATTACTGATTAATAAGAACACTAGAAATCTTATTAAATTATTCCTAGAAAAGTAGGAGGCGTTATGTCAGAGAATTTTAAGTCAACATTAGAAAGTTTATTTAAAGGAATGGACAGCTTCATTTCCAGCAAAACTGTAGTAGGTGAGGCTATTCACATTGGCGATACAATCATACTTCCATTAGTAGATGTATCATTTGGCGTCGGAGCTGGTGCGTTTGGAAAGGACAGACAGGACGGTGCTGGCGGTGGAATTGGTGGTAAGCTTACACCTTCGGCTGTTTTAGTTATTTCAAACGGAAATACCAAGCTTGTAAGAATTAAAAATCCTGACTCCATTACAAAGATTATCGAGATGGTTCCTGAAATCATAGATAAAGTAAAGGATGTTAAGGGAAAAAAGAATATAGAAAATGCTGACAGCACGGCTCTTGAAGAGGCAAAAGAAGAACTTACCAAAAAACTTGATGAGGCAGTAAACCTGTCTGATGAGTATGAGGCATAATTAGTAAAAAAAGTTCTTGCATTTACTATATATTTTTGGTAGAATGTCAACGTTGTGGCCTGCGAGGTAGGCAAGGTCAAATCCGATCAAGGAGGTGTTTGTCATGGCAAAGTGTGCAATATGTGAAAAAGGCGTACATTTCGGAAATAATGTCAGCCATTCTCATAGAAGATCTAATCACATCTGGAATTCAAATGTAAAGTCAGTTCGTTGTATCGTAAATGGTACTCCTAAGAGACTTAATGTTTGTACAAAGTGCCTTCGTTCAGGCGCTGTAGAAAGAGCTTAAATGAATGGTTTCGCCGAGGCTTAGGCCTCGGCTTTTTCTTTTTATATCGGTATATCTTGCTTGTATTTTTCCTATAAACATATATAATAAAATATGTATGCAAAGTGATTCTTTGTAAAGGAGACTAACTATATGAAGGGACAGATTACTAATAACCTGGGTAAGGTCAACGTAAACGCAGATGTAATAGCTACTTATGCTGGTTCAGTTGCAGTTGAGTGCTTTGGTATTGTAGGCATGGCTGCGGTAAATCTTACTGAGGGTATTGTCAAGCTTCTTATAAAAGATAAATTAGATCATGGCATCAGCATCGATATAGATAAGGATAATCGTATATCGATTGATTTCCATGTCATCGTATCTTATGGTGTTTCAATTCCAACTGTCACAGACAATTTGATTGATACTGTTAAATACAAAGTTGCTGCATTTGCAGGAATGGAAGTTAAGCGTGTTAATGTCTTTGTAGAGGGCATTAAGGTTATTGACTAGGAGAAAAAAATGAGTGTTAATTCGATTTCCAGCGATCTTTTGATGAAGATGTTTTTCGCTGGAGCTAAAAGACTTGAAGCTAAAAAAGAGTGGATAAATGAGCTTAATGTATTTCCAGTACCTGATGGAGATACTGGTACAAATATGTGCATGACAATAATGTCTGCGGTTTCTTTTGTTTCAGAAGTTGAAGAAGTTAATATGCTTTCAGTTTCTAAAGCAATGAGTTCTGGATCGCTTCGCGGAGCCAGAGGAAACTCAGGTGTTATCCTTTCACAGCTTTTAAGAGGTTTTACTAACGTAACAAAAGAATGCACCTCTTTAGATATTCCAACAATTACTGATGCATGCCAAAAAGCAGTTGAAACTGCTTATAAAGCAGTAATGAAGCCAAAGGAAGGAACAATCCTTACAGTCGCTCGTGGAATGGCTGAAAAGGCACTGACTTTAGCAGAAGAATGTGATGATTTAGAAACCTATATTGATGAACTTATCAAAGAAGGTGAAGCAGTTCTTGAAAAGACTCCAGATATGCTTCCTGTTTTAAAGCAGGCAGGTGTTGTTGATTCTGGTGGACAGGGTCTTATCGAAGTATTAAAGGGTGCTCAGGAAGCTTTCCTTGGCAAAGAAATTGATTATTCATCATTTGAAGCTCCTTCAAAGGGTGCAAAAGTGGTTGCATCTGAAGAAGAAATTTCAGAGGAAGATATTAAATTTGGTTATTGTACCGAGTTTATAATTAATCTTGAAAGCCCAATCTCAAGCGAGACTGAAGCTGAATATAAAGCTTTTCTTGAGTCAATAGGTGATTCAATTGTAGTAGTTGCAGATGATGATTTGGTTAAGACTCATGTTCATACAAATCATCCAGGCGAGGCTATTGAAAAAGCTCTTACATTAGGTTCATTATCAAAGCTTAAGATTGATAATATGCGCGAAGAGCACAGAGAAAAGCTCTTTAAGGCTGCAAATAAAGCAAATGACGTTATTGACGATGTTGCAAAGAAGAATACCGTAAATAAGGTTGAGTTTACAGAGCCTCCAAAGGAGTTTGGTTTTGTATCAGTTGCTGTAGGCGAAGGTATTTCAAATATCTTTAAGGAGCTTGGTGTTGACTATGTAATTGAAGGTGGTCAGACCATGAATCCTTCTACAGATGATATCTTAAATGGTATTGCAAGAGTTAATGCTAAAACAGTATTTGTTCTTCCAAATAACAAAAATATTATTCTTGCTGCAAATCAGGCTGTAGATATTTGTGAAGATAAGAAGGTAATTGTTATCCCTACAAAGACAATTCCACAGGGTATTTCAAGTCTTATCAATTACATTCCAGATAATTCGGCAGAAGAAAATGCTGAAAAGATGACAGAATCGCTTGAGTACATTAAGAGTGGTAATGTAACTTATGCAGTTCGTGATACTGAAATTGATGATAAGGTCATCAAGGAAGGTGATTACATGGGAATCACCGATGATGGAATAAAGGCTGTTGATAAAAAGCTTGAAACCTGCGTTCTTAGCATGATAGATGAGATGATTGACGATGAAAGCTCAATTGTTTCTATCTACTTTGGAGCAGATATAAAAGAAAATCAGGCAGAGAAGATTGCATCCAAGATTGAGAAGAAATATCCAGATATGGAAGTCGAAATTCAGGAGGGCGGTCAGCCAGTATATAGCTATATTGTTTCAGTAGAATAGGAGTCTTATGGATTTTTCTACTCCAATTGCTGAAAGAAAAGGCGTTGGTGAAAAGACAAAAGCATTACTTTACAAGTTAGGAGTATACACCGTGGGTGATATACTCCTTTATTTTCCACGCACCTATATTGAATATCCGGAATTATCTTTAGTTGGTGAGGCTGAAAAAAGTGGTATATATGCCTTTTGTATAACTCCAAGAAAGTCGGTTTATTCAAGAAGCGCAAGGACAATGAATGTTTCGACTCTTACAGAGGTTATTGATGGAAAATCATTTTCATGCGTGTGGTTTAGAAAGCCATATATTTCAAAACAATTAAAGCCTAATGTTCCAGCAATAATTTATGGAAAAGCAGAAGTTGGCGAATCTGGGGTTAAAATGGAGCAGCCAAAAGTTTTTACCCTTGATGAATATAAAAGGCTAAGATCCAGCCTGCAGCCTGTGTATAACCTTACTTCAGGCCTTACAAATAATTTTTTATCAAAGGTACTAAGGGGTATATTTGATGATTTAACCGAGGAATGCGGGCTTTATCCATCGCTTGATGAAAAGGCAGAAAATTTTGAGTATATAAAAAATGCTTTTATTACAATGCATTTTCCAAAGAATATTTTAGAACTTTCAAAAGCGAGAGAGCATTTTGTTTACGATGAATTTTTCTGGTTTATTTTAAGAATGCAGTATGGCAAGGCAAAATCCTTTGTTAAGAACGCTTTGTTAATGAATGACAGTTCAGCTCTGGATTATGCAGAAAAGCTGCCATATGAGCTTACAGGCGCTCAAAAGCGCACCTTAGATGAGGTTTTATCCGGATTTAGAGGAGAAAATGTTACTCAAAAGCTTATTCAGGGTGATGTTGGTTCTGGAAAAACGGCTATAGCTTACTTTGCGATGCTTGATATGCATTTAAATGGATATCAGTCGGTTCTTATGGCTCCAACTGAAGTTCTTGCAAATCAGCACTATGAATCATTTATTAAGATGAATGAGGATCTGGGTGTTAAGGCTAAGGTCATTTTGCTCACTGGTTCAACAAAAGGTGAGATAAAGAAGTCAGTCTATAAAGAAATTCAGGAAAATCCTGATGCTATGATTATTGGTACGCACGCACTTTTCTGGAAGAGCGTAAATTATAATAATCTTGGCCTTGTAATAACTGATGAGCAGCATCGTTTTGGCGTAAAGCAAAGAAAAGCTTTATTTGAAAAAGGCGACAGTCCTCATATTCTTGTCATGAGTGCAACGCCAATTCCGAGAACTTTAGGTATGATTATCTATGGCGATATGGATATTTGCGTTATAGATGAAATGCCAAAAGGTCGTATTCCGATAAAAAATGCGTTAATACCTGAGTCTGACAGGATGAAAGCTTATGCTTTTATGAAAAAAGAGATAAAAAAGGGGCATCAGGTTTATGTTATTTGTCCTTTTGTAGAGGCTTCAGAAAGTATTGACGGTGAGAATGTTGAAGATTATTCCACTAAATTAGCTGAGCTTTTTAAGGATGAGGCTACGGTAGGTATGCTTCATGGTAAAATGCCTAATGACATGAAAAATAATGTCATGGAGGCGTTTAGTAAGGGCGAGACAGATATTTTGGTTTCGACTACTGTTGTTGAGGTTGGTGTAAATGTGCCAAATGCAACAGTTATGGTAATAGAAAACGCAAACCGATTTGGACTTGCTTCACTTCATCAGCTTAGAGGTCGTGTTGGCCGAGGAGCTGACGAGTCCTACTGTGTATTTATAGCTGATCTTGAAAAGAAGAATGCTAAGGAAAGACTTGAGATACTCGTAAATTCCAATGATGGTTTTAAGATTGCATCAGAGGACTTAAAAATGAGAGGTCCTGGTGATTTTCTTGGAATAAGACAATCTGGAGACATGAATTTCAAGCTTGCGGATATATATCAGGATGCAGATGTGCTTAAACGAGCATCAAAAGATATAGAGAATCTACTAAAAGATGATCCTGATTTGACAAATCACAAAGATATATATGATTACTTGTTATATTTAAAAGACAGAAATAATTTGATTTTATAGGAGATGTTATGCCAAAAGATCCAGTAATGCTTTTAAGCTTTATAAACATGAAACTTAGGGACGAATATCCATCCCTTGACGAGCTATGCAAATCCCTTGATGCTGATAAAAACGAGATTATTGAAAAATTGAGTGGCATCAATTACACCTACAATGAAGAAAGAAATCAGTTTACATAATTATGGCTTTTGATGGAACAATGGTTGCTGCACTTTGTGCAGAAATCAAGGACACAGTTTTAAATGACAGAATTGTAAAGATTGCTCAGCCTGAGCCTTATGAAATTATCCTTACAATAAAAGGAAAATGCGGTCAGAAAAGACTGCTTATTTCAGCAAACCCTTCTTTGCCAATTCTGTATTTTTTAAGCGAAAATAAACCCTCGCCAATGAATGCACCTAACTTTTGCATGGTGCTGAGGAAACACCTTTCAAACGGCAGGATTACTGATGTTTACCAGCCTTCGTTGGAGCGTATTTTAATCATTGAAATTGAACATCTTAATGAACTAGGGGATTTATGCCATAAAAAGCTTGTGTTAGAGCTTATGGGTAAATATTCAAATGTCATCTTTTGCGATGAAGATGATACGATAATTGATTCATTAAAGCATATCTCATCCAATATGTCCGGGCTTCGTGAGGTTTTACCTGGAAGAAAATACTTTTTACCAGAAGAACTTGTTAAATCAAATCCTTTTGAAGTAACAAAAGAAGATTTTATGACCATATTCAAAAAGCCTACTAGTGTTGCTAAAGGTATGACACAGCTTCTTGCCGGAATGAGTATGGTTATGGCAAATGAGTTATGTTTCAGGGCGAATTTAGATTCAGATGCTGCAACAGCAAGCGTTTCAGACGATATTCGAGAAAAGCTTTGGTCGGTGTTTGAAAGCTATAGAGATGATATTAATAATTCCGCTTTTTCGCCAGTTGCAGTCTATGAACTTGACGAAAAGACTCCTGTAGAGTTTTCTGCCTTAGCTTTAACCTGTTACAGTGATCTTTTTGTAAAAGACTATGAGAGTGTTTCTTTGCTTTTAGAGACTTTTTACAGTGAGAAAAATCTTTCTACAAACATGAAGCAAAAGTCAGCTGATCTTAGAAAGGTTGTTTCAACTCTTATTGAGCGTAATTCTAAAAAGCTTGATATGCAGCTTAAGCAGATGAAAGACACAGCTAAAAAAGATGACTGGAAAATTAAAGGTGAGCTTATTTTAGCATCTCAGTATATGATAAAACCTGGCGATAAAGAGGTTGTAACAACTAATTATTATACGGGTGAGGAAGTAAAACTTACTTTAGATCCTGAACTTACTGCAGTAGAAAATGCAAATAAGCTTTTTGCAAAATATCAAAAAGCAAAGCGTACCGAAGAAGCATTAACTGGACAGATAGAAGAGGCAAAGCAGACTTTAGAGCATCTTGAGTCCATCGAAGTATCTATTTTAACTTCAAAATCAGAGGAAGATTTATCGCAGGTAACAGAAGAAATGATGGAGTTTGGCTATATAAAGAGAAAAGGCCAAAAGAAAAAAGCTTCTAAATCAAAGCCATTACACTATATTTCATCTGACGGCTTTCATATGTATGTTGGCAAAAATAATTACCAGAATGATGAACTTACCTTTAAATTTGCCAACGGAGGTGACTGGTGGTTTCACGCTAAAAAAATGCCAGGAAGTCATGTTATCGTAAAAAACGAAGGAAAAGAACTTCCAGATGCAACCTTTAACGAAGCAGCCCGCCTTGCAGCATTTTATTCTAAGGGCGCATCCAATAAGAAGGTAGAAATCGACTATGTTCAGCGCAAAGAAGTAAAGAAAACTCCAGGTGGACCATATGGTCTTGTAATCTACCACACAAATTACTCGATGATAGCGGATAGTGACATCACGGGCATTGAGGAGATTAAGTAGGTTTTGGGCTTTTTTGTGGGAGCATATATAAAAGACATAGATTTTAGTTTTTTGGGGAGCGTAAAATACTTTTTTTATCTGACGCGCTCTCGCTCGTGTCGAAACGTAGCTGTACTAAGCTCGTACCTCGCTAAGTACAGACGTTTCTTAAGGTCAGATAAAAAAATATTTCACGCTTCCCTTACATCTGTAGAGATGTGATGTCTTTTATATATGCTCCCCAGCGAGAAGTGACCAGAAGAAGCCTTCTGGGGGAACAGCGGTTGACATGCCGAATTTAGAATGATACTATGGAACAGTAAAAGGTGCTACCGATGACGGTTCGCCTGATATAATGGTAAGCTATAAGTTAAAATAGCCGCTCATCATGTCGAGGCGATGGGCGGCTATTTGCTTGTCTTGGAACCATGCTTTCCATGCATGTAACCAAGACTATAAAAAGTCGCACACAGCGCAAGCACTGCGATTAAGTCACTAGTGGTAAGCATAGGCTGTTCCTCCTTTCCAAGATTTCCACGAGGGATTTCTATGTAATCGGAGCTAGAACTCTCCGCGTTAAGCGAACCGCCATCTACACGTCAACGTGTGGTAGCACCTGAGGATTAACCTCATATTTATTATAACAAACACATGTTCGGGAATCAATGTATTAATTTATTTTTTCAATGTCATATTGATATGATAAAATATTCTTCTAGATTATTATAAATATTCTAATTTTGAGGAAAATTCTTATGCCTTTGTTACCAAAAAATCAGATGTCAGAAGAAGACATTAAGCTTAATTATATAACGCCAGCTGTTCAATCAGGATGGAAAGATAATATTTCTATGGAAACTCCAATTACAGATGGACGTATAAATATTAAGGGCAATATGGTGGCTAGAT
>JAKSSE010000002.1 GCA_024403255.1 Lachnospiraceae bacterium
ATATCCATACTTGCAGTTGTTGGTAGATACTGAGGATAGTGAGGAAAAATGTCCTAGTAATCCCAACGATGAAGTCATTAGATAAATAAATATAGCATTATCAAGGCCTCCGAGGTTTCTCGGAGGCCTTTTTTGACCCCTTTTGACCCCACAAAGTATAACCCTTAATTGTCTGCTTAATAGAAAGAAACTATAAGACTTATGTTTTATTGGATGAGTTGGTAATCTTTCAGTATAAAAATTTAAGGAGGCAGAATAATGAATATACGGTTTGATTCTAAGGGTAATCGTTTATACAAAGGTGAAAAGGAAAGAGCGGATGGACGGTATGAGTTTCGTTACACCAATCATAAGGGTGAACGTTGCAGTATCTATGAGACAAGATTGCATAGGTTGCGATTAGAGGAAGCTAAGATTGCTTACAAAGAAAGAACTAGCATACTTTATGATTTAAAGGAGTTGACGTTAAATGACATGTTTGAGAACTGGATTGTAAGTAAGAGTGCACTCAAGGCAAACACTTTAAGGGGATATCGACAGACTTATGATTCATTTGTTAGAAATACATTGGGAAAGAGAAATATAGAAGAAATAAAAACTATAGATGTGAAATCCTTTTACCTGAATTTGAAAACAGAGCGTTGCATTTCAACTGAAACTATATGCAGAATTCAAAATATACTTTTTCAAATTTTTCAAAATGCTGTTGATAGTGACATTTTATGGAAAAATCCCGCAGAAAGAGCAACCAAAGAAATACGAAGAAGCCATCCAAAACATTCAAGTGCAAGGGCGAGATTAAATGAAGCTGAGGCAAATAAGCTGACAGATTTTATATTGAAAACGCCGAAATTTAGGGAATGGTATCCAATTATATACATATTGATTCACACGGGGCTTCGTCATGGGGAAGTGGTTTCTCTGCGTTGGTGTGATGTTAATTTGCCAAAAAAATATCTTGAGGTAAATCATAATGCTGTTTACCTTTCTGTAGGAGGAGAGACTGCAAGATACCATTTTTCGGAAGGCACAAAAACGGAGGCAGGTACACGGAAAGTCCCGTTGGATAGTCGGGTAATAGAAGCTTTTGAAATGGAAAAGGAAATACTTGCTAGTAAAGATATTACCTGTGTGCAGGAAATAGATGGCTACACAGATTTTGTGTTTTTAAATCGATTTGGAAAGATGTTTGATCCTGGTGCGATTAACAAAGCGTTAGTTCGAATCGTAGAGGCATATAATAGTGCGATTGAAGAAGCAAATTCTGATGAAGATATGCTGCCACACTTAAGTTGCCATTGTTTGAGGCATACGTTTGCTGTTATTTTGTGCGAGAGGGACGTAAATGTGAAAGTAACACAACTTTTGCTGGGGCATAAAGATATTTCTACTACGATGGATATATATACAAGCGTTTCGCAGGAATTCGAATTTGAGGAATATGTGAGGAAGATGGAGGTTCGTTAAGAAAATTTCGGACTAGAATCACAATGCGGCAAATGCTGCGTAGGAGTTATTTTATACTACAAGTCCAATGACATTATATGAAACCTCTCTTAGAATTATTTGTAGAGATAAATTTAAGGGAGCGATAAGATTTATTAGACTGATGTTGACTTGTATTTTTTGTTCAAGTGTAGCATACTTTATTATAGAATTGCGGCGGACGTCTGAGGACTAAGCCTAGGGGAGTTGGATGCGTCTAGCTTCCTTTTTTATTTGGATTCTAAGGTCAAGAGAAATCTTGGCCTTATTTTTTTGCCTTAAAATCTATTCCTACTGTACCAAAGTCTATTCTTTGGGGAACTACAAACTCCGTCAGACTCCGTAAAATGACATATGTAAGCAAGAGATACGAGCTCGCCGGCAAGCTTCGTTTCATCTAATCATTTTATAAGGAGATAGAGATGGAAACAGGAGTTAGTATCGTTAGAAGATATTCATCGAGTAATCCGATGGAGAGAATCAGCATTATTTGTGAGCACTATGAAAACTTTAGTGGAATTGTAGACAGCTTTGAAATTGGAGTGTTCCACATGATTTCCAGTGAAAAGGCCTATGACAGACAGAGTAGACGTGCAGATCTCGGTGTTAGGATTCAGTCGGGGAATGGTTGCAGTGATAGGACTGGAGACCAGGCTGTCGAAAACGTTATGATGAGGGCGCTGCAATGTATTCGATGGGACAGCATACATTTGAGCAGTTTGCTAAGGAAGCTGGTGCTGTCTACCACGTAAAGAGAATTGTTTTGGTAAATACAGATATTATTGATGAGTACCTTGAGAACTTTAGAGATGTATAAAATACAGCGGTTAGGAACGGCGTGGTTAGAAAAACCAGTAGGGAGAAAATTATTGACATTCTGATATCTTTTATGTTATAAGAGGGTATCTTTCTTATCTTAATTATTCCATGATTCCCTTGAAAAAGGGAGAACAAATGAACAAAAAATTTAATAGAGAATATAGGAGTGACGTTTTTTGCATGCTCTTGGAGTATCCAGAAAACGCGCTTAGCTTATTTAACGCGATGAATGAATCCGATTATACAGATCCAGATGTAGTGGAAATTTGTACTATGGAAAATGGAGTATCTCTTACGGTTAGAAATGATGCTTCATTTATCATCGATAACATCCTATCATTATATGAACATCAATCCACAGTGTGTCCGAATATGCCACTTAGGATTTTGTATTATGTCTCTGATATTTTGAAACGGATTACTTCTCAAAAAGACATTTTTGATAGGAAGCTTGTAAAAATACCCACGCCGCGTTTTGTAGTATTTTATAATGGCAATGAGAACCAACCAGAAAGAAGTGTTCAAAGGCTTTCAGATGCCTTTATGCAGCCTGCTGATTCGCCTGAACTAGAGCTTATATGTCATGTTTATAATATAAATCCAGGAAACAATGAAAATCTTTTTGCCAAATGTAGATTTTTGTATGAATATATGGTATTTATTGAGTACGTAAGAGAAAATATTGCTTCTTACGGGAAGGATAATTTAACAGAAGCGTTAAGCGATGCCATTGATAGGGCTATAAAAGATAATATATTAAAAGATTTTCTTACAGAAAAAAGACCGGAGGTAATGAAGGTTATGGTAGTAGATTATACATACGAACGCCGGATGGAACTCATAAAGCAGGATTACATAGAAGAAGGAATAGAGCGGGGGCGATTTGAACAGCTTGTGGAGCTTGTAAAAGATGGACTTATTAAGATTTCTGATGCCGCGAATAGAGCCAAAATGTCCGTGGAAGAATTTGAACTTTTGTTAAAGTAAATAATCCTAAATATCAAATATGACCTAGTTAAAACGTTAAGCTGTCCAGTTGCTGGACAGCTTTTTTGTGCCCTGAAATCAGCTTTTGAGGTGTCCGTTAAAATGTCAAGGTTGTTTGATAAACTTCTCTCATCAGAAACTTATATAGATGATTAGAAATCTAGAGGAGGGAACTATATGTCAAAAATTTTTATCACAATTGCAGGTATGAATTACAGGTACGGAACAGATGTCCTTGAAAAAGGAGACGTTGTAAAACTGGTTAAGGAGCCGGATAATATCCACGACAAAGAGGCTATAAAGGTAAAAGCTGAAGGACTTGGAACTGTTGGCTATGTGGCAAATAGCACTAAAACGGTGCAAGGGGAGTGTATGAGTGCAGGTCGTGTATATGACCGCATAGGTAGAAAAGCTCATGCAAAGGTCGTATATGTTACTCCTTTTGGCGCGATATGTCAGATTTTTAAGAGTAATTTAAAGTGAAACAAGAGGTGTCAGACTTTTAGCTCTTATAAGGACTGTAGAAAGGACGGTGCATATCAATGCTTGGATTTGGGAAAAGCAAAACTCAGGATGTAAGACTTACAGAAAAAGAGATTGAGGAACTTAAGAATAATATGAGCAGAAGCGAACTCAAAGAGTTTGAAAAAAGGCAGAAGCAGGCGGAGAATGATCGCTTCTGGGACATGATGATAATGTCGGATATTATGGATGAGGATTAGGGATGAATGGAAGAAGGACTATGTTGGTAGAACAGGTTAAGTGTCCAGCATGTGGGGCACCAATTGAATTAAAAGAAGGGAAACAAATTTTCTTTTGTTGTTATTGTGGGGCAAAATTAGCCTCTACGGAAAGTGTAAAGAAACAAGGCCATAGATTTGTTTTGAATAAACAATCAATTTTTAAATTGTGTTGTGAAATGCCAAAAGATATGGATAGAATGCAAGAGACATTAAAAGAGCTGTTCGAATATAGACCAAATTCTCAGTATATGGAATTTGTTGAAGAAGATGATGAATACGGCGATGTACATGTTCAAATATTTGCTGATCAAAAATTGATGGGTTATTTGCCGGATAAATATATAGATGATTTTGAAACATGTATGGAAAAATACGACGATTATTGTATCGATTATAAAATCACAAAGGGGATTAACGGAATGTATGAGTGCGAAATGACGTTCACATGGGGAGATTAATAGTAATAAAAAATTACTGCTAAGAGAAAGATTACAATCAAGCAAACTTGCTAGGTAATTTCGAGAATGTAGGTGTTAAAACCAAATTTGATGGGGCTCAAACGTATTTTGTAGTATTTTGAAGTATTGTTGTTGGAAAACTAAGAGAATATAATATAAAAGATACGGTTTTTGTGCAGTAGGTGTTAAAGAACATGACTATGGATAGTGTAATTATCATCGTGTAGGAGAGATGAAGCATGGGTAAGAATCCAAGATGTCTATTTGAAGATAAAATTGAATCATTTCTTAATAAAGAAAAGGAGTCAACTTTTGGAATTCTTTGTGAGGGATATCATGGAGATGCACTTACAACGACTAGAGAAGCTTGGCTTAAAGAAATAGAGATCCTTAAGCGTGAGTTACAACAATGGAATGATTCTGAAGGACATATTGTATTTGAGTATGATATTCCTCGTCTTGGAAAAAGAATAGATGTAGTTCTTTTGTTGCGAGGCATTGTTTTTTGCTTGGAATTCAAGGTTGGAGAATCAAGGATTCTTGAAAGTGATGTTGATCAGGTCCTTGACTATGCGCTTGATTTAAAGAATTTTCATAAATTCAGCCAGGATAGAATTGTTGTACCTATTTTGGTTGCGACAAAATATACAAAATCTTCAACTATCATTCAAAAATCAGTTTATGATGATAGAGTAGTGAATCCGTTAGTAACTGGAGAAAATGGAATAGCCGGTATGGTTTCGGAAATTCTTAAACTATATCCAAATGAAGGCAGTATTGATAGAAATTGGGTAATAAGCCCATACTCTCCAACGCCAACTATTATTGAGGCAGCTAGGACACTTTATGAGAGCCATTCTGTTGAAGATATAACTAGGCATGAGGCGGATAAAGTTACTACTGATACTACAATTGCGTACATACTGGATGTAATAAAAAAGAGCAAGGAAAATGGAGAAAAGAGTATTTGCTTTGTAACTGGCGTCCCTGGTGCGGGAAAGACTCTTGTAGGTCTTGATGTGGCAGTTAGGCAAACGTATCAAGGCTTTGACCATCCTATTGAAGATGAAGGTGCTGTATATTTGTCAGGAAATGGACCGTTGGTGGCTGTTCTTAATGAAGCTCTTGCAAAAGACAATTACGCTAAATGCAAGGAGAGAGGAGAGTCGAAGAAGCTATCGGATTCAAGGCGTGAGGTTGGCAAATTCATTCAGATTATTCATCGCTATCGTGACAATATGCTTGCTAAAATTAAGAACCCTGTTGAGAATGGAATTCTTGAAATAGACCCAGAGAAGGCTGTGAAGATGCAAGCTGCAGGATATGGTGAGGTTGAGCACGTGGCTATTTTTGATGAGGCACAACGCTCGTGGACGCATAAGAGGCTGGCTGATTATTTAAAACGTGGTGGAACATATGGTAATAAACTAAAGGTTCCAAACTTCCCAATGTCAGAAGCGGCGTTTTTGATTTGGTCACTGGATCAAAGAGAAGATTGGGCTACGATAATATGTCTTGTTGGAGGCGGCCAGGAGATTAATACTGGTGAGGCTGGTATTACAGAATGGATTAAATCTTTAAATGAAACATTCAAGCACTGGAAGGTATATATTTCACCAAAGCTTACAGAAGCGGAATATGCTGAAGGACAGGTAAAT
The DNA here is from genome assembly GCA_024403255.1 of Lachnospiraceae bacterium. Taxonomy (GTDB): domain Bacteria; phylum Bacillota; class Clostridia; order Lachnospirales; family Lachnospiraceae; genus JAKSSE01. The sequence continues at coordinate 6,151 of JAKSSE010000002.1, forward strand.
GAGTTATTAAAAGAAAATCATAATGTTACGTATTCAGATAGTCTGCATCTTGGAGTGTCACTACGTTCCTATAGAGCGGAAAAACTATCAGCTTTTGTACATGCTCTATTAGATATTGATGATAGCGCAGCATCTATTTATGCGGAAATAAAAGATAAGTACCCTATTTTATTAACCAGAGATATGGAAAAGGCAAAACGCTGGCTTCATACTAAGGTTAGAGGCTCAGAGAAGACAGGAGTGCTTATAAGTAAAGAGTCTGCAAGGTATAAGCCACTTGGAATACATGTGTTGCAATCTGATGATGATAATGCGGTTCACTGGTTCCTTGAAGACAAAAAGGATACCAGATCTTCAAATTATCTTGAGGATGCAGCTACGGAAATACAGGTCCAGGGATTGGAGTTGGATTATACATGTCTGCTGTGGGATGCAGATATGCGCTATGAAAATGGCGAGTGGCACTATTATAGATTTAATAGGCAGACGAGATGGGATGAAATAAAAGCCGATACTGAGACCAAGCAGGAAAGAATGAAATATATGCTCAATGCATACAGAGTTTTATTAACTCGTGCTAGAGCTGGGATGATTATATGTGTTCCTGCTGGAAATGGTAATAAGAATTCTAGTGGATTCTGGGAGGATAGTACAAGACTTCCTGAGTATTATGATGGAACATATGAATATCTTAAAAGTTTGGGCTTTGACGAGATATAATGTAACTTGGGGCGGTTCTCTTGCCTGGGGAACGAATGATTATATGATGTATTGGAAATAAAAAAGGAAATGAGCAAGTCCTGTCAGGAATAATCCTTACCCGGTGAAAACCCATTTCCTTTATGACGCGATTATATGCCTTATACGGTGCGCTGTCAACAAGTGTTTGAGTATTTGAGGATAATAGTAGTTGATGCGTGGAAGGACTAAAATTGATGAAAAAGATATTTATCATCGTACTTATAATTATTATCATCGCTCTTTTGGCGGTAGTTGGAATTTTTATTTATGAAAGAGCTCATGTTTCGTTTCATTCTGAAGAGAATGGAATGTCAGTGTCTATAATAGGTGGAGCTGATGGGCCGACGTCGATTTTTTTAGCAGGCAAAGTAGGAGGCGACTCCAATGTTGATGAAGAAGTAGAGCAGGGGATAGATGCGATGCAGATAGAAATTCAAATAGGCGACAAGACTATGTTGGCTAATCTTGAAAATAATGATACCACGCAGGAGTTAGTAGAACTTCTTGGAACTGGTGAGCTTGTAATGTCAGCAACCAATTATGGCGGATTCGAGAAGGTTTGTAGCATTGGAAAAACTATTACTAGAGCTGACAAGCAGATTACAACTAGACCTGGAGATATTATGTTGTATAGTGGGAACCAGATGGTGATTTTCTATGATTCTAATTCGTGGTCATATACACCTATCGGACATATAGACGCAACGCCAAAAGAATTGGAAGCGTTTTTGAGTGGGAGCGAGTCTGAAGTGACAGTTCGTTTGGCTAGATAAACTAGTGAGGATAATTTGTGTATTTAGTATCTGTTTACTTTGATGAGAAAGCAAATAAAATACTGCAGCGATACATAGATAAAATTGCTGAGGTGACAGGCAATGATTTTATGACGTCTCATAAAGTTCCTCCGCATATGACGATATCTGCTATTGAAGCGCGTGACATAGAAAGCCTTGTGCCGGCATTTAATTCTTTGAAAAATAAGCTGAAAACTGGGACGATTGATGTGGTTACGGTCGGGCAACTACTCCCTTACGTCATGTATGGTGGAGCTGTGATGAATGAGTATCTATTGGATTTATCGAAGGTGGTTTATGAGGCGTTTAAAGACGTGCCGGACACATCCATTAGTAAATATTATCAGCCATTATCATGGTTACCACATATCACTCTGGGGAAGACTTTGGGTAAAAATCAGATGGCGAAAGCTTTTAGTGTACTTCAGGAGAGTTTTGCGCCTATATCTGCCACAGTTACAAGGATTGGTCTTGCAAAGGTGAACCCGCATGAGGATGTGGCCACGTTTGAACTTAATTAAGGAACTGGTGGCGTCTCTTTTGTATATAGAATAGCCTCATCAGAAACTTCTATCATATTGTCTTCTGTAATTGGTCCGTGAATTACATCTACTTTAAGCTGGAACATTTCCTCTAACTCATCTTTAATCATAGCCAATGTAATGAGTGAAACTGGAACAGAAAATTCCATTATTAAATCAACATCGCTATTTTGTCTATTGCTGTGAGATGCTCTAGAGCCAAAAAGCACGACCTTTGATATGTTGTATTTATCTACAACAGATAATACTATTTGTTTTATCGCTTCATTTGACGTGTTTGTAGCCTCCTTCCCAAACAATTACTTTCTTAATGTTAGTTTTAGTATAACCTGAAGTAATAGTCAACTCATTACACTTGAAGGTGTAATGTACTGTGTTAAAAATGAAAGCGTAGATGACATTTTATACTACAAGTCCAATGACACTAGGGGCGTCCTCGCCTAGAATTATTTGCAGAAATAATATTAGGAATATACCAAGGAGGATGAGGTATGTATAAGGAATTAGTAGCTGAGTTAAGAAATATTACTTCGGAAATTGAAGAATATAATGAAAATGATCCTAGAAGCTCAATATTAGATGCGAGGATTGTTGATGTTATGAGAATGGCGGATAGGATGGCTTGGCTATGCAAAAAGGAGGGGCTTTTGCGGTTGAGGGAGGAAATCAATACTTATATCAACACTTTTCCATGTATCGATGTATTGAAGCAGATGATAACGTTAGTTGCGGACGGAATGGATCCGGAACTGGTTCGTGAATTTGCCGTGGCGAGATATTATGCATTAAATTTGCATGCCCATGATGCGCTAGCAGTAATGATTTACATCGAATTCACAAGAAACCTGCAGAAGGGAGTCGATCCTTACGTGATAGAAGAACTGATACTTGCAATAGTCCCTTGGCATATAGAGAAAGAATATCGTGAAATGGCGAAACATGAGAAGGAAACGGATTGGTATAAAGCGGAGGTTCATGAGTAGGTGATTGTAGTAAATTTATAGCCCGCAAATGCGGGCTTTTTTTATGATATAATCGGTGAGATGGCACTTTTACATAGAGCGCATCGCAATAAGGAGGCCACGCTTATGGACTTATCAAATATTACAATCAATACACAAAGCAGCATAAGAATAGCTGGTGATAAGGTTTTATATTTTGATCCAATTAACATAGAAAAAGAAGATCATGATGCAGATATTATCTTTATTACGCATGAGCACTATGATCATTTCGAGCCGAAGTCTATTGCAAAGATTAAAAATGAGAACACTATATTAGTTGCGCCGGCATCGATGGAAAAGCAGGTAAAAGCTGAGGCGGGTGTAGCTAATATTGAACTGTGGGAGCCAGGCACTGCTCATGAGCTTGTGGGATTATGCATTGAGTCTATTCCTGCTTATAATTTGTTTCCGAAGCCTTTTCACACCAAGGGTAAGAATTGGCAGGGGTATCTTGTGACGATGGATGGTATTAGTTACTATGTTGCCGGAGATACAGATGACAATGATGACATTAAAAAGGTCAGCTGTGATGTGGCGTTAATTCCAATTGGTGGAAAGTTCACAATGGATAAGAAGCAGGCGGCGGATTATGTTGCGACTATAAAACCAAAGGCTGTTATACCGACTCATTATGGGGATATCGTGGGGCATCCGACAGATGGTAGTGACTTCAAGGGTTATATTGAGGCGATAGATGAGAATATCCAAGTGGAGCTGAGATTATAATTTATTATGTGGACAATATCAAGAATTGAAGAAGCTGATTATGGCTGTGAAGAAAGAATGCCGGGCGAACCGTTGATGGTTCTTGTCACTTTGACAAATGAGTTTGGCGAAGTGATTCGTTTTGAGGCAGCAGAAAATTGGATAGAGCTGCAGGGCCTTGATGAAGGCGATGAGTGGCCGGAGGATATTGAGGGAGAAGATTCATCCAGGCAGGATGAGTGGATGGAAAACTACTACCGAGCGGTAGAAGAGATGGAAGATAATTAATGATATAAAAAGAAAACACCACCAGGGAGCTGGTGGTGTTTTCTTTTGGGGTTAAATACTTTCTGTTTGTTCTTCAGAAAGTGTGAACGGAAGTCGCTGACCACTGCGGAAAGAATACTTTTCTCTTAGTTTTCTGAAATCCGTCGGGGTGCAGTTTTGGAATTGCTTAAACATTCGTATAAAGGAGGAGGTGCTGGAATACCCACATTGTATTCCGATCTGAGTGATAGACAAATCGGGATTTGAGAGTAATTCTTCAGCATAAGCAATACGTTGTTGATTCACATACTTATAAAATGAATCGTTTGTGTACTGTTTAAATAATCGTGAAAAATGGAATTTGCTAAATCCTGCTTTTTCAGCGACTTCTTCTAAGGTTATATCTTCTGTAAAATGCTCATCGATGTATCGGCATACAGCCATGAGCTTTCCTGCGTACTCCATTTTCTTTACCTGGGTAGTTGCAGGTGAATCGATTGTGTCGAGGTGGTTGCGGCCGATAAGCGTGAGCATTGTCAAAAGCTTTGCATAAATAATCGGTTCGCATAAAGTTGTGCTGCTTATTTCATCTATTTCCTGTATGTCGGCTGTGTTTGGATCATTACCACCTGCATACATGGAGTCGAATTCTTCGCCGGCACCATATTCTTCGCATATTTCTTCGAAAAGTTTTACCAGTTTTCTATGGATTGCTGGTGAATTTTCCGGAGTAAATAATCGTGCTTTTCCGACAAATGCCAAAACTGAATTGATACCGGTTATGGTTTTAAGCCTTGAAACATCTATCTGAAGGAAAAAACGTTGTCCTTCGGGTGGAGCAATCGTTGAATGAATTACACCAGACCCTATAAATAGAATGTCATAAGGATTAACATCGTACCTTTGGTCGTTAGCTATTATTGTGTAGCTATGCTCTATAGGCATCAGTATTTCGAGAGGCATGTGCCAGTGTGGGGGATAGTCCTCTGCGATATTATTGTGATATAGGCAGATATGAGTGTTTTTCTTATATAAAGGAGACTCATATGTGCCATTTAAGTTGTAAATCATAGAAGTCTTGTCCCTTCGTTTTATATCTCCATTATATACAGATGGCAAAATATGTAAATACCAAATTTCTAAAAGTTGCTACTGAAAATTCGACACAGTGTCTCCAAAATGGCAAAAACAACTTTAAAATTGTGCAAGATGCACAAAAAACATACACAGAAATTAAGCAATTATCAAATTTGTTAAAAACAATAGCAAGAATTGACAACAAATATAGCAAGAATTTTGTGTCGCAAATGCAAATTAGTAATTATCATAATGCGTATAAGTTAGCTTTACATAGCGTAGGGCGCTTCTAAAATTCAAGGAGGTCAAAAGAGAATGAAGAAAAGAATTTTAGCTACATTGCTTTCTGGAGCAATGGTTGCAACACTCTTCACTGGTTGTGGCGGAAGCTCAAGTGCTCCAGCAGCTGGCGGATCAGGTGATGCAAAAGAAGAGGCAGCTGCAGGTGAAGGAGCAGCTAGCGGTGACAACGTAATCAACCTTTGGTCTTTCACCGATGAGATTCCAGGAATGGTTGAGAAGTACATCGAGACTCATCCAGATTTCGGTTACACTGTAAACACTACAATTATTGCAACAACAGATGGTGCTTATCAGCCAGCTCTCGACCAGGCCCTTCAGGCAGGTGGCGCAGATGCTCCTGATATCTATGCAGCAGAAGGTGCATTCGTACTTAAGTATACTCAGGGTGATGCAGCAGAATATGCAGCAGCATACGAAGATTTAGGTATCGATGTTGCTTCTGAGGTAGCTGATTCTCAGATCGCACAGTACACTGTAGATATCGGAACCAGACCTTCAGATGGAAAGCTTGTAGGTCTTGGATATCAGGCTACTGGTGGTGCTTTCATCTATCGTCGTTCAATCGCTCAGGACACTTTCGGAACTGACGATCCAGCAGAGATCGCAAAGATCATCGGCGCTGGTTCAGGTTCTTGGGATAAGTTCTTCGAGGCAGCTGAGACCTTAAAGGGTAAGGGCTACGGTATCATCTCTGGTGATGGTGACTTATGGCACGCTGTAGAGAACAGCTCAGATGCAGGTTGGATCGTTGATGGCAAGCTTGTTATCGATCCTAAGAGAGAAGCATTCTTAGACCTTTCTAAGAAGTTAAAGGACAACGATTATCATAACGATACTCAGGACTGGCAGGATGCTTGGTTCGCAGATATGAAGGGTGAAGGCCCTAAGGGAATCTTCGGTTTCTTCGGACCAGCTTGGTTAATCAACTACACCTTAGCTCCTAACTGCGGCGGCGAAGCTGTTGGCGAAGGAACTTACGGTGACTGGGCAGTTTGTGCACCTCCTATCGGTTTCTTCTGGGGCGGTACTTGGGTACTTGCTAACAAGGATACCACTAAGGCAGAGGCAGTTGGTGAGCTTATCGAGTGGATCACTCTTAACTCTACCGAGGACGGTCTTCAGTACAAGTGGGCTAACGGTACTTTGAATGGCGAAGGCGGTACAAAGGACTGCGTAGCTTCAGGTACAGTAATGGCTAACTCAAACGGTGAATTAGAGTTCTTAGCAGGCCAGAACATGTTCGATGCATTTGTTCCAGCTAACAGCTATGCAAATGGTAAGAACCTTACCCAGTACGATGAGACAATCAACCAGTACTGGAGAGATGCAGTTCGTGGCTACACCTCAGGTGAACTTTCAAGAGACGAGGCTATCGAAAGCTTCAAGCAGAACGTTGCTGATAACCTTGATATCGTCGTAGAATAATTTGAACAATTATAGTTTAGAATAGTTCAAAAATTAAGAGGGGCGATGATTCTCTTCATCGCCCCTATATTTATCTAAAAAGTCATTTAAATCAAACTAAAAAATCGTTAAAATTAAAAGAAGGAAACTATAATTGGGAGGATGGCTAAATGAAGAAGAAAAAAATCTCATATGCTAAATATGGATATATTTTCAGCTTGCCATTTGTGATTACATTTTGCATTTTTACCTTATATCCAATCATTTTCACAGTAATCCTTGGATTCACTGATTTTAAGGGATTAGGAAACGTCACATGGCATTTTTTGGATAATCCATTTCAGAATTTCGAAGCGATTCTTACTGCACCGACATTTAAGACCGCTTTGGGAAATACATTTATGATTTGGGGATGGAACTTCCTGCCTCAGATTTTACTCGCTTTATTATTAGCAGCAATTTTTACCAACGTTAGAAATAAGGTAAAAGGACAGGGCTTTTTCAAGGTTGTATTCTATATGCCAAATATCATCACAGCAGCAACCGTTGCAATCTTATTTGGCGCATTGTTCGGATACCCAATGGGACCTATGAACGATCTTTTCACAACCATGGGATGGTCAGACGCACCTATCCACTTCTTACAGAACAAGTGGATTGCCAGAGGTGTTGTATCATTTATCCAGTTCTGGATGTGGTATGGTTACACAATGATTGTGCTTATATCAGGTATTTTGGGAATTAACCCAGAATTATATGAAGCAGCTGACATTGACGGAGCAACTACTGTACAGCAGTTCTTCTATGTAACAATTCCAAACTTACGTACAGTTTTGATTTATACATTGGTAACAAGTTTAATTGGTGGTTTGACAATGTTCGATATTCCTAACTTGCTTGTTACAAAGAGTGGTCCTAACAATGCAACTCTTACAACCAGTGTATTCATTTATAATCAGGCATTTAGTGGAAGCTACATGTATAATAGAGCATCTGCAGCAAGTATTATCATGTTTGTACTTATCTCAATTCTTTCAGCAATAGTATTCATGCTTATGCAGGATAAGAGTGAGGTAGCAGAGAAGAAAGAACTTAAGCGTATCGAAAAGGAAATGAAGCAGGCAGCTAAGAAAGGAGGCACATTATAATGAATAAAAAAGTTAGAAGAGCTAACCCGGTTGTCATGACAATCATTTATATTTTGTGCATTATCTTAGCGATTATGAGCGTTATGCCTTTCGTTATCATGATCATCAACTCTACAAGAAGTACAACTGAAATTCAGCAGCATGCTATTTCATTGATTCCTTCAACATATTTAATGAAAAACTTTGCGGTATTAACCGGTAAGAGTTTCAATCCAGTTAAAGGTTTTATTAACTCTATTATAGTTGCTACAGGCGCTACAGCTTGTACAGTATATTTCTCAACTCTTACTGCTTACGCATTAGTAGTTTACAAGTGGAAGCTTCGTGATGGATTCTTCACCTTCATTATGGCGGTTATGATGATTCCTTCACAGGTTGTTAGTATAGGTTTCTATCAGTTTATGTATAAGATTCACTTAACAAACAACTTCCTTCCTCTTATTTTACCTGCAATTGCGGCTCCAACTGTTGTTTTCTTCATGCGACAGTTCATGTTGCCATCATTGCACATTGATATCATTAATTCGGCTAGAATTGATGGTGCAAAAGAATTCTATACTTTTAATAGAATCGTTCTTCCAATTATGAAGCCAGCAATCGCTACCCAGGCAATTTTCGCTTTTGTAACTAGCTGGAACAGATTGTTTGAGCCAATGATTCTTCTTACCAAGCAGGAACTTTATACCATGCCAATGATGGTTAGTTTGCTTAAAGGTGATATCTATAAGACAGAATTTGGTTCAATTTACCTTGGATTAACACTTACTGTATTGCCACTGTTTATCGTATACTTCTTACTTTCTAAGTATATTATTGCAGGTGTAGCTCTTGGTGGTGTTAAGGGTTAAAACTCAATGAATGACATATTTAGCATGGACAATGCCTTCTTCCGATTTGTAGGAAAGGTAACAGATTTAGTTTGGTTGAATATTTTGACACTTATTTGCTGTATCCCCATCTTTACGATGGGGGCAGCCATAAGTGCTATGTATCACGTACTGATTAAGATGGTCCTTCGTGAAGAAGGTTCTGTGACCAAACCTTTTTTTAAGGAATTCAAAGGTAATTTCAAAAAAGCCACTATGGTTTGGGTTCCTGCTCTTTTGGTTCTGCTGGCTATGTTTGGTAATATTTACCTGATTTATCAGGGAATACTTGATCCTTATCCTAAGCTTAGAATTGTAGCTGGGGTGAGTATAGGGATTATTGCGGGTGCGATAATAATATTTTTAAATTATTATTTTGCGCTTTTAGCAAGATATGAAAATGAAGTAAAGCAAGTCATGAAAAACGCTTTGCTGATGATGATGGCTTATTTACCAAGATCACTTTGTATATTGGCCATACTACTTTTTCCGTTAGCACTGATGACGCTATCAGACTACTTTCTTATTTTTTGGTTCATCTATGGACTGAGTTTCCCGGGATACGTTAATGCAATGATGCTGGGAGGATTGTTCACAAAGACAGAAGAGGCGAGCTCTAATTGAATTTTGAACAGTTTAAAAAGTTACCCTTTTTAAAGAAAATAGAATGGATTGCACAATATTATGGAGTGTGGATTATTGTTTCGATTGTTGCCATTTTTGTGGCGATAAGTTTAGTTCGTTCCGTTTTCTTTCCGAAACCGATTAGTGATGTGTGTATTTTGATCTTAAGCGACGATCATACGCGTGATGAAATTCCGGAGCTTGAAGATGAAATTGCAGCAGCTACTGGCGGCAGTGCCAGTGTTGAAATATATAATGTTTCGGAAGCATATGGAGATAGTGCTTATACGATAAAGCTATTGTCTGATCAATTGGATTTGGTTATTGCCCCAAAAGAACAGACGGATTCCATGATGGAAAGTGGTTATCTTGTAAGTGCTGAAAAGATGAAAAACGAAGATTTATATCTGGGGATTCCCGAGAGAGCAAGAAATGGGGAAATCCTGGATAAGACTATAGATTATTTTAAAGCGAGGTAGAGAAATGACAAGAGAAGAAGCATGCGCTAAGGCAGAAGCGTTGGTTGATCAGATGACTGTCGAAGAGATGGCATCTCAGCTTCGATATGATGCTTCGGCCATCGAAAGATTAAATGTGCCAGAATACAACTGGTGGAATGAAGGCCTTCACGGAGTGGCAAGAGCTGGTGTGGGAACAGTATTTCCTCAGGCAATAGGCTTGGCTGCTACTTTTGATGAGGATACAGTTGGCCAGGTTGCAGATGTCATTTCGACAGAGGCTCGTGCTAAGTATAATGTTTATTCAAAAGAAGAAGATCGTGATATTTATAAGGGCCTTACACTTTGGTCTCCTAACGTAAATATTTTCCGTGATCCAAGATGGGGACGTGGGCACGAAACATATGGAGAGGACCCTTATCTTACATCAAGACTTGGCGTTGCATTTGTAAAGGGATTACAGGGTGATAAAGATGTACTTAAGACAGCTGCCTGTGCTAAGCATTTTGCAGTACATTCCGGTCCTGAGGCTGATCGTCATCATTTTAATGCAACCTGTAACAAGAAAGATATGAGAGAAACCTATCTGCCAGCATTTGAGGCTTGCGTAAAAGAAGCCAATGTTGAAGCGGTTATGGGTGCGTACAATAGAACCAATGGCGAACCATGTTGTGCTCATACTGAGCTTATGGTTGATATTCTTCGCGGTGAGTGGGGTTTTGAAGGCCATTATGTTTCTGACTGCTGGGCTGTAAAAGATTTCCATGAGAATCATATGGTTACAAAGAATCCACGCGAGTCTGCAGCATTGGCAATTGAAAAAGGCTGTGATGTAAACTGTGGTTCAACTTACCTTTGCCTTGTTCAGGCATATAAAGAAAAGCTTGTGACAAAAGAACAGATTCGCACTGCTGCAGTTCGCTTGTTTACAACAAGATTTTTATTAGGCGAATTTGATGGTTCAGAGTACGATCAGATTCCATTTAGTGAAGTAGAGAGTAAAGAACATATAGCTCTTTCGAAGAGCGTTGCAGAAAAGAGTATGGTTCTTTTGAAAAATGATGGTTTATTACCATTAGATGAGAACAAACTTAAGTCTATTGCTGTGATTGGTCCAAATGCAAATAGTAGAGCAGCCCTGATTGGAAATTATCATGGAACTGCATCGCGCTATATTACTGTTTCAGAAGGTATTCAGGATTATTTAGAAGATACTGATGTAAGAGTTTACTATTCAGAGGGATGCCATTTGTTTAAGGATCGCGTTGAGCCACTTGCAAAGGCAGATGACCGTGTTGCGGAGGCAGTTGGAATAGCGAAGCTTTCAGATGTTATCGTTCTTTGTGTTGGATTGGATGAAACCTTGGAAGGAGAAGAAGGCGATACTGGCAACAGTTATGCTTCAGGAGACAAGGAGTCTTTACTTCTTCCAGAAAGCCAGATTCATCTTATTGATGCCTTAAAGAAGCTTGGTAAACCAATAGTATTATTGAATATGACCGGTTCTGCTATGGATTTGTCTTATGCTAGAGATGACAAGAACATTGGAGCTATTTTGCAGACCTGGTATCCTGGTGCTCAGGGCGGTAAGGCTATAGCAGATATGCTTTTTGGAAAAGTATCTCCATCTGGTAAATTGCCTGTTACTTTCTATGAGAGTTTAGAAGAACTTCCTGATTTTAAGGATTATTCAATGAAGGGAAGAACCTACAGATACATGGAAAATAAGGCTCAGTATCCGTTTGGTTATGGTCTTACTTATTCGAAGACTGAAATGGTTTCTGCAAAACTTGCAGATGAAGCAGCGCTTGTTGAGACTTTGCGTAATGCAAAGAATTCAATTTCTGACAGCGGGGTGCTTGATGCCTGGTATGATGTTGAAGTAGCACTTAAGAATACAGGTGCTATGGATACCGATGAAGTGGTACAGGTATATGTTAAGGATCAAAAGTCAGATTTAGCAGTACGCAACCATTCACTTTGTGGTATTGCCAGAGTATCATGCAAAAAGGGAGAGACTGTTACCTGTAAGGTGCGCATTCCAGCAAAAGCTTTTCTGGTATATGATGAAGATGGTAATCGTAAGATGGATTCTGATAAATTTACACTTTTTGTCGGAGTGAGCCAGCCTGATGAAGTGAGTGTAGCTCTTGGTGGAGTAAAGCCAATCGAGATAGAAATTAATCTTTAATATAAAGGCCCTGGAACAAAAGTTTCAGGGCCTTTTTTAAAATTTGAAGAAAAAGACGAACTTAACATTTGACACTGTTTTTCCTGTAGGATAAAATTTACTTTACAGATATAATTCTAGGGGGATTAATAATGTTTACACAATTATTTGGAAAGTATCTTGTTGAAGAAAATATCATTTCAAATGAAGAAAACAGAAAACTTCATGATCAGATGAATCAGACAAGAGTAAAGCTTGGAACTATTGCTGTAGCAGATGGAATTCTTACTGAAAATCAGGTTGAAGAGATAAATCATTTGCAGACCCAGCAGGACAAAAGATTTGGCGACATTGCAATTGAGCTTTCATATTTAACAGATAAGCAGCTTGATGAAATGCTTTCTAAGCAGGGCAATATGGCCATGAAGTTCTATCAGCTTCTTAACGAAGAAAAGAATATTTCTATGGCAGATGTTGAAGCTCATGCCAAGGGGTTTCAGGATAAATATGGTTTTACTGATAAGGAATTTGAAGCGATTAAAGCAGATGATTATGCGACGCTTATTTCATGTTTTGCCGTTGTACGCGACAAGTTGATATCAGACCTTGCGGGTCTTGTTATGAGAAACCTTACCAGATTTGTTACCAGCGATTTCTATTTTGGCAGAATGAAGAAGGCTACTGGGTATAGCTATAGTAATCTTGCTGGACAGCGTGCAATCGGAGAAAATGCTATCTATCTTGGCTTTGCAACCACAGATAATCTTGATGGTATTGTCGAGCTTGCCAAAGGATATGCAAGAGGCGTTACCATCAGTGGAAGTGACGAAGTTTACGATGCAGTGTGCGAGTTCTCGAACTTAAATAACGGTCTTTTGTCATCTGAGCTTAGCAAGTATGATGAGTTTTCGGACATGAATCCACCTCAGGTGTTCCTTGGTCAGAGTATTAAAGGCACTGCATATGTAATGCCAATCTATATCCATGATAAGCATGTTGATATGGTTATTTCTACAGATCCTGATTTTGAGCCAGGTGAAAATGAACATAAGCTCAAGATTGCAAAGAGCGAAATTCAGGAGAACATTGCTGCTGATGCAAAGAAGATTATGATTGTCGATGATTCTTCTCTTATCAGAAAGATGTTAAGACAGCTGCTCGAGAAAAATGGATATGCTGTTGTTGCAGAGGCTGTAAATGGACAGGAAGCTGTAGATATCTATCCTGATGTTAAGCCGGATTTGGTAACTCTTGATATTACTATGCCGGTTCTTGATGGCGTTGAAGCACTTAAGAAAATCAAGGGAATTGATAAGGATGCAAAGGCGATAATGGTTACGGCAGCAGGTCAGCAGGACAGGGTCGTAGATGCGATAAAGAATGGTGCGGCAGCATTTGTTACTAAGCCATTTGATGAAAATGATTTATTAAAGAATCTGGAACAGAATTTATAATATTATAAGAAATAAAAGTGCAGCACCGTCAGTTGACGGTGCTGTATTCTTTTGCTTGTTGTTCTACGGCATTTTTTGCAGTTGCTATTGCGGCATTAAGATAATCGAGATTTGGTTGTATATTATCGGGACGGGCTAACGAGCCGGTCCTTTTTGCTATCTCGTAATTTGTTGCTACTAACTGACCGTGCGCTATTCTGTCTTTCATTGGAGTTTGAAGGTGCGCGGTAATCATTTGCATGACGGCACGTGGTGAGCTGCCATGATTTCCGAAAAACAAATACATTAATTGACGCACTCCATCTGCTGGCAAATCATTGATAAGCTGCATAAGGGAAGCCAGAATTTTAGCGTCATTGTCTTTTGGTGATATTTTGTCCATATCTGGATATGCGCATTGCAAAAGATATGGAATGGGATTTTTGTTGCATAGTTTGAACCAGTTGATGGTTTGCGATGTAGAAGGCTCGGAAATGCCGTTCTCCCAGTTTAATATGGTCCTTCGTGTGACTCCGAGCTCATATGCCATATATTCCTGCGATTTTCCTGATTCATTTCGGGCTATACGCAATGATTCTGCAATTGTCATATCATCACCTCCTTTTTGCATCATAACACATCATGAAAAAATATTCTCACAAAAAAACAAATAAGTTATAAATGGGAAAAATGTTTCTCTTTTTTGGAGCAAAGTTGTGCAGTTTGGGGTACTGATAATTGTCGCTGGTATCAATATTATTAGGGTACGTTACTAAATGTTATTTTTTAATGAAAGGGGTAACAGTATGAGAAAAATAAGTGTAGGTACATTAATACTTTCTTTGTGTATACCGTTGTTGATTGGTGCGATATCCGCTGCTTTATCCAGACGAGGGATGGCTACTTACGCGGGAATGCCTAAACCACCATTGTCTCCTCCAGCGTGGGCATTTTCGGTGGCATGGACCATCTTATATATCATGATGGGATTGGCGTCATATTTTATTCTTGTTTCAGAGAGTGATGCACGTGCCAAGACTATGGCGATGGTTATTTATTCTATGCAACTGGCGATGAACTTTATGTGGTCGATTTTGTTTTTTACCTGTGGCCTTTATCTTTTTGCTTTTATATGGCTGATGATAATGTGGGCGATGGTAATCGTTTGTGCATTTAGATTTTATAGCATTAACAGGACGGCAGCGTATCTTATGATCCCGTACATTTTATGGCTGACGTTTGCAGCGTATCTGAATATGGGAGCATATGTATTAAAACTTAGAGCATAATTGCTGGAAAGAGAGGTCTTTATGAAAAGTATTTCAACTTTTGAATTGCAGTACGCTCATCGCTTTTATGGTTTTAAAGGTGAGGCACAGTACCTTCATGGGCATACTGGTATTATGACAATAGAAGTAGAAGATACCATAAACGAGGGTGTTAATATGGTTTTTCCCTGTAACGAAATCAAGAAAACGGCGTGGTCGGTGCTTCAGAATTTTGACCATGCTCTTATACTTAGACGAGATGATCCGCTTTTGCCAGCGATACTCGAAGTGTATGAAAAGGAAGGAATCATAGACGGTACACCTAATAATACTATGATGGGACGGTCTTTTAAAACGAAGCTTGCTGAAGCGTTTCCTAAGTGCCGGCTTGTTGTTACAGAGGAAACGATGACGGTTGAGGGTATGATAAGAATTACTCATGACCTGTTGAAAGATAAGCTTAATATCTCGAAAATCACATTTGTAAGCGGAGCGAATACGGCTTGCCAGGAATACCTTATTAAAGATACTGTGGAGAGATGTCCGCTTTGTGGGATAGCTCTCGATGAAAGAGGTGTTTGCCACAAATGTGGTTATGTGGAAAAAGAGAAAAGTGTTTTAAAGAATCTCAAGAATCGAGCCGATGCTGTTATTGATAGCTTGGTAGATGATATGTAATATGATATAGTATTGCAAGTGAACATTGCATAAGTATCCCAATTGTTGGTTGATTTTAATCAATGGTTGGGATTTTTTCTGCGAATGAGGGATAGGAAAAGATGAAAAAAGCAGCACCTGTATTAGTTTTGTTAGCAGGAATATTCTGGGGAATGATAGGCTTGTTTGTTCGCAAGCTAAATTATTATGGATTTGAATCCATGGATATCGTTGCGCTTAGAGCGATAGCGACTTCTGTTTTGCTAGGATTGTTTCTATTTATTTATGACAGAGAAAAATTGAAGATTCGACTAAAAGATGTGTGGTGCTTTATTGGGACAGGTGTGTGTAGCATAGTGTTCTTTAATTACTGTTATTTTAAGGCGATAACGCTTACATCCTTATCTGTAGCGGCGATACTTTTATACACCGCTCCGGCTATAGTCATGTTGTTATCGGCTGTGCTTTTTAAGGAGAAAATAACAAAGGTAAGGGTAAGTTCGCTGGTCCTGACTTTTCTTGGCTGCGTGTTGGTCACGGGATTTTTTTCGCAGGGGGCAGTGCTTAATATACAGGGAATACTCTTGGGATTGGGATCAGGGCTAGGATATGCTCTTTATTCTATTTTTAGCAGATATGCGTTGGAGAGAGGATATCATTCTTTGACAATATCTTTTTATACATTCGTTTTTGCGATGATTGGCGTAATTCCATTTGCGAGATATAATGCTATTGCTGATATATGCGGTATGGACTTGGGCATAGTTTTATTCTGCCTGTTATTTGGGTTGGTCAGCACTGTATTACCGTATATATTTTATACAACTGGACTTGAGGGCATGGAGAATGGTAAAGCATCCATTATAGCATCCATTGAGCCAGTTACTGCATCGCTGGTGGGGGTTATAGTTTACCATGAAAGAATGTCAATGTTTGAAGTGATTGGAGCGATTTTGGTACTTGTGGCCATTGCGATAAATAACATTGACAGGTAAAATTTGTATAGAATTATTATCAGGGGAGATGAAAGCTTTGAACGATAATTGGTATAAACTTGATAATGTGTCGAAAGTGTTCCTGGCTACTCACAATAACAGGGATACTAGATCTATAAGGGTGAGCTGCACTTTAAAGGAACTTGTTGATAAGCCAACTTTAGAGAAAGCTTTGCTGCAGACCATTAAAATGCGACCACAGTTCCAGGTGAGAATAAGAAGAGGCTTTTTCTGGCATTATATTGAGAGTACAGACGTGCTTCCTGAAGTGTATGAGGAAGACGACAGGCCATGCCCTGTGATGTACGGAAATGAGTACAAAGGGGTGCTGCACTATAAGGTTAGCTATTATAAGAATCGAATTAACATCGATATGTTTCATGCTATAAGCGATGGAACGGGTGCCTTGTCGTTTCTAAAACTTTTAGTTTTGAATTATCTTCAGCTTGTACATCCAGGACAGCTTGATAATGTTTCTCTTTCTGAAGACGCATCATCAGATGACATGTTTCAAAATAGTTATGATCAGTTTTATGATAAAAGTGGAGGTCCTTTACCTAAAAAGATTCTCAACAAAAAGAAGAAGGCTTATATAATAAAAGGACAAAAGCTGCCATATAACCAGCTTCAGTTTTTTGAAGCCCATATGCAGGTTAAAAAGCTTGTTGAAGCTAGTAAATCTATGCAAGTCAGCGTAACCAGTTATTTAGGAGCGCAGCTTATGATGGCAATACATGCTGGTATGCCATTTTCTCAGAAGCGTAAACCGATAACGATTTCTATGCCAGTGAATTTGAGGAATTATTATCCGTCTGAAACTTTGAGAAATTTCTTTAACAGCGTGGACGTTACACATTTGTTTGACGGAAATGAGACGGTTGAAAGTTTGGCAAAAGAATTTGATGAGAAACTCAAAGAAGCCATTTCTGTTGATAATATAAAAGATCAGATGAACAGGTACCAGAGTATGGAACGTCTTGGCTTTACAAGAGTGGTGCCACTTGCAATAAAACAGCCAATAATCAAAGCGTTTTCTAAAAAGGATGCAAAGACTGTTACTGCTGTATTATCGAATCTTGGAAAAATTACAGTTCCAGAAGAAATGGACAAGCACATAGAAGGTTTTACGGATTTTTGTAGTACTGAAAAGATATTTATAACAGTGACCAGTTATAATGATGATGTTGTTCTTGGAATTGCATCTGCATATGCAGGGACCAGCGTGGTAAGACGACTTATTAAAGCACTTAAGGGAACTGGAACCTCGGTTAAGTTATATGCGACAGAAGTGATTAGGTAGAGATATGAAGAAGTGTTTGAATTGTGATATAGAAGTAGGTGGCGAGGTTGAAGTTTGCCCTCTGTGTCAACATGGACTTACAGGCGAGGCGACAGACAATAATTGGCCATTTTTATTTAAATTAAAAAAGCAGGCGATATTCTATAAGATACAGCTTTTTGTTGCTCTTGCGGTTATTGTTGTAGCATTAGGGCTGGATTTTCTTATAGAATTAAATAATGGAAAACACTGGAGCCTTCTTGCTGCTTTGACGGTCATTTTGGTGGAAACTGTCCTGAAGAGTTTTCTAAAAAAGAAGAGTGCACCATCAAAATATGTATCAATAGGTGGCTTTTGGATTGCAGTAATATTTGTGCTAACAGCTCAGTATTATAACTTTTTGCCATTGGCAATAAACCTCGTAATACCAATAGCATTAAGTGCCATTATTCTTGCTGATTTTGTGTTAACTTTGGTCGACAAAACAGGTAATGCGCTTGTATATTTTCTCGTGAATGTACTGTTTGGCCTTGTATTTTATGGTGTTTTATTTTTCAAAAAATACTATATTAGTCTTACCTGGAATATCTGCCTTATGATAAGCGTTGTTTTCCTAATAGGAATGTTCGTGTTCCTAGGGAAAACTGTTATGGGTGAAGTTGAAAGACGTATGAATATATAAAATTCATATAAATCTTTAGGATTTTTTGCTTGCAAGAAGCGATTTATTAAACTATAATTTATGAGAATTTAAGGGGAGCTGACCAGAGTCGGCTGAGAGTAAGCTATTTCGCTTAGACCCGTAACCTGATTTGGATAATGCCAACGTAGGGAAATATGGTCTTTATACCACGTGTCCTATTTTGGCACGTGTTTTTTTATGTACGAAGTATATGCAATTACAGATAGAAAATATTTAAAGAATGGGATGTCTCTTTCACAAGCGGTTGCTTTAGCAATAGATGGAGGAGCATCAGTTGTGCAGTTACGAGAAAAAGAGTATGAAGGTGATGCTCTGAAAAAGCTTGCACTTGAAATACAAGAAGTCTGCAAGGAAAAAGGAGCAACATTCATAATCAATGATAATGTTCAGCTTGCAAAAGAAATAGATGCCGATGGGGTACATTTGGGACAATCAGATATGAACCCTGCCGAAGCTCGAAAAGTTCTTGGAAAAGATAAGATTATTGGAGTGACAGCTAAAACTGTAGGGCAGGCGAAAGAAGCTGAAGCTGCTGGAGCTGATTACCTTGGTAGTGGGGCGATTTTTGCGACTGGGACGAAGCTGGATGCGAAGCCTTTGGCACTTGAGGATTTTGTTTCGGTTTGTAGCAGTGTAGCAATACCGGTTGTAGCAATTGGCGGTATTACTGCTGAAAATGTGGATTATTTAAAAAATACACCAATGGCAGGAGTTGCTGTTGTTGGAGGAATATTTGATACAGATGATATAAAATCTGAAACTCAAAAGATATTTAATCTTGTAACTAGTTACAGGAAATAAATAAAACTGCGGCAAGCTGGGGGCACCACTTTTTGTCGCATTATAAAATTAATGTTTAAGGAGGTTCTTATGAACACAGCATTAACAATCGCTGGATCAGATTCCAGCGGAGGCGCCGGCATACAGGCAGATATCAAGACGATGACAGTAAATGGCGTTTATGCCATGTCTGCCATTACGGCTTTGACTGCCCAAAATACTACCGGCGTAACAGACATAATGGAGGTAACTCCAAAATTCTTGGCAGAGCAGCTGGATAGTATTTTTACGGATATATATCCGGATGCAATTAAAACCGGCATGGTTGCTTCGTCAGAACTTATTGAGGTTATTGCAGCAAAGTTGGTGGAGTACAACGCAAAGAATATCGTTGTTGACCCTGTTATGGTTGCGACCTCTGGTGCAAAGCTTATTAGTGACGATGCCATCGGCACCTTGACAAGTGAATTATTACCTCTTGCAACAGTTATTACTCCTAATATTCCAGAAGCAGAAATGCTATCTGGTGCAAAGGTCGAAAATCAGGAAGATATGATTACTGTGGCCAAAGCTATATATGAGAAATATGGTTGTGCTGTGCTTCTTAAAGGTGGTCATCAGGTAAATGATGCCAATGATTTGTTATATAGAGATGGTGATTATAAGTGGTTCAATGGGAAGCGAATAAATAATAGCAACACCCACGGGACCGGCTGTACGCTTTCTAGTGCTATCGCATCTAATCTTGCTAAAGGTGAGAACCTTGATGATGCTGTACAATATGCAAAGAATTATATTTCAGGGGCTTTATCAGCAATGCTTGATTTGGGAAAGGGTTCTGGCCCTATGAATCATGCTTTTAATGTGTAGCTTTAACATAGACAATTATAGAAAAGAGGATTTAAGATGAGCAATTACACCACTCAGATGGATGCGGCAAGAAAAGGCATCGTAACAAAAGAAATCGAAACTGTTGCAAAAAAAGAGCATATGGCAGTTGAGGAGTTGATGGAGCTTGTGGCTAAAGGACAGGTGGCTATTCCGGCTAACAAAAACCACAAATGCATTGATCCAGAAGGTGTTGGAAGCATGCTTCGCACAAAAATCAATGTTAATCTTGGCGTTTCAAGAGATTGTAAGGATTACGATATTGAGATGCAGAAAGTAATGAGCGCTGTAGAACTTGGCGCTGAAGCTATCATGGATCTCTCGAGTCACGGAAACACACAGCCATTTAGACAGAAACTTACAAGTGAGTGCCCAGCTATGATTGGTACTGTACCAGTTTATGACAGTGTTATTCACTATCAGAGAGATTTGGCTACTCTTACAGCTCAGGACTTTATTGATGTTGTTAGATTGCATGCTCAGGATGGTGTGGATTTTGTAACGGTTCATTGTGGGCTTACACGAAAGACTATAGAGCAGATAAAGAAGCATAAGAGAAAGATGAACATCGTTAGTCGTGGTGGTAGTCTTGTATTTGCATGGATGAGTATGACAGGAAATGAGAATCCGTTTTACGAGTATTATGACCAGATTCTCGATATCTGCGAGGAATATGATGTAACAATCTCTCTTGGCGATGCTTGTAGACCAGGATGTCTTGCGGACGCAGGTGATGTTTGCCAGATAGAAGAGCTTGTGAGACTTGGTGAGCTTACAAAGCGAGCTTGGGAACACAACGTACAGGTAATGGTTGAAGGCCCAGGACATGTACCGCTTGATCAGGTTGCAGCAAATATGCAGATTCAAAAGACAATTTGTATGGGGGCTCCATTCTATGTACTCGGACCTCTTGTGACAGATATCGCTCCAGGTTATGACCATATTACATCAGCTATCGGTGGTGCAGTTGCAGCTATGAGTGGAGCAGCTTTCTTATGTTATGTAACACCTGCAGAACATCTTGCACTTCCAAATGTTGATGATGTAAAGCAGGGAATTATTGCATCTAAAATAGCAGCTCACGCAGCGGATATAGCTAAGGGTGTCAAAGGCGCTCGCGATATTGATGACAAAATGGCTGACGCTAGAAGAGTTCTTGATTGGGATGCTCAGTTTGCATGCGCACTTGATCCTAAGACCGCAAAAGAGATTCGTGACAGCAGAGCTCCAGAAGAAGATCATAGTGATACATGTAGCATGTGTGGAAAGTTCTGTGCTGTTAGAAGCATGAATAAGGCTCTTGCAGGCGAGTATATAGATATTCTCTAATTCATAAAGAAGAGGTAATGATTCATACGTAATTTTAGTTGTGTTTTGATAATGCAGAACACAAAGAAAGAGGAGAATGAGTATGAAATCATCAAACATTAAAAAATTAACCCTTTGTGCACTTTTTGCAGCGATTGCAGTAGTTGGAAGCTTGTTTTCATTTCCAGTATTTGGTTCTAAGTGTGCTCCAGTTCAGCATCTTGTAAATATTCTGGCTGGTATTTTATTGGGACCAGGTTATGCAGTTGCAGCTGCATTTATTGCAAGCCTTATCAGAAATTTGCTGGGGCTTGGAACCTTACTTGCTTTTCCAGGAAGTATGTGCGGAGCTCTTTTGGCAGGTCTTCTTTATAAATTTATCAAGAAACTTCCTGCGGCATATGGCGGAGAACTTTTTGGTACAGGCGTTATTGGAGGAATGCTTGCTTATCCTATAGCGGCTTTTATCCTTGGAAATGAGTCTGCTGCATTGTTTACATTTGTTGTACCTTTCCTTGTCAGCTCTCTTGGTGGTACAATCATAGCTGTAGTTATTACTTTGGCTTTGGCAAAAACTGGCATCCTTGACAAGATGCATGATGAATTAAACAACTAATGGAAAGCGTAAAATCACAGCTTAAATTAATAAGAGAAAAAAGACCCGTTATACAGTCGATAACAAATCCGGTCACAGTAAATGACTGTGCAAATGTGCTTTTGGCTGTAGGAGCTTCGCCGATTATGGCTCATCATATAAAAGAAGTTGATGAAGTGCAAAGGCGAGCTTCGGGACTGGTTGTTAATCTCGGTGCAACGGATGATTATGAGAGTATTTTACTTGCGGTTAAAGCGGCAAATGAGACAAATCATCCAGTTGTGCTTGATCCGGTAGGGGTTGCGACTTCTACATATAGAAGAGAGTTCGCATTAAGATTACTATCTAACTGTCATATAGACTGTATTCGTGGTAATTATCTTGAGACTCTGGCGCTGGCGCAAGGTTTTGTAACTGGCAATGGGCTTGATTCTTTTGAAGAGTTTACCAAGGACAAAATAGAAAATTATGTCGGAATTATGCAGGAATTTTCAAAAACCCGAAATACTCTCATAGTAGGCTCAGGCGAGAAGGATTACCTGATAGATGCGACGGAAATCTGCGCTGTAGAATCCGGTGACCCTATTATGAAGCATGTGACGGGTATGGGGTGCATGTATACAGAAGTTGTATGTGCGTTCCTTAGCGAAGAGAATAGTTTGAGAAGTGCAAATAATGCTGCAAAATTGTATGGATTATGTGGCGAAATGGCTGCTGAGAAAACAAAAACTCTTGGGACAATAGCTTTCCGAAATCAGTTTATAAATGAAATATCATTATTAGGGTGTCTGGCATATGACGCTTAAAGAATTAAAAATTGGAGAAAGTGGATTAATAAAGGTAGTAGGCGGAGATGGTGCTTTAAGGCAGCATTTTCTTGATATGGGAATTATTCCAGGAGCCATAGCTACTATCACAAAGTTTGCTCCAATGGGAGATCCTGTTGAGCTTAGAATTCACGGATATGAACTGACACTTAGACTGGATGATGCAGCAAAGATTGAGATAGAAAAAGTTGTTGTGTCAGAAGAGGAAAAACCACAAAAGCCTAGTCACAATAAGACTGTACACCCAGCACTGGGTGAGCCAGGCATTCATCACGATAAGAATCATGAAGAGCCTTTGCCAGAAGGAACAAAACTTACTTTTGCGCTTGTTGGAAATCAGAATTGTGGAAAGACTACTCTTTTCAACAGACTGACAGGTGCAAATCAACATGTTGGAAATTTCCCAGGAGTAACAGTAGATAGAAAAGATGGAGTAATTATTGGTTATGAGAATACAGAAATTACTGATCTTCCTGGAATTTACTCAATGTCTCCATATTCAAGTGAAGAGCTAGTATCGAGAGATTTTGTTTTAAATAATGATCTTCGAGGCATTATAAATATCGTAGATGCAACAAATATTGAGAGGAATCTGTATCTTACCATGCAGCTTCTTGAAATGGGACAGCCGATGGTTGTTGCGGTCAATATGATGGACGAACTTACCGGCAATGGTGGATCGATAGATATTAACCGAATGGAGGAAATGCTGGGAGTTCCTGTAGTTCCGGTTTCTGCGGCAAAGAACGAGGGTATAGAAGAACTTATTGTGCATGCTATACATGTTGCCAAGTATCAGGAGAAACCTCTTCGCATGGATTTTTGTGATGAAAATGATCACAAGGGTGCTGTTCACAGATGTCTTCATGCTGTTTGCCATCTTATAGAAGATCACGCCAAAGACGCAAATCTGCCAGTAAGGTTTGCGGCCAGCAAAATTGTTGAGAATGACCAGGCGATACTAAAAGCTCTTAATCTGGATCAGAACGAGCTTGAAATGCTTGAACATATCATTCTTCAGATGGAAACTGAGCGAGGACTTGACAGAAGCGCAGCTATGGCCGATATGAGATATTCTTTTATCAAGAGTGTTGGCGAAAAGACAGTAAAAAAACCAGTTGAAAGTAAAGAGCATTTCAGAAGCCAGAAAATAGATGAGGTGTTAACCGGAAAATATACCGCTATTCCTGTATTTGTTGGCATAATGGCGCTTATATTCTATTTGACTTTTAATGTAATTGGCGCATTCCTTCAGAACTTCCTGGAAATAGGAATAGATAAACTGACTGTTGCAGTTTCAAATATTCTAATTGCGACAAACGTGAATGTAACGATTCAGAATCTTGTCATTGATGGTATCTTTGAAGGTGTTGGAAGCGTATTAAGTTTTCTTCCAATTGTCGTTGTAATGTTTTTCTTTCTGTCCTTATTAGAGGACAGTGGATACATCGCTCGTGTAGCGTTCTTTATGGACAAACTTTTGAGGAAGATAGGACTTTCTGGTCGCAGTATAGTGCCTATGCTTATAGGTTTTGGATGCACTGTACCAGCAGTAATGTCCACTAGAACTTTGCCATCTGAAAGAGATAGAAAGATGACAATTCTTTTAACACCGTTTATGAGTTGCACTGCGAAATTGCCTATATATGCATTCTTTGTAAATGCATTTTTCCCTGGCAAAGGGGGATTGGTAATTACAGGATTATATATTTTTAGTATCCTTGTAGGCATTTTAATAGCATATTTGTATAAAGGTGTACTGTTTAAAGGCGAAGCTGTTCCTTTTGTTATGGAACTTCCAAATTACAGGCTCCCTAGTTTAAGAAGCACAATTCAGTTGATGTGGGAAAAGGCAAAAGACTTTTTGCAAAAAGCATTTTCGGTAATACTTATAGCAACGATAGTAGTATGGTTCTTGCAGAGCTTTAATCTGCAGCTTAACCTGGTGTCAGATTCTTCGACCAGCATTATGGCTACTGTTGCTGGATTAATTGCTCCTTTGTTTAAACCGTTAGGACTTGATGACTGGAGAATAATCACATCTTTAATAAGTGGATTTATGGCAAAAGAAAGTGTTGTGTCTGTCCTTGGAGTTTTGTTCGGGGCAGAGGGGGGAGTTGCTGCGGTATTATCGCCAGTGGCTGCAGGAACGCTTCTTGTATTTAGTTTGCTTTATACGCCATGCATAGCAGCGATATCATCCATAAAAAGAGAACTTGGAACGAAGTGGGCTGTGTATGTTGTGATTTGGCAGTGCCTATTGGCCTGGATAGTTGCATTTTTATTTTGCCTGATTGGAAATATGATTGCATAAAAAAAGCGCTCAGATGAGCGCTTTTTATTATTCAAATGAAACTCTTCCATCAGGACTATAGGATATGTTTACACTGTATAAAGTTTCAAGCAGATTTATCATGTATTCATAATCTTTGACACCTGCCGTTTCGTATGCCGAGTGCATAGCGAGCTGAGGTAAGCCTATATCAGCACATGCAATAGAAACCTGGTTCATTGAAATATTACCAAGGGTACTTCCGCCTGCTTCGTCTGAACGATTAAAAAAGATTTGATATGGCGCAGCAGCTTTGTTACAAAGCTCTTTGGCGATGGCCATACTTAATGCGTCTGTTGTATATTTTTGCCCAGAATGGTTTTTGATAACGACACCTTCGTTTATGTATGTGCAGTTGTTCTGATCTGTTTTTTCTGGATGATTAGGGTGTACAGCATGTGCATTGTCGCAGCTGAACATAAAAGATTTTGAAAGTGCAATATAGTATTCCTCTTTACTTTTGTTTAGGCAATTATTAACTCGCCTTAAGGTATCTCTAAGGAAAGTGGAAGAAGCACCTTGTTTTGTCAGAGAGCCAACTTCTTCGTTATCAAAACAAGCATAGACATTAATACATTTTTTTGGAGCTGATCCAATAAAACCGTCAAGAGATGCAAAGGCACACTCTAAATCATCTAATCGTGGAGCTGATATAAATTCTTTGTTGCTTCCCCATACCGAAGGAGTCTGATTATTGTATATATATAGCTCAGTGCTGATTATATCTTCGGGTTTGACGGAAATCTTCTTTGCAATTGCCTTGGCAAAATCATTCTTTTTACATTCTGAATCTCCAAAAAGAGGCAGCATATCAATTTGTTTGTTGTAGCTTTGTTCCTCGTTTGCTTTGCGATTCATATGTATTGCAAGACTTGGAATGACAAGAGTATCTTCTTTTAAATCTACAAGAACAGATTTTAAAATACCGTCTTCGCTAACAATAACACGTCCGGCAACAGAAAGAGGTCTGTCAAACCAGGTTGAACAGAGCATACCACCGTAACCTTCCGTGTTGAGCTTAATGTATTTATCGTTGACGCTAATCTCAGAGTTTTCTTTGATTCTAAAACATGGTGAGTCAGAATGACTTGCTGCTATCTGGAAATGATAGTCGGTTAAATCTTTTGGAAGATTAAATGCAATAATACTTGAGTTATTTCTTGTTACAAAATATTTTCCACCGGCCTTTATATCCCAACTGTCTGACTCTTTTAGCTCTGTAAAACCGTCAGCGAATAAAGTGTCCTTAATTGAATTGGTAGCAAAAAAGGCGTTAGGGCTTTTGCTAATTAAATTTATAAGCTTTTCTGTACTGTTTAACATATTTCCTCTTTATTGAATGAATCTTAATATTGCTTCGTAGTAATTATGGTATTTCCTTTACAATATGTAAAGATTTATCTAAAATTACTCTATTGTAAGGAGATAAAATGGCGGCAAAATGGTATGTCTTCAGAGATAAAGAAGGCGAATATGAAATTGTATATGGTGAATGGAACGATATTCTTCCTACGCATAAAGGAATTCCCTGCAAAGGATTTACTAACGAGAGCGCTGCAAAGGAGTGCTTTTTAAATAAAGGCCTCGAACCAGAGGAAGATCCAGCTGTTTTGTTCATAGATTACACCCCGGAAGAGGGTGAACTTTTAGTGTTTACAGATGGTGCTGCAGAGCAGGATCCTAAAACCAGAAAGCTTATATATGATTTGGGGTACGGAGTCGTTGTGACCCAGTATAAAGGTGGCAAAATGTATCCTAGAAGTTTTTTGGCTGGAAGAATTGAACTGCCTCACAAGGGAGATAGTAAGGCGTACTGCGCTATAGTTGATAACAGGAATATTACAGGAGAGTGTCATTCTGCAATACTTGCGATGGAATTTTGCAGAATACATGGGGCAAAAAAAATGACCCTCGTATACGATTATGACGGGGTTGGAAAAACCTGCATTGGTGAATGGAATCCAAAAGCAAACACACCTTTGGGGCAGCTTAAGGCTTACTATAAGACTATAACGAAAAATAAAGATCTTGAAGTGAATTTTGTTCGTACACCATCTCATTTGGTTGAGGGCGCCAATGAACTTGGAATAGATGTGAAAGATAAATTCTATAAGGCTCTGGGAGATGGAAAAACTTTAGATGAAGCGAAGCTTCAAAAGATGGTTGAAAAATTCTATTTACTTATTGGAAATTATAATGCAGATCAGCTTGCTAATCAGGCTATGATTGATGCACATCTTGAAACCAGGCAGGAAGCATTAAATTTTGGCTATGGAATGTTTAATCCGGATGATTTTTTGACTGCCGATTTTAAACCTATCAATCAGGCTGAAGCACTTTCGAGAACTCAGGAAAAAACGACTGCTTATAAGATTTTTAAGGAATTAGGGTTACTATGACTTTTAAAGAATATGTTGCACATTATACTGAAATGCCAGGTCTTATATTTATGATTCTGGTTACTATTGCACTTGTAGCTTTAGTGCATGTTTTACTTGCGATTTACACAAAAGGGAAAAGAGGGTCATTTGTAGGCCGATGTGAGAGATATTATGAGATGATAATTTCTTCAACATCTATGCTTTTATTTATTGGATTATATTTTCTAGTGGATCATAAATACTTTAACGCAAGCAATGATTTTTATGTCATTTGGGATAAGTATAATGATTTTATATTGCTCGGTGCACTTATGATATCAATCCTGTTAATGAATATATTGGATTGGATGCTGGTTCCATTAAGAAAGATTGAAAACAGCGAAAAGAGCGCACTTCGTATGATGGCCATGATTTATATGCTGGCCGTTTTTGCGTACATTAAGATTATCTATGAAAACGATAATTATGACTCGATAATCGTATACTTTATCTTGATGGTAATAGGCAGATTTACTTATTTTGATGCATCATTTAAGGATTTTCTCCTGAGTATGAAATCTCTCATGGAACAGCTTCCGGTGCTTCTTTTGGCATTAGTTACTACTGCTGTTTTGGCATTGTACGGTTTTAAGAGTGGATATTTATTAAAGTCAAATGGAGTTGTGTTAAGCTTATGCATAGCTCATGTCTTTGTTTTGGCTGAAATTTGTATAATCAATATATTTATAAAAGGATTGACGAAAAAGAAGTAATGCTTACAGATATAGATGCAGTAATTTTTGATATGGATGGAACTCTCATAGACTCAATGTGGATGTGGGAGGATATTGATATTGAGTTTTTGGGAAAGCACGGCATACAAATGCCGCCATCTCTTCAGAAAGATATAGAAGGACAGTCTATAACTCAGACTGCTGTCTACTTTATTGAAACGTTTGATTTAAAATACACTGTGGACGAATTAAAGGACATCTGGAACGATATGGCAATTGAGGCTTATAAGCACAAGGTGCCAGCAAAACCTGGAGTGATTGAATTCTTAAAAGAACTAAAAAGTAGAAATATCAAGATTGGCGTTGCCACATCGAATTCCACTGAACTTATGAATGTCGCGCTTGAAGGATGCGGATTAAAAGAGTATGTGGAAGTTGCTTTTTCTGGTTGCATGATTCCAAACGGTAAACCTGCACCAGATATATATTTAATAACTGCGGAGCACTTGGGCGTAGACCCTTCACGATGTCTTTGCTTTGAAGATGTTGGAAAGGGGCTTGAGGCAGGCCGGGCTGCGGGAATGAAGTGTGCGGCAATATATGATGAAAGCTGCCTCAATTCAAAAGAAGAAATGCTTTCATTGTCGGATTATTATTTCAATGATTTTTATGAAGTATTAGATAAAGTGAGGTAATGAGGTGGAGAATTTTTTAGTTATCGTCAATCAGGTTGCAGTTTTATTTATTCTCATAGGAATAGGTTTCTTTTTGAGAAAAATAAATATGTTCAATCATGAAACAGTAAAGGGTGTGACAAATATTGTCATGTATGCAGTAACTCCCTGTGTAATCATCAGGTCATTTAACAGAGAGATGAATACGGAGCTGTTACATGGGCTTTTGCTTACTTTTGCAGTAGCAACCATCTCATATATCTTTTGCATTTTGATGTCATATCTTTTGGTGCGAGATAAGGACGATTCACGTGCAAGAATATTTAGATTTGCAATTATATTTTCGAATACCGGATTCATGGGAATCCCAATTTATCAGGCTGTTTTGGGCGATATAGGTGTTTTTTACGGATCGATATACATTGCAATGTTTAATGTTTTTTCATGGACATATGGATATTCTATGATGGAAGGAAAAACTAAAAAGATAAGTCTCAAAAAGGCGATTATTAATCCGGGAGTTCTTTCTACAATAATAGGAGTAATAATTTTTAGCGCTGGGATACCTCTTCCAGGGTTGCTTGAAATGCCTATGTCGTATATGGCAGCTCTTAATACACCTTTGCCAATGCTGATAATAGGTTTTTATCTTGCTGCTTTGCGACTGTCTGATTTTAAGGATATTAAACAGTACTATATTATTGCTTTGAAATTGATAATATTACCAGTTTTGGCTATAGCGCTTTCATATTTGTTCGGAGTGCGAGGAGACGTATTTTTGATATGTGCAATTGCAATATCTACTCCATCTGCAGCTTCGACAACTATGTTTTCGGAACTGTTTGGACGTGATTCTGCTTTGGCATCAAGAATTGTCAGCTTATCAACACTTCTTTCAATTATTACATTGCCGATACTTATAACACTTGCACAGGGACTGGCATATTAGAGGGGAAAATGAAAAAACCGATTTACGTTATTGGACACAAGAATCCTGACACTGACAGTATATGTTCTGCGATAGCATATGCATATTTGAAGAACCATACTACTGAGGAGAATTACATTCCAAAAAGAGCAGGAGAAATCAACGATGAAACAAAGTATGTTTTAGAAAAATTCGGAATAGAGGAGCCGACTCTTATTGAGGATGTTGGGCCTCAGGTTTCAGATATTGATTTTAGAAGAACCGAAGGAATTTCTCGGCATGAGACATTAAGAAACGCCTGGCTTAAGATGAAGGAGCTTGGAGTTGTCACGTTGCCGGTAGTCATGAAAGATGGCCGGTTGAAAGGTCTTGTTACTAATGGAGATATTTCATCATCATATATGGATGTTACTGATAACTATGTGCTTAGCCGTGCAAGAACTCAGTATAAAAACATAATTGAAACTATTAACGGAACGATTTTGGCTGGCAATTCTCACGCCTATTTTACAAAAGGTAAAGTAGTTGTGCCTGGTGGAAATCGTGATCTTATGAGAAGAGAGGTTGATCAGGACGACCTTGTAATTCTTGGTAATATTCCAGAACGACAGAGAATAGCGATTGAAGAAGGAGCAAGCTGTGTTGTAGTTTGCGGCGGTGGAAATGTAGCAAAAGATATAATTGAAATTGCGGAGAAAAATGAGTGTATTCTAATTGTTACAGATTATGACACTTTTACTGTTGCAAGAATCATTCATCAGAGTGTTCCGATTGAACATGTTATGACCTGGTGGGGGCTTACTTCTTTTGAATTGGATGAGTCTGTTGATGAAGTAAAGCTTGCCATGAAAAAGGTGAGATACAGAGATTTTCCGATAAGGGATGATAATTGGAAGTATGTAGGTATGCTTTCTCGTAGAAATTTGATGGATCTTCAGAGAAAGCAGGTCATCCTCGTGGATCATAATGAGAAGAATCAGGCGGTTGATGGAATAGCTGAAGCAGATGTTTTGGAAATTATAGATCACCACAGACTGGGATCGCTTGAAACTCTTCAACCTATATTTTTTAGAAATATGCCAGTTGGCTCCAGCGGCGCTATAATTTCTGCAATGTTTGAAGAAAACAAGGTTGAAATCCCGAAGGATATAGCGGGTCTTTTGTGTTCTGCGATTATATCGGACACGCTTTTATTTAGGTCTCCTACATGTACAGAGTTTGATAAAGCGGAAGCAGAAAAGCTGGCAGAGATTGCTGGAATAGATATGAAACCGCATGCACTGGCTATGTTTGAGGCGGGAAGCAACTTTGGAAAGAAGACGCCAAAAGAAATATTTGCTCAGGACTTTAAGGTGTTTAATGTCGGCGATATTTCGTTTGGAGTATCACAGGTCAGCTCGGTTTCAAGAAGACGTCTAAATGCTATAAAAGAAGGACTTTGTTCAATTCTTGAAGACGAGAGAGTTTCAAATAATCTAAAAATGGTATATGTCCTTTTGACAGATATTTTCGATGAAGATACAGAAGTTTTATTCAATGGAAGTGAAGCAAAAGAAATTCTTTTGAAAGCTTTTGATGAGGAAGCATACTGCGAGGATACAGATTCTTTTGTGTTGAAGGGAGTTGTTTCCAGAAAGAAGCAGTTTGCGCCTCCGGTAATAGAGGCTATTCAGGAAAGCTAACCGAGACTATAGTACTAAAAGGGATTTTGTAGTATAATAAATCAGGTATGGGATTCGAAGAAAGAGACGCCAATTGGCGTAAAAGCACATATAAGTTAAGCATGGGTTTTGCAATAGGCGCTTCTATTCTTGAAGTGCTTATTTCTCTGCTTATGTTTAATATGGGTATGATAAAGATAGCGACGGCTGAATATTTTACCAGATATCTCATTGTTCCAACAATCATATATTGGGTTCTGATTGGGTTAGGTCTTTGGGGGCCAAAATTAAGAGAAAAGTATGAAGGTAAGCCAAACGATAATTTCTTTTTGAACTGTTGCTCTTTATATACAATGGAGGCGGTATTGTTTGAGATTGGCTGGATTCACCATGCGTATGCCGCTACTCTTGCTACTCTTGTGGTTCCTATTCTTTTTTCGTTTGTTTTTGCAGATAAAAATGTCACAAAAAGAATCACAGTTATTGCAACGATTGCAATTGTTTTGTGTACCATCCATAGGAGAGTAGATTTAGCACACCGTAATTTGTCGGATCCATACCAGTATGGTAATGGGATAATAGTTGTAATTATGACAGTGGCGATGGGCGCTTTGATTTCTTCGCTGGCTGAAAGACAAAGACAGACGCTTGAAAGCCTCGAGTCTACCGTTAAAGAAGTAGAGATTGCAAACGAAGCTAAAACAGCTTTTCTTGCAAACATGTCTCATGAAATTCGTACTCCGATTAATGCGATTATTGGAATTAATGAGATGATACGAAGAGAGAATGTTAATGATCAGATAAATGATTATTCGCATGATATTCATGGTGCAGCAGATTCGCTTTTAAATACTGTAAATTCCATTTTGGATTTGACGAAGATAGAATCGGGCAAAATGGAATTGTCGTATGTTGATTACGATATTCTTAATCTCGTACATGATGTTGCATCAATTGTGAATATAAGAGCCAAAGAAAAGGGAATCGAGTTAAAGGTCGATGTGGATAAGGGTATTCCGTCTAAATATCACGGAGACGATGTTCATATCAAGCAGATTATTACTAACCTTTTGACAAATGCTGTAAAGTATACAGATGAAGGATCTGTTTTATTAAAAGTCTTTGGACATAGAGAAGGTGAAAATGAGGTTCTTGAGGTCCTTGTAAAAGATACCGGTATAGGTATTCGCTTTGAAGACAGGGCAAAACTTTTCTCTAAATTTGAAAGAATTGATCTTGCAAGAAATAGAAACGTTGAAGGTACGGGGCTTGGTCTTACTATCACAGCTCAGCTTCTTCGAATGATGGATAGTATGCTTGAGGTTGATTCGGAATACGGAAAAGGTTCGACATTCTTCTTTAAGATAAAGCAGAAAATAGTGGATGAGACTCCTGTCGGTGAAGCTAGCGTGGATCATCATGATGCAAAGCAGCAACAAAAATATAAACCTAAATTTGTTGCTCCAAAAGCAAAGGTTCTTGTTACTGATGACAATGCAATGAATATAAAGGTGTTTATGCACTTGCTAAAATCTACAAAGATGAATGTAGACAAGGCTGATTCGGGTAAAGCCGCAATAGAGAAGACGCTTCAAAATAAGTACGATATTATTTTTATGGATCATATGATGCCAGAGATGGATGGCATCGAGACTATGCATAACATCAGGTCTAATCCTGATAATATAAATAAGGACACAAAGATTGTTGCGCTCACAGCAAATGCAATTGTTGGAGCTAAAGAAATGTATTTGTCAGAAGGGTTTGATGCGTTTTTATCAAAACCTATTGACCCTGTAAGTCTTGAAAAACTTGCTTTGAGTTTTCTTCCTGAGGAGTACATAGAAGGCTAAGAATCAACATGAATGATATTAGATTGGAAAAGAAAATTAAAAGAATGTTAAGCCTTCCGATATGGTTTGGTTTAGTAATTCTGATCATGGGCTTTGTTGGTCATGTGATTGAGCCAAAGTTTGATGTGGCGTATGCATCAATAGTTGCCGTATATGTAATTGCGGCAGTTGCTTTTTACTTAGGATCAGCATATTTCCTTAGACGTCAGATGGTTGAATTTGGCATAGGATATGGTGTTCTTCAAAAAGAAATTTTAAGCAGTCTTGATACACCATATGCATTATTGGATCAGGATGCAAAAATACTTTGGGTGAATAAGGCTTTTGCAAAGCTTACAGAAAAAGATAAGAGTTACCATAAAGGCATTTGTACAATCTTTCCAGATATAAATAAAGACTGGCTTTCGAAGATTGAAGGTAGCAATTCAAAGAAGAGCGTTAGATATGATGATAAGCACTTTAAAGTTGATGTTCAAAAACTCACTTTTGGCGACCTGTTAAGCGAGTCTGGAGTTACTGAGAAAGAAATAACAGAGGTCTTTTATTCTGTTTCTTTCTACGAGGATACAGAGCTCGTTAGGGCAAAGAAGAAGGTAAAAGATCAAAGGCTTGTGGCAGGACTTGTTTACATTGATAATTATGAGGATGCCTTAAATTCTATCGAAGATGTACAGCGTTCGATGCTTACAGCTATTATAGATAGAAAGGTTAATGAGTATTTTTCTCAGGCAGATGCCCTTGTTAGAAAGCTTGAGAAAGATAGATATTTCGTTATCTTTAGACAGAAATACTTGGAAAGCTTTAGAGAAGATCATTACAGCATTCTTGAAGATATAAAGACCGCAAAAGTTGGAAATGAGATGGACGTTACCCTCTCGATAGGTCTTGGTATAGATGGCGAAACATATGCTAAGACATATGAATATGCGAAGGCTGCAATTGATTTGGCGTTAGGCCGAGGCGGAAGTCAGGTTGTTGAAAAACATGGCGAAGAAATAAACTTCTATGGTGGACTTAGCCATGGAACAGAAAAGAATACAAGGGTGCGTGCAAGAGTTAAGGCTCAGGCATTAAGAGAGCTTATTCTTTCTCATGATGGATTGGTAATTATGGGTCATAGAATACAGGATCCAGATGCTCTTGGTTCTGCAATTGGTATCAGTGCTGCGGCGAAAGCTTTGGGTAAAACGGCACATATTTGTCTTAACGAAGTAACATTTACTTTAAAACCACTGAAAGAAATGTTTACGGTGGAAAAAGGATATCCTGAGGATTTGTTCGTTAACAATGCAAAGATAAAGGATTATGTTACAAGTAGAACTTTGATAATGGTTGTTGATACAAATAGACCTACACAGGTTGAGTGCCCAGATCTTCTTTCTATGGGAAGAAATGTGGCAGTATTTGATCACCACAGACAGAGTGCAGATGTTATTGAAAATCCAGTGCTTTCTTATGTTGAACCATTTAGTTCTTCTACTTGCGAGATGGTTTCTGAGGTTATACAGTACTTCCCAGAGGAGATTAAACTTACTCCGGAGGAAGCAGATTGTATGTATGCAGGAATGATTGTCGATACAGATAACTTCCTTACAAAAACTGGAGTAAGAACTTTTGAGGCAGCAGCATTCCTTAGAAGAAGCGGAGCTGATTCGGGAAGAGTCCGCAAAGTGCTTCGTGATGATATGGATGCATATAAGGCCAGAGCGGAAGTTGTAAGACATGCAGAAGTATATAAGAACTGTTTTGCAATTTCGGTTTGTACTTCTACAGATGTTCAGAGTCCAACAGTTATTGGAGCTCAGGCGGCAAATGAACTTTTAAAGATAAGTGGCATAAAGGCATCGTTTGTTTTGACCCGTTACCAGGAGTCCATATATGTAAGTGCACGTTCTATAGATGAAATTAATGTGCAGATTATTATGGAGAAAATGGGCGGCGGAGGACATCTGTCGGTGGCAGGTGCACAGCTTAAAAATACAAGCCTTGAAGAGACAAAGAAAATGATTGAAAATGTTCTTTCAAGCATGATAGAAGAAGGAGAAATTACGGTATGAAAGTAATTTTATTACAGGACGTTAAGGGCAAAGGAAAAAAAGGAGATATTATTGAGGTATCAGATAGCTATGGCCGTAACGTGTTAATAGGAAAAAAACAGGCGGTTGAAGCTAGTGGTGCAAACCTTAATAATCTTAAACTTCAGAAGAAGAATGATGATAAGATTGCTCAGGAAAATTATGAAGCAGCTCTTGAGCTTAAAGATAAACTCCAGGGTATAGTAATAGAAGTTTCAATGAAGGCTGGAGAAGGCGGAAGAACTTTCGGTTCTATTTCTGCAAAAGAGATAGCTCAAGAAGCAGTAAAACAGCATAATCTTGAACTTGATAAAAAGAAAATGCTTCTTAAAGAGCCAATTCGTTCATTTGGTATGCATGAAGTGGAAATTAAACTTCATCCAAAGGTTGTTGGTATGTTCAGAGTTCACGTTAAGGAGAGCTAATGGACCAGGAAGCACAAGTTCGAAAAATGCCGGAGAGCCATAAGGCGGAAAAGAGCGTCATCGCATGTATGATGATGGATCGTGAAGCGGCACAGAAGGCATCGGATATACTTACAAAAGAAGATTTTCAGTACCAGAATTTAGGGTTATTATTTGAAGTTCTTTGCGAGCTTTATGATGAGAATAAGCCAACAGGGGATCCTCTGCTCATTCAGGAAAAATTGCGTTCGAAAAATGCTTCAATGGAGAGTGGGGATGAGTCATTTCTTGGAAGTTTGCTTGATGAAGTTTCGTCTTCACTGCAGATTGAACATTATGCGAATATCGTAAAGGATAAGTCTGTACTTAGAAAGACAATAAAGACTTTATATAATGCTGAGAATGAGTGTTATTCTGAGAATGAGCCGGTAGACAACATTCTGGAAAGAGCTGAGCAGGACTTGTTTAAACTTGCTGAAGGTAGAGGCGGTGCAGATTACGAGTCTATTCATGATATCTCGTTAAGGACATTTAATTCTATCATCGCGGCTTCAAAAAATGATGGAAATGTAACAGGTATTGCATCAGGATTTGGGGATCTTGATAGAAAGACCGCAGGTTTTCAGAATTCCGACTATATTCTTGTTGCAGCGCGTCCTTCAATGGGAAAGACAGCGTTCGTACTTAATATAGCTCTTAATATACTTGCTCATAGTGATAAGTGGGTTGCTATTTTTTCGCTCGAGATGTCAAAAGAGCAGCTTACAAAGCGTTTGTACTCTATGCATTCAAGAGTAGATTCGCAGAAAATAAGAACTGGTAAACTTACAGGCCAGGAGTGGAGTGAGTTAGTTAGAACAGAAGCTTTTATAAGTGACTCACATCTTATAATCGATGATACCCCTGGTATTACAATGCAGGAGCTTCGAAAAAAATGCAGAAAGTACAAGGTGGAACATGGCCTTGATATCATAATGATTGACTACTTGCAGCTTATGACTGGAAGTGGAAAATCAGATTCGAGACAGCAGGAGGTTTCAGATATTTCACGTCAATTAAAAGCATTGGCGAGAGAATTAAATGTTCCTGTTATCGTTCTTTCTCAGCTTTCTCGAAAGGTCGAGGAGCGTCCTGACCATAAGCCGATGATGTCGGATTTGCGAGAGTCCGGAGCAATCGAGCAGGATGCAGACGTAGTAATGTTTATATACAGAGAAGATTACTACAAGAAGGATACTGAAAATAAGGGTATCTCGGAAATAATCATAGCAAAGCAGCGTCAGGGCCCAATTGGATCTATAAATCTTCTCTGGGTTCCAGACCAGACACTTTTCAAAAATCTTGAGAACCATCAGAAAAATGATGAGTACTAAAAATTATCTTGAAAAGCTAATTTGTTTATGATAGATTTAATTTGATGATTTATCTTTTGAAAGGAGGATTCTATCATGGCATATGTAATTTCTGATGCTTGTGTTAGCTGCGGAACCTGCGCTGGCGAGTGCCCAGTAGGCGCTATCGCTCAGGGTGATGCACAGTACACTATCGATGCAGACGCATGCGTTAGCTGCGGAACCTGCGCTGGTGTTTGCCCAACTGGAGCAATCGCTGAGGGTTAATTAGAACCTAATACAAAATTAAGGACCCGTAAGGGTCCTTTTTTGTTGCCTTTAAAAGATGGAATTTTATGCATAATCAGTGCATAAATATACAAAATAACGAATAAATCGAGAGTTAATATTCTAAAAAAACCCAAAAACTCGTAAATGAAAATAAAGCTTGAATTATATTAGCTTAGGGCGTATAATTATTCAGACTTTCGATTTGATAAAAAGGAGCAGATTATGAGTAAGATTAAAGCAGGAATAATTGGATCAACAGGATACGCAGGGGCAGAACTTGTTAGATTGCTTTTAGCTCATCCTGATGTAGAAATAAAGTGGTATGGTTCAAGACAGTACGTGGATACACCTTATGCTGACACCTATCGTAATTTCTTCAAGCTTGTTGATGCAACCTGTTTTGACGATAACTTTGATAAGCTTGCGGAGGAAGTAGATGTTGTATTCACTGCAACTCCACAGGGATATCTCGGAGGAATACTTAACGAGGATATTTTAAGCAAAGTTAAGGTTGTAGATCTTTCTGCTGATTATAGAATTAAGGATGTTGCAACATATGAAAAATGGTATGGAATTGAGCATAAAAGTCCAAAGCTTATAGAAGAAGCTGTATATGGCTTATGTGAAATCAACCGAGAGGATATAAAAGGAAAGAGATTGGTTGCAAATCCTGGATGTTATACAACCTGTTCTATTCTCTCTTTGTTTCCACTTGTAGAAGCTGGTGTAGTAAAAGAGGATGGAATAATTATTGATGCAAAGTCTGGTACATCAGGTGCTGGCCGTGGTGCTAAAGTGGACAATCTTTTCTGTGAGGTAAATGAGAGCATGCATGCTTATGGCGTTACTGCTCACAGGCACACTCCAGAGATAGAAGAACAGCTTGGCTATGCTCTGGGAAAGAGTCATGCTCCACTTACTATTCAGTTTACACCACACCTTATTCCTATCAACAGAGGAATTCTTGTGACTGCTTATGCTAAACTTTCTGATCCTTCTATTTCAGAGGACGAGCTTAGAGCAATCTACAAGAAGAGATATGAAAATGAGTACTTCATAAGACTTCTTCCAGCTGGAAAACTTCCAGATACCAGATGGGTCGAGGGAAGCAATTTCGTTGATATAAACATCAAAAAGGATGAGCGTACAGGAAATGTTGTCGTTATGGGAGCGCTTGATAACTTAGTTAAAGGTGCTGCAGGGCAGGCTGTTCAGAATATGAACCTCATCTTTGGACTTAAAGAAACAGCAGGACTTGAACTTGTTCCTATGTTTCCATAGGAGAAAAAATGAATTTAGATAATGTGAAAATCCGCACTATGACTATCGATGATTACGATGATGTTGCAACCTTGTGGAAGACCATAAAAGGTTTCGGCATTCGTAGTATTGATGACTCAAAAGAAGGTGTGGAGAGATTTATAAAACGTAATCCTACAACAAGTGTTGTTGCGGAAGAAGATGGTAAGATAATCGGTTCTATTCTTTGCGGACATGATGGAAGAAGAGGTACGCTTTACCATGTGTGCGTCCATGAAAAACATAGACGACGAGGGGTAGGAAAAGCGATGGTTGTCTTTTGTATGGAGGCTCTTAAGAAGGAGCATATCAACAAGGTAAGTCTCATTGCGTTTAAGTCTAATCAGCTTGGTAATAGTTTTTGGAATCACGAGAGCTGGGATTTTAGAGAAGATTTGAATTACTATGATTTTGTGTTAAACGAGGAAAATATAACCAAGTTTAACGAGTGAGGATTTGATATGAAATATATAGATGGTGGAGTTACAGCTCCAAAGGGATTTAAAGCAGCAAATATAGCAGCAGGAATAAAGTATGAAGGTCGTGATGATATGGCGATGGTTGTATCAGAGGTGCCTTGTGTTTCAGCTGCAACTTTTACAACAAATGTGGTAAAGGCAGCACCTGTAGTTTTCGACAAAAAACTTGTTGATGATGCAGCACCTATCCAGGCGGTTGTTATTAATGCAGGTATTGCAAATGCGTGTACAGGAAAAGAAGGCTTTGTATGCTGCGAGGAAACTGCAAAGGCAGCAGCAAAGATTCTTGATATTCCGGAAAATGCAACTGCTGTAGCGTCTACTGGTGTAATCGGTTTTAAGATTCCTGTAGATAAGATTGCTAAAGGCGTTGAAAATATGAAATCTCTTTTATCAGATACAAGAGAGGCTGGACATAAAGCGGCGTGTGCAATCATGACTACAGACACCGTGCCTAAGGAAGTGGCTGTTGAGGTTGAAATCTCCGGAGTGAAAGTTACTATTGGTGCTATGTGCAAGGGTAGTGGAATGATTCATCCTAATATGTGCACTATGCTTGGTTTTACTATGACAGATGCGGCTATTGAGAAAAAAGTTCTTCAGGAGATGCTTTCGGATATAGTAAAAGATACTTACAACATGGTATCGGTTGATGGAGATACTTCTACAAATGACACCTTACTTGTTCTTGCAAATGGTATGGCAAAAAATCCTGTAATCTCAGGTCCAGGTGCTGATTATGATGCATTTAAGGAAGGTCTTTATGCTGTTCATGAAAAGATTGCAAAGATGATGGCAGCAGACGGTGAGGGTGCTACACATCTTTATGAAGTGATAGTTGAAAATGCCAAGTCAAAGGATGAGGCAGTTGTCCTTGCGAAGTCAGTTGTTGGATCTAGCCTTTGCAAAGCTGCAATTTACGGAAAAGATGCTAACTGCGGTCGTTTCATGTGCGCGCTTGGATATAGCGGTGTGATTTTTAATCCTGATACAGTAGATGTATTTTTTGAGAGCAAAGCTGGAAGCGTTAAAGTTGTTGAAGATGGTGTTGCACTTTCTTTTGATGAAGACTTTGCAGTTAAAGTTCTTAGTGAGGATGAAGTTACTGTTCGTTGTGATATGAAGGCAGGCGATGCAAAAGCTACTGCATGGGGCTGCGACCTTACACACGAATATGTAAATATAAATGCAGATTACAGATCTTAAGGGGAGAAAAAATGAGTGATAATATGCAGGAAGTAATGTCTAAGGCAGAGGTGCTTATCGAAGCCCTTCCTTACATTCAGAAATTTAATAGAAAAATTATTGTAGTAAAATACGGCGGTTCAGCGATGACTGATGAAGGTCTTAAAAAGAGCGTTATTCAGGATGTCACTCTTTTGAAACTTGTTGGTTTTAAGCCTATTATTGTTCATGGCGGTGGAAAGGAAATCAGCCGCTGGGTCGAAAAGGCAGGCATGGAACCAAAGTTTATCAATGGCCTTCGCGTGACTGACGAAGAGACTATGGAAATAGCGGAAATGGTGCTTGGCCGTGTAAATAAAAGCCTTGTAACTATGGTTCAGGAACTTGGTGTAAAGGCTGTTGGTGTTTCTGGAAAAGATGGTGGAATGCTTCATGTTGAGAAGAAGCTTTCAAATGGTGAAGACATCGGTTACGTTGGAGAAATCACCAGTGTTGATCCAAAGGTTCTTTATGATTTGATTGAAAACGATTTTCTTCCAATTGTTGCACCAATAGGATTAGATGACGATTTTAACACATACAACATAAACGCAGACGATGCAGCATGTGCAATCGCTAAAGCAGTAGGAGCTGAAAAACTCGCATTCCTTACGGATGTTGAAGGACT
The DNA here is from genome assembly GCA_024403255.1 of Lachnospiraceae bacterium. Classification (GTDB taxonomy): domain Bacteria; phylum Bacillota; class Clostridia; order Lachnospirales; family Lachnospiraceae; genus JAKSSE01. The sequence continues at coordinate 47,260 of JAKSSE010000002.1, forward strand.
TTACAAGGATTTCAATGATAAATCATCTTTCATCTCCAGAATTACTGCTCAGGAGGCAGAGGATCTTATAAATAGCGGATGTATCGGTGGAGGAATGCTTCCAAAGCTTTCAAACTGCACATCAGCTGTTAAAAGTGGCGTAGGCAGGGTACATATTCTTGATGGAAGACTCCCACACTGCCTGCTTCTTGAAATCTTTACTAATAAGGGTATAGGAACCTGTATCCTTTCAGAAGAGGAAGAATAATGAAAACAGAAGATATTAAAAATATTAATGATGACAATTTGCTTCATGTCTATAACAGATTTGATCTTGTTTTAGACCATGGAGAGGGCGTTTATCTTTATGATAATGATGGCACAAAATACCTGGATTTTGCTTCAGGAATCGGCGTAAGTGCTCTTGGATATGGGAATAAAGAGTACACCGATGCGCTTCATAATCAGGTGGATAAACTTTTACACACCTCCAACCTTTACTACCATGAGCCAGGTGCTAAAGCAGCAAAGGCCTTTTGCGAAGCATCCGGTATGGAGAGGGTGTTCTTTACAAATAGTGGAGCTGAGGCAATTGAAGGTGCAATCAAAGCAGCAAAAAAATATTTCTATTTAAAGAAAGGTTGTACTGGCGCTAACGTAATTGCTATGGATCATTCATTCCATGGTCGTACAGTTGGTGCACTTTCTGTCACAGGTACAGAGCATTATCGAGAGGCGTTTTACCCACTCATGGGCGAGGTAAGATTTGCAAACTTTAATGACCTTGACAGTGTAAAGGCACTTATTGATGAAAATACATGTGCAGTAATTACTGAAACTCTTCAGGGAGAGGGTGGAATTTATCCAGCGACACCAGAGTTCTTAGAGGGGCTTAGAAAACTTGCGGATGAAAATGACTTTCTTCTCATCCTTGATGAAATTCAGTGTGGAATGGGAAGAACAGGAAAGATGTTCTGTTTCCAGAATTATGATGTTGTTCCAGATATTGTAACTTCTGCAAAGGCACTTGGCCTTGGTGTTCCAGTTGGTTGTTTTGGCTTATCAAAAAGAGCAGTAGAGTACACACTTGAACCAGGTGATCATGGAACAACTTATGGCGGAAATCCATTAGTAACAACAGCTGTATATACTTCGGTTGATATAATGAATAAGACAAATCTTCCAGAGCATGTAAAAGAGCTTGCTCCATATTTGGAAGAACGCCTTGATGCAATAGTTAATGATTATGAAATAGCCACTGCGCATCGTGGTATGGGCTTTATGCAGGGGCTTGTTGTAAAGGATATAAAGCCTGTTGAAATCGTGAAGGCTGCATTGAAAGAAGGCGTTATTCTTTTGACAGCTGGAAGTGATGTTGTCCGTATGCTTCCACCTCTTGTGATTGAAAAAGAGCATATAGATGAGATGGAAACAAAGCTTCGTAAAGTTCTTGACAACCTATAAAATCGGAATAAAATTGATTTAAAAAGCGCAAGAAGGCGCAGGGAGGGAAATAAAATGGAAAAGAAAAATCTTGACTGGTCCAATCTTCCTTTCGGTTATATTCAGACCGAAAAGAGATTCGTTTCAAATTACAAAAATGGAGCTTGGGACGATGGTGTAATTACTGAAGATGCAAACATTACTCTTAATGAGTGTGCAGGTGTTTTCCAGTATGCGCAGACTGTTTTCGAAGGCCTTAAGGCATATACAACTGAGGAAGGTAAAATTGTATGCTTCCGTCCAGACTTAAATGCTGAAAGACTTGCAACTTCAGCAAAGCGCCTTGAGATGCCAGTTTTTCCAGAGGATAAATTCATTGATGCAGTTGTAGAAGTAGTAAAGGCAAATGCTGCTTATGTTCCACCTTACGGATCAGGAGCTACTTTATATATTCGTCCATATATGATGGGTACAAATCCTGTTATCGGTGTTAAGCCAGCAGATGAGTATCAGTTTAGAATTTTCTGTACTCCAGTTGGCCCATACTTCAAGGGCGGTGTAAAGCCTCTTACCATCAAGGTTTCTGATTTTGACCGTGCAGCACCTTGCGGAACTGGTCATGTAAAGGGTGGTCTTAACTATGCTATGAGTCTTCATGCAATTGTTACTGCACATGAAGAGGGCTTTGATGAGAATATGTACCTTGACCCTAAGACTCGTACTTATGTTGAGGAAACTGGTGGAGCAAACTTCATTTTCATTACTAAAGATGGCAAGCTTGTAACTCCTAAGTCAGACAGTATTCTCCCATCTATCACTCGCCGTTCAATTCTTTATGTTGCTAAGGAGTATCTTGGCATGGAAGTTGAAGAGCGTAAGATTCCTCTTTCAGAGGTTTCAGAGTTCGCAGAGTGTGGACTTTGCGGTACTGCAGCAGTTATCTCTCCTGTTGGAAAGATTGTTGATCATGGTAAGGAAATCTGCATCCCAGCAGGAATGACAGATATGGGTCCTATTACCAAGAAGCTTTATGATACTCTTACTGGTATTCAGATGGGTCGCATCGAAGCACCAGAAGGATGGATTAAAGAAATCTGCTAATTATAAAGTGAAACTTATTTTCTGCCACCCATATGGGTGGCAGTTTTATTTTGGAAAAAAGAATCATATTTAGTTAACATACTTGTAATAATTTTCATAATTTTGTAAAATATTAGCGACATCAAGGGCTCCGTGAGGAGACATTATGAAAAAAAGAATACTGATATTTGCATTTGTTTTTCTGGTTTTTACCGGATGTGGTAGTGATGATTATCTTTGTGTAGCTACTAATCAGGAAGAATTGGATGCTGTTACAGAATCGTCTGAAGATGAAACAGAACTTGGATCTGAAACCATTTTTATTCAGTTGACAGGTGAAGTTCTAAGACCTGGAGTGTATGAAATGCATCAGGGCGCAAGGCTATATGAGGCTATAGAGCTTTCTGGTGGCCTTCTAGATGATGCTGCTGAAGAAATTAATCAGGTTCAGATTCTTTCGGATGGTCAGCTTATTCACATTCCTTCAAAAGAAGAGTTTATGGAAGAAAGCGAAAGGCAAAAAGAAGATGATGATGGGTTAATTGATTTAAATCGGGCTACAGCATCGGAATTATTATCTCTCCCAGGGATAGGGGAGAATAAAGCAAATCAGATTATTTCGTTCCGCGATATGAATGGCAGCTTCTCTTCGAAAGAAGATTTAATGAAAGTGCCGGGCATAAAAGAGGGAACTTATAGCAAACTTGAAGCATACATTACAGTGAGATAGTTCATGAGTAAAAAGGTATTAGTCGTAGACGACGAAAAGTTAATAGTCAAAGGCATTCGATTTTCTCTCGCACAGGATGGAATGGATGTTGACGTTGCTTACGATGGCGAAGAAGCGTTAAACAAGGTTAAAGAAAATGATTTTGATCTTGTTCTTCTTGACGTTATGCTTCCCAAGATGGATGGGTTTCAGGTTTGTCAGGCAATCAGAGAATTTTCAGATGTGCCTGTAGTAATGCTCACAGCTCGTGGCGATGATATGGATAAGATTCTCGGCCTTGATAACGGTGCCGATGACTATATTACAAAACCTTTTAATATTCTTGAAGTTAAGGCTCGTATTAAAGCTATAATGAGACGTTCTGAAAAGAAGGAAGCTCCGATTCAGAAAACATCTCGAATAACTGAGGGAGATATTACTGTTGACCTCGATAGCAAGAGGTTTTTCGTGAATGGTAAAGAAATCAGTCTTACCACTAAAGAGTTTGAACTTTTCTATCTCATGATGCAAAATCCAGGGAAAATTTATTCAAGGCAGAGTCTGCTTACTACTGTCTGGGGAGATGATTATCCTGGGGACGAGAGAACCGTTGATGTTCATGTTAGACGACTTCGTGAGAAGATTGAGGATGTACCGGCAGAACCAAAGTATGTTCATACAAAGTGGGGTGCTGGGTACTACTATCAGCAGTAATATATGGAGAAGCTTAAAGAATTCTTTTACAGTCTAAAAGTCAGGCTGTTTTGCTGTTTCCTGTTAGCTATTATTCTTCCAGGAATCGTTTTTTCTATCACAATTCCCAAATTTTTTATCCAGAGCAAACTCGCAGATCTTGCTGCAGAGTCTTTAAGCCATGCACAGGCACTTGCTGATCAGGTGGCTGGTACCAGCTATTTAAGTGATGTAAACAGTAACCAGCAAATAGATGGTGAGGTTACTGCACTTGCAGATTTTACTGATAGCCGACTTATATTGGTTGATAGTAACTTTAGGGTTGTTAAAGATACCAATAATGTTGCTGTTGGAAAAATAATGGTTAGTACTGAGGTCATCAAGAGTATTCAGGGAGAGGCAATTACAAATTATAAAGAGAATTCTAATTATATTGAAATAGCAGTTCCTATTAAGATGACCAACGAAGAAGAACCTCATGGTGTTCTTATTTATTGTGTTTCTACAGATGACATTAGGCAGTCTAAGCTAACCATAATCTCTATGTGTGGTTTTATACTGATAGTGCTATTGATTATGGCAGTTGGAATTTCTGTTATCGGTTCGTGGACGCTGGTTAAGCCTTATAATCTTGTTGCTGAAGAAATATCTGGTATTAAATCTGGTGCAGAAATAAAAATTACCCACAAATCACATAAAGAGATGAATGAGATTATTGATGGGTTTAATGATTTGATGAGTGGAATGAGGGCAAAGGATGAAGCTCAGGCTCAGTTCGTTTCAAATGTCTCTCACGAGCTTAAAACTCCTCTTACATCTATGAAGGTCCTTGCTGACAGTATAGGTAGTATGGGTGAGGATGTTCCTGTTGAAATGTATAGAGAATTCATGGAAGATATAACAGGTGAAATTGATCGTGAGACTGATATTATAAATGACCTATTGGCACTTGTACGTATGGACAGAGCGGCTTCATTTAGCGCATCTCCTACCAATATGAATGATTTGCTTGAACTTATCATGAAGCGTATCGCTCCAATTGCAGAGACTAAAAAAGTTGAACTTGTACTTGAAAGCTTTAGGCCAGTAGTTGCCGATATTGATGAAATTAAAATGGGGCAGGCACTGACTAATCTTATTGAAAACGCGGTGAAGTATAACAAAGAAGAGGGATGGGTGCATATCTCATTGAACGCAGATCATCAGTATTGCTATATAAAAATTGCTGATAATGGAATCGGCATACCGGCAGACTCTATCGACCATATTTTTGAGCGTTTTTACAGGGTGGATCAGTCACATTCAAGGGAGATACCAGGAAGTGGTCTGGGTCTTGCAATTACCCAGCAGGCGGTACTCTTGCATCATGGAGAGATTAAAGCATACAGCGTAGAAGATGAGGGAACTACCTTTGATATCAGGTTCCCACTAAAATATATTGAGAAGGAGCAGGTGAATGAAGAAGCATAAAATTATAATGCTGGCTTTTGTGCTTGCCCTTTCGGTTTGCACTGTTGGCTGCAAAAAAACTGATAGTAAAAATGATAATCAAACATATATTGAGTTCATATCGGCTGATGAGACTTCAACTGTAAAAGTTCCTTATCAGTTTGTTTCTGGAAGTCCAGAACAACAGATAGCAGATCTTTTGCTTAAGCTTCATACAGAACAGACAGGTACTGATTATAAGCGTACACTTCCAGCAGATGTGGAAATAGTAAACTGGGAACTTAAGGATAATATTTGCTATATTGCATTTGATTCAGATTATTATTCTATGAGCAGGACTAGAGAAGTGCTGGTTCGTGCTGCGATAGTAAGAACTCTGGTTCAGGTAGAAGGGGTAGATAGTGTGCAGTTTACAGTTGGAGGAGGGACTCTTTTAGACTCTTCTTCTAATGTAGTAGGCCTTATGTCAGCAAATACTTTCTTGGAAAATATAGGGGATGAGATAGCTACGCTTGAAGAAAAGAGACTCACCTTATATTTTGCATCTGCTGATGGTCAGGTACTCGTTCCTGAAACCAGAAAGGTTTATTACGATAGCAACACATCTCTAGAACGTATTGTTGTTGATAATTTGTTGTTAGGACCAGATGACGCGGATTCAAGAAGTGTAATGCCGCAAGGCACACGAGTAATAGATGTAACAACAAATGCGGGAGTATGTTACGTTAATCTTAGCGTGGAATTTTTAAATCAGAACTATGATCTATCAGAACAGGTTATAGTTTATTCAATAGTTGATTCTCTCACAGAATTGGATTCTGTTCAGAAGGTTCAGATATATGTTAATGGCGAGACTAAAACTGTGTACAGGGATAGTGTTAACATTTCGTCACCTGTTGAGAGAAATAACACATATTTTGCAACTCCAGAAGAAGAGGAAGTGACTTCTCTTCAGGAGTAGAAGGAGATAAATGACAAAACGCTGCCTATGTCCGGTAGCAATTTGTTTCATTTTTGGATTAATCTTTTCTCTTAAGGATATAAAGTGGATTCTTGTCCCATTTGGGATTCTTGAAATATACATTTTCCTTAGACTTAAAAATTACAATATGATAAAAAGAGCCCTATTTATAGCAGGGCTTCTTTTTGCCACCTTTGTTTTTTCGGCTATATGGAGCTATAAAATAGAAAACAAAAGGTTTAAATATTTAAATGATTTATCTGATGGACAAACAATTCTTGTTCAGGGAAGATTGTACAAAAAAGAAGCTAAAGGCGACCGGTATAATTTATATTTGGATAAAGCACGTATAGCGATAAACGATACGTCTGTTTTGTGTGGGGATATTCTGGTTTCAAGCGAAAGTGATAATTATGTGTTAGGAAATATTCTTGTGGTAGAGGGACGGTACCGTGAGTTTGACGTTGCCCGAAATGAAGGAAACTATGATGAAAAAAATACATATTACAGCAATGGGATAGATATAAAAATTGATAGTGTATGTAATATCAAAGAATACGGTAATGACATGACGTACCGGGAACGCCTGCACCAAATGAAAGATAAAATGAAAAACGTTATGCAGCTGTATTTGGGTGAAGAATATTATCCACTTCTTTCGGCGGTTGTGCTGGGCGATAAAACAGATGTTACGTCAGAAGAAAAGGAGTTATATAAAAAAGCTGGATTATCACATATTCTGTCTGTTTCAGGATTGCATATTTCCCTGCTGTGTTTGGGCTTTTTTGAGTTACTAAGAAAGCTGAAATGTTCAAGGATAGTATCGATTATACTAGCTGTGATGTTTGGGGTAATTTACTGTACTTTTTCTGGGGCGAGTGTATCGACGCAAAGAGCTGTTGGAATGTTTATTGCATCAATGATAGCTATGAGCTTGGGAGAGGCCTATGATATGCTGTCGGCTCTTTGCTTTATGGGGATAATAATCCTGCTGACCAATCCTCTTGCGCTTTTTGCTCCGGGTTTTCTCCTTTCCTTTGGTGCAGTTATAGGAATATCCGTAACGGCAAAATGCTTCCAGGATTTTTATGGAGTTCTTTCAAAACGGCGGGATTTTCTGCGTAGTTATAAGCGTCATTTAAGTAGGAAAAATGAAAAGTTATTCGCAAGAAAGATTACAAGATATTTTGATAACCTTTCGTCTGTTTTTATTGCAAATATTTCTATTACAATCACTACCTTTCCAATAGTGCTATGGTTTTATTATGAGATACCGACACTTTCACTTTTTATCAATATGCTTGCGATTCCTTTAATGGGATTACTTGTAGGTCTTGGCTTTGTGGGAGCTTTGTTTGGAACTATATATATTCCTCTTGGCACTTTTATTATACCCACCAAATACATAATAGAATTTTACAGAGTATTGTCGCATCTTGTTGAAAGTGTTCCGTTTTCCACATGGATTATAGGAAAACCTAAAATGTCAGGCATAATAGCATATTACGTTGTACTGGGTGTGGTTTTGAATGTGGTAAGGTATTACAAGGAAAATTGTTTAGAAGCTAATGACAATACACCTAAAGCTATTGGTTATGAAATGAGAATTTTTCGTAGAAAAATACAGATGTTTTATTTTTCGATGCTTCTTTGTTTTGGGATGTCTTTGGCTTTTCTCTCCTTTTTTGTCGATAAAAAACCTTGTATAAAAATGCTCGATGTTGGACAGGGTGATGGAATATTTGTAAGAACGGATTCGGGGAAGGATATTTTTATTGATGGCGGTTCCAGCTCTGTTAAGAAAGTTGGTAAATATCGAATTATTCCCTTCTTGAAATGTGTTGGTGCTGATAATATAGATTTCTGGTTCATATCACACCCTGATGAGGATCATATTTGTGGACTTATTGAAGCGTTAAATAATGGATATCAGGTAGATAAAATTCTGGTGTCAAAATATATTGATAGAAATGGCCTTTTCGATGAGGTTGTGAATTTGTCAAAAGAAAGAGGGGTACAAATAATATATCTTTCAGCAAATGATGAGCTAATTGTAGGAAATTCACATTTTAAATGTATATCCCCTTATAAAAAGGAAATGACCACTAATGATAGTTCTTTGGTTGTGCTTTATCAATCGGAAAATTTGGAAGCTCTGTTCACGGGTGATGTAGGAAAGAATGCGGAAAAAGAGATAGTAAATCGCATTTGTTTTGAAAATGGTGAAAAACTTAGATTATTAAAAGTAGCGCATCATGGAAGTAAAAGTTCCTCGGATGAAAAGTTTATTGAGATTTTTCATCCAGACATTGCGTTAATATCAGCGGGGAAAAATAATTCCTATGGTCATCCGCATAAAGAAACATTGGAGATTCTTAAAGATAACAAAGTTGAGATTCATAGAACTGATTTGGAGGGTGAAATCATAATTGTAGATAAAAATAACAAGCCGTGAGGCTTGTTATAATTTTGCTAAAATTTCGAGAGCATTTTCCTCGATTACAGGTTTATAGTGCTCTTTTAATAAAAGATCACTACCTTTAAGACGTCTGTCCTTGCTACTGTACTCAGATATAATCTCGCAGATTGATTTGAACTCGTCTGGGCCATAACTTCCAGGAGAAATGAGTAAGTGTACTCCATGTCCCTGGCCAGTTTTATATACACTTGAAGGGAGCAGATGTTCCGGTGAAAGTAGATTAGCCAAAGAGATTAAGTCCTCCATCGAGTCAAATGAATAAATCATAAAAGGAGGAGCCTTAGGCTTTCTTTTTGTACCGTTTTCATTGGTGTCTACTTCTTCAGAAGGTTCATTCATTTTCTGAGCAATTGATTCCAAATGCTCAAAAATATTTGGCTCAGAAGAATCCAACTGGATTTCATCATTTTCAATAGGTGGATATTCTGATTCGTCGGCCTTGGAAAATCTTGAGAATCTTGCATCTAACTCTTCTGGATACTCAAGCTTAGTAATGATGAATGTGATATCGTCATTTTCAAGAGGTATGGCCTCTACTACAAGAGGCAAATTATCAGAGCTAAAACCAAATTCATCTTTGGCCACTTTCATAATCTCATTTATTAGAGCTTTGGCTTTTTTAGAACCATAAGAAAGCTCGCTAATCAGAACCTGCCTGTTGGCAAGTTCTGAAGCTGAAATTGTGCATGATATTTGAATGTCAGAATTCTTTTTTATTGTCATAATTATGCTTCTTTTGAAGCAAGGAAATTGTTGATTGTAGAAACTAAATCATCAGGATCAAGTCCATGTACCATTGCAGCTTCTGCAATAGTTTCCATCTGAGAAGATGGACAGCCAAGACAGTGCATACCAATATTAAGAAGAATTGGAGCTACGTCTGCATCGATGTTTAAAAGTTCTCCGATCATTGTTTCTTTTGTGATTTGTGCCATTTTACAAGCCCTCCTAGTTTTATTTCTCTTTTGGTTGTGGTCTGGATTTACCATAGAAGCAAACTGCTATGGTACCTGGACCCGAATGCGTTCCAATACTTGGATTGATGTTGTTAATAATTATATTCTTGAAAGGTGTTTTTTCAGCAATCATTTCACCTACAAGTTTTGCCTCTTCAAGACAGTTTCCATGAGCGATACCCACAGGTGTTAAAGGATCTGTATCTGGATCCAAGTTCTCAATCATTTTGTCAACAAGTCCTGAAAGTGCTTTTTTTCTTCCGTGGAAAGTACCTTCAGATGAAAGGGTTCCTTCTGTTGTTACAAACATGAAAGGCTTGAGCTTTAAAGTTGAGCCTACTATAGCTGTAGTTTTGGAAACACGTCCACCTCTGTGAAGATGGAAGAGGTCATTTACAGTAAAGTATGCATTTATATGTGGGATAACGTTCTCTATATATTCTACGAGCTCATCGTATGAAGCTCCTTCATTCTTTTTCTTGCATGCCAGGATAACAACTATGCCCTCGGCTAACGTAGCCTGGAGAGAATCAATGACAGTAATTTTAGCATCTTCGAATTCATCAGTTAATTCGGTTTCTACCATACGTACGTTGTTGCAACTTCCACTTAACGAAGATGAAAACGAAATGTGAATGATATCTTTTCCGCTTTCAAGAATTGGTCTGAATTTATCTTCGATTACTGCTGGATTACATGCCTGAGAAGTAGGCATCATACCATCTTTCATTCGCTGATAAAACTCTTCAGGTGATAAATTTACTTCGTCACCATAAACGGTATCTCCAAAAGTATAATACTGTGGGATTACAGCAAGATCATTAGATAAAATAAATTCTTTAGGAAGGTCTGCGTTTGTGTCAGTGGTAATTACGTAGTCTTTCATGATATCTCCTTGTTTATTCTGAGATGCTTGTTAATGCATCAACATTTAAGAATTCGCCAACTACAGGCCAAACACTTGAGTTTTCAAGTGTTAATTTCCAATATGCAGCGCCCGCAAGATTAAACTCCTGCAATACTCCAAATTTTAATTTAAGAGAGTCTGCATTTTCCACCCAAAGTTCTCTTTGTGTGCCATCTTTCTCGTAAGCCACATAGTACTGTCCGAGGTCATCTAACCATTTTACATCATCAGGATGAAGATTCATAACATCTTCCATTGCATCCATAGATACTGCTATACATTTTAATGAATCGCCATCCATATAGAAGGCACGTCCATACATTGGCATACCAAGAATAACCTGCTCTGCAGGAACGTCGCCTAATGTGTTTACAACTCCATCTCGAACGAAACCAATTGAAGCGTTGCTTCCGGCTTCGGTTGAACCAAAGTTGTGCTCATCATATCCCATTATGATTATATAGTCGGCATATTTTGCCTGTTCTGCTCTATTATAAAAAGCGGTGTAGTCGGTAGGAACGTAATTGTCAACAGAGAGAATTAATCCGGCTTTTTTACATTCGATAGAAAGCTCTCTGATAAATTCAATATAACCTTCGCCAGCATCTACAGGTATTTCTTCAAAGTCGAGATTTATGCCATCTGCTCCGGAAGCAACTACAGAAGGAACAAGAGTATTTATCATCTCTGTTCGAAGGGAAGTTGAATTAAGCGCAGCGGCGTAGTCAGCATCTCTATCTTCAACATTTGAGAATAAAGCCCAAACCTGATAACCCTGTGAATGACAGGTATTAACATAATCTGCAGATGAAATATCAGCAATAAGATCACCAGCACTACTTATATAATACCATGTAGGACACATGACATTAACATTGGATAAAGTTGCAAGAGTGTCCGTAATCATGCCGTTTGCTGTCTGGTTCGTAACCTGATGCCAAGCTAAGGAAATATCCTTATTTAAGAGGTGATGTTCAACTGCCATTTCTGGAGCGGTTGCATAAACAACTGATGGCTCCGCTGGTGTAGTCTTTTTAGTCTGAATACATCCGAGCTCTCCGTTTTCTGAAAGCACGAAGCACCAGTCTTCGTAATCTTCAAGGAGCATTACAGTTGTGCCTTTAGGTACTTCTGCAAGGATAGGGCTCTTTGGGCCTCCGAATCTTCTAAGGACGGTTTTTCTCTTGACTGTAAGGTTTGTTTGAGTAAAGCCATTGTGATAAATAATAGCTCTATTAGGGTTTGCAAAAACAGTTATATTGATAGGAGAAAAGGTCGTTACAAAATTTGATTCAAGGCAGATTTCTCCGTGTAAATTTTTAACAGGAGCATAGTCCATAGAAACAGCCATGTCACCTGATTTGTAGCCGTTTTCATCAAGATGAGCTTCGTTTATAACAGAAGTAGTTGTGTATCTTAGAAGATTTTCGGTATAGTCGTAGTAATATCTGTTATCAAAGTTTGACTTTACGAAGCTTAGTTTAAGATACAATTTACCATCACTCATGAAAGCATAAGGTGAGTTAATGTCTTCTTTTTCAAGGAGTCTTCCATCGAGAATGATCGCGGCTTCATCGTCAGTAGTCATATCGAAATATGTCTCATAACTCATAGTTTCGCTAGTTGCACCAAGCTTATCATAATAAATATAGAAAAGAGCTGCGCCGACTGCACAGAATATTAGTAGTATAAAAAGAGTGAGAATGGCTTTTGCCATGCGCCTTCTTCTTCTGTTTGCCTTTTGCCTAGAATTTGCCATTTTTGTTCCTTCTTATTATTAGTCAATCAAAAAAGAATTATATCATAGTAGCGTCTAAAACAAAAGAGCGTCCTTAGGACACTCTTTTGCTGGGCCGACATCAAGGGCCCGGTTATCTTAATTTAATTTTCCATAATTCCCCTTAATTTGTTGCTAACATTTAGTATCAAAAAAAGATTGAATAAAAATAATATAAAAACATATTCGGAAATAAATTCTATTCCGTGCAGCTAAATGTTCCTAAGTAACTTTACGAGAAGGTTTGCATCTTTAAGAGGTATTTTTAAAGGGTCTGAAATAAATGGAACATAAAACAAAGGTGTATTATTCTTTTTTTGCCAATTTGTACTGTATCTGTTTTTTCCGTAACAAGTGAAATGTACTGTTTTGGAACAAAATAATTTTTGTAGGCTCTCATCCCTAAAAAATTTGTTTAATGTCATAACACGAAAAGGTGAAAAACTGGTTGTTATCAGAATCTGGTTACAAACTACTGAATCATGGCTTATATTTTTTGAATAACCGAAATCGACAATGATTTCGTCAAAAGAGCTTTTTAGTTCGTTTATCAAATCTGTTGAAGCAGGAGAGAAGATTTCTATACCTAAAAGACTAAAGTGATAAAGTCCTTCGTGATATTCGAATTTTTCTCCCAGTAGATTGCATAGGTCCTGACTGTTAATTTCGACAAGAGCAGTTTTTCTATGTGATCTTGATACTAAACAGTTTGCCAATGCCAGAGCAAGGTGAGTAGTACCAGAACCATGATGAGTTCCAAAAATTCCAGTTGTATTACAAATTACTGTTTTCTTCACGTAAACCTTCTTTAAGAATTCTTTTTACAAATCGTCTTTTCACCCTGAAAGGAGTTACAGGATCTTTGTCGGTAGGAAAAAGAAAGATATCTTTTTTGAAAAAGGCTGAGTAATTTCTTGAAATTGCACTGTTCCCTTGGTTGCATACAATTAACAACTTTCCACTTTTACAAAATGGTATACCGTTTTCTTTTGAATTTCCTATCTGCCATGCTCTTCCTGCGACTATGTATAAATTCACATCTGCGGACATTCCGCTAACATCTGTGCCGAAATCTTTTATGAAAAGGGACTCCTCTTTTTTTGCGTCTATGCCTGGGCCCAGCTCGAGTTCGCCCATAAAGGCTCTTTTTCGGCCGTATGCTCCCAGTAATTTTAGGCAGCCTTCCTTTTCCATTTCGCACACAGCATGTTTGTCGGTGCAGTCCTTATATATGGCATTTATGCCCAGCGCTCGAAGAGCGGATGTAAGCGCGATTGCAATGTGTGTTACTCCAACTCCGGAGGCTGCTCCGGAGATTGCTATGGAACCAAGAAGAAGATCTTTTTTGCCTTTCTTTTTTTGTTTTTGATTGGCATTGATATATTTTGATATTTCTTCGAATGAAGAGAAACGATCCGCTCGATTCTGACGGGTACACTTTTCGATTAGCTTGCTAATCCAGAAAGATGCAGGTTGACTAAGATTTGTGGCAATCTCTTTTAAAACCTGACCAAAGGCGTATATATCAACACCTTCATCTATGGTTCCTTCAAGATATTGCTCGGGAGCTGCATATCCTTTTGTACCGTAGTGAGTTTGAGCTTCTGAAGACTGCAGATATTCAGCAATTCCAAAATCAATAAGCTTTAACTCATTTTCCTGATAGATGATGTGCTCTGGCTTAAGATCCTGATATAGAATTGGCTCGTTTCTGGTATGTAAATATTCCAGAACATTACAAAGCTTTTTTGCTGTCCAAATTAAAAATTCTTCAGAAATGGAATCGTTAAGAGATAGAATTTCTTTAAGGGACTGCCCATATATATATTCCTCGACTATGATGAAGCTGCCATTTGACACCTTGAAATCATAAATGACGGGAATGCTGGGGTGGTGCAAGTCCTTAATTAAATCAACCTCAAGACAACCTTCTGCACTAAAATTAGTGACAGGAATTTTTTTTATAATTCTTTGTGTATTTAGGGAACGATGTCTGACTAGAAGAACTTCTGTAGCTGCTGTGTCCTTTAGGACCTCCAGAAGAGCATATTTGTCAGACAAGTAAGAATACTTGATTGAGCTCTCCCCCTTTCATAGGCGAGATCTCCTTCTTGTGGATATTGTTATAGCAAAGAAAAAAACATATTGCAAGCAAAATTTTTTATCTGGGCTTATGAGAATTAAAGAACCAACATAAAGAAAAAAGGCCTTCGCAATTTTTTTGCGAAGGCCCATGATTTTTGGATTATTTATCTCTTTTCTTCTGGGATATCAATCTTTTCTACAGAGAATGCATAAACGGTTTCGGTGTTGTATGCGATACCTGCTTTCAAAAGAGTTGATGGGAAATTATCGTGGTGAACGCTGTCTGGATAGTGCTGTGTTTCAAGACAGATGCTTGCGTATTCTGGATAAACATGACCTCTTTTTGCAGGAGCATCAGAAGCATTCTGGCAGCAGTAAACCTGAAGACCTGGCTCGGTTGAAAGTACATCCATGGTCACACCAGATTTTGCACAGTAAAGTTTTGCCATCTGACGCATGCCCTCACCACGAATGATGTAGTTGTGGTCATAGGTTCCAGGGATTGCAAACTGAGGATTATCATTATCAAGATCAGCGCCAAGAGTCTTTCCGTTTCTCCAGTCAAAGACTCCTTCAACAGGAACGATTTTACCGGTAGGAATAAGACCATCGCCGATTTCAGTCATCTCATCGCATTCAAGAGTGAGTACCTGATCCAAAACATTGCCGTTACCCTCGCCTGCAATGTTGAAGTATGCATGGTTAGTAACATTAATAAGGGTATCTTTATCAGAAATTGCCTCATATGAAATCTTAAGCTCATCATCGTTGTTAAGGCGATAGAATACTTTGAGGTCAAGGTTTCCAGGATATCCCTCGTCACCGTCTTCAGAATGGAGTGTGAACTGTACTCCGTCTGGGAGCATAACGCCTTCCCAAACTCTTAAATGAAAACCACACTTTCCGCCATGGAGAGTGTTTTCTCCCTCGTTAGCAAAAAGGTTGTATTCTTTTCCGTTTAAGGTAAATTTTGCTCCGCCAATTCTGTTTGCAACTCGGCCGCAAACTGCACCGTAAGCGTTAGACTTAGACTCAAAACCTTCCATTGAATCGTGTCCAACAATGACATCAATGTTTTTGCCCATCTTATCTTTGAGATTTAATGATAAGATACGTGCTCCGTAGTTGATAAGAGCAACTGAAACACCGTTATTATTTGTGATGACAAATTTCGAAATTTCTTCTCCGGATTTTGAGGTTCCGAAAAACTCTCTAGTAATCTTCACAGAT
Source organism: Lachnospiraceae bacterium (assembly GCA_024403255.1). Classification (GTDB taxonomy): domain Bacteria; phylum Bacillota; class Clostridia; order Lachnospirales; family Lachnospiraceae; genus JAKSSE01. The sequence goes on from JAKSSE010000002.1 coordinate 63,008, forward strand.
AGACCTCCTATAGTTAAATTTTCTTGGCAAAATGCCTATTTGAATCAATTATCGCACACTACAAAAAAGCGCGCAAGTGGTTGTCATAAATTAAAAAAGTGATAAAATTTATGTATTATGATTACGGATATTGTACACATTGATGAGAAGGGTATTGATTTCGACTCAAAAGAGTTGGAAAAAGCAGCTTCTATTATACAGTCTGGAGGACTTGTAGCCTTCCCTACAGAAACCGTGTATGGCCTTGGTGCAGATGCCAAGAACGAAGAGGCTTCGGCTAAAATTTATGCAGCAAAAGGAAGGCCTTCTGATAATCCGCTCATAGTTCATATAGCAGATATTTCCAAGCTAAATGAGGCAGCAAAAGAAGTTAATGAGATGGCTAAAAAATTAGCTGATGCTTTTTGGCCAGGTCCTTTAACTTTGGTTTTGCCAAAACATGATGATATTCCATATGCCACAACGGGAGGTCTTGATACTGTCGCAGTAAGGTATCCTTCACACCCAGTGGCGATGGCGTTAATAAAAAAAAGTGACAGGCTTATTGCTGCACCGTCAGCAAATGCTTCTGGCAGACCATCTCCAACTCTTGCATCGCATGTTTTGGAGGACTTGGATGGTCGTATACCAATGATTATTGACGGGGGTCAGGTTGGAATAGGAATTGAGTCCACTATAGTTGACTGCACTGGTGAGGTTCCTGTTATTTTAAGACCTGGATTTATTACACCCAAGATGGTCAAAGATGTGTGTGGCGAGTGCACCATCGATCCTGGAATCATTGCCAATGATTCTTCTGTTAAGCCGAAGGCTCCGGGAATGAAATATAGACACTACGCTCCTAAGGCGCCACTTACAATTGTTGAAGGGCCAAAGGAAAAGGTGGTTTCTTACATAAATAGCCAGCTTTTGTCTGGCAAAAAAGTTGGAATTATTGCCACCGATGAGACATTAGGCAATTACACTGGTGGAAAAATTATTTCCGTTGGCTCCTGTGATGATGAAAGGTCAGTTGCACATAATCTTTATGGTGCATTAAGGCAGATGGATGGGCTTGATGTTGAGGTTATTTATTCGGAAAGCTTTGAAACCCCTGGGTTAGGAGAAGCTGTTATGAATAGACTTCTTAAAGCCGCTGGTCATCAAATTATAAAAGTATGAAAATAAATCGAATAGTATTCGTTGGACGTACAGGAACATTAAGAGCACCTATGGCTGTTGGCATTATGAAAAAAATGATGCCAGGAGTAGAGTGCGCTGCAAAGGGTCTGGTGGTTCTTTTTCCAGAACCTATGAATCAGAAAGTTGAGGCGGTTTTGGCCAGCCACGATATAACGCTTGATGGTTTTAAGTCCTCACCACTTACTGAAGATGATTTTTTGCCAGGCACTTTGGTTGTTGCAATGGGTAATGAAGATTATCAAAAGATTATTGGACAGTTTGAAGGCTCGGATGAGAAATCAGTTATTTTACTTTCGGAGTATGTTGAGGAAGAACTTGAAGTAATTGATCCTTATGGGCAAAGCATTCAGGTATATGGTCTTTGCTATGAGACTTTGTCTAATTCTCTGGCTAAGCTAAAGATTAAAATTCAGGAGGAATATCATGAGTGACAAGAGAACGGATTACATCTCGTGGGATGAGTACTTTATTGCAGTTGCAAAACTTGCAGGAATGAGATCAAAGGATCCAAATACTCAGGTTGGAGCATGCATCGTAGATGAAAACCACAAAATCTTATCTATGGGGTATAACGGTTTCCCAAGAGGATGTTCTGATGATGATTTCCCATGGTGCAGAACTGGTGAAGATAATAAATACTTCTACACCACTCACAGCGAATTAAACGCAATATTAAACTACAACGGTGGAAGTTTAGAGGGTTCTACTTTATATGTATCATTATTCCCTTGCAACGAATGTGCAAAAGCAATTATTCAGTCAGGCATAAGCCGTGTAGTTTACAGTGATAACAAATATGCAGGAACACCGGGAGTAGTTGCGTCAATGAAGATGCTTAAAGCTGCGGGTGTTGTGTTTGAACCATATCAGCCAACAGGCCGAAAGCTTGAGATAGATGTCTAGAAAGGCTAAAGATCCAATAAAAGGCGCGCAGGCATTTTCAATGATTCTGCAGCTTGGAATAAACATGCTTGTTCCTATTTTGCTTTGTTTATTTCTGGGGAATTATATCTATAAAAAAACAGATATGATGTGGCCTTTGGTGGTTCTTATAATTTTGGGTATAGCCGCTGCATTCAACAGTTGCTATCGCCTGATAAAGAAAATGTTTTTATCGGATAAAGAAAATGAAAGCTCTGAAAAGATTAAATGAGGGTCTCCCCGGCCTTGTTTTAGGGATTTTAATCTGGGGGGCTTTGGTAGAATTAATTGGAATATGGTTTTACCAGGATAAGCTTAGGTACACAACAGGTGTTTTATTTGGTACAGGGTGTTGTGTATTTTGTGCGATTCACATGGCGATGATGATAGCAGACTCTGTCGCATGTGGAGGGGTAGGCACAGCTCAAAAGCTTGTCAAAGCAAAATCGGGATTACGTTTTTTGCTCGTTTTTATAATCCTTGCTGTCATGATTCATTTTAATCTAGGATGGTGGGGATCAGCGTTCATCTCTTTGTTTGGACTTAAGGCTGGCGCATATTCGCAGCCATTATTTTATAAGTTAAAAAAAGTAAAGGAGGAAAGTAAGTGAACAGCAGTCTGTTATTAAGCAGTGCTTCTGGCGACCTTGGCTTCATGATAAAAGAACTGGTTCCTATGCCATTTAAGTTCATGGGTTCCACTGTTTGGATTACAACATCTCATGTTTGTATCCTCATAGTTCTTCTTATCCTGATTGGCTTTGCAGCTGCCTGTCATCATGCTTTAACACATCCAAAGGAAATCCCTACAGGACTTCAGAATGTAGCGGAGCTAATCGTAGAGATGTTGTCAAAGATGATTAACGGTACCATGGGTAAATCCGGAGACAGATTTTTATGCTACTTCGGTACAGTGTTCTGCTTTATTTTAGTCAGCAACATTTCAGGATTGTTGGGCCTTAGACCACCAACTGCTGATTATGGTACAACTTTTGCGATGGCGATAATTACATTTGTCCTCATCCACTTTAATACAATTAAGTACCATAATGCGAAGGAACTTTGGATTGACAAATGTTCTCCTTTGCCACCATGGTGTCCTATCTGGTTACCAATCAACCTGATCAGTGATATTGCAGTTCCAATTTCACTGTCACTGCGTCTGTTTGCCAACGTTTTATCTGGAACAATAGTTATGGCTTTGGTCTATGGATTATTGTCAAAGGTAGCGATTATTTGGCCAGCGGTACTGCATGTTTATTTTGATTTGTTCTCAGGAGCAATTCAGACTTATGTATTCTGTATGTTATCAATGACCTACGTAACTCAGGCTATTGATGGAAGAGATTAAAGGAGGAAATAACAATGAATATTTCAGGTAGCGATTTAATTTTAGCTTGCTCAGCAATTGGCGCAGGTATCGCAGTTACTTCAGGTATCGGTACTGGTATCGGTCAGGGTAATGCAGCAGGTCATGCAGCAGCAGCTGTAGGACGCAACCCAGGCGCACAGGGTAACATTACCACCACCATGCTTCTTGGCCAGGCCGTAGCAGAGACCACAGGTCTTTATGGTCTTGTCGTTGCATTATTGCTCATGTTCGTTAAGCCTCTCGTTGGCTAATTAACTGACAGGCACAAACTATTTTCCGAGGTAAAAGTCGGAAGAAAGGGGGTAAAAACGCAATATGTATATGACAGCAGAAGCATCAGAATTTCTGTTTAACCTTGATCCACAGATGTTGTTTGATTCAATTTTATTGATCATTTCAATGTTTGTTTTGTGCTTTTTCATGTCTTACTTATTCTTTAAGCCAGCGAAGAAGTTATTAACTGATCGTCAGGAAAAAATCAAAAATGATCTTGATGATGCTGCAAAGGATAAAGAAGATTCAGCTAAAATCAAAGCTGAATATGAAGACAAGTTAAAGAACGTAGATAAGGAAGCAGAGACTATTCTTTCTGAGGCTAGATCTAAAGCCATCGCCAACGAGAATAAAATCGTTGCTGATGCTAAGGAAGAAGCTGCAAGAATCATCGCAAGAGCTAATCAGGAGGCTGAGCTTGAAAAGCAGAAAGTCGCTGATGAAGTTAAGCAGGAGATGGTTTCAGTAGCATCCCTTATTGCTGGCAAGGTTGTGGCGGCAAATATTGACACCACCATTCAGAATACCTTGGTGGAGCAGACACTGAAAGAAATAGGTGATTCCACATGGCAAAGTTAGTAGAAAACGTTTACGGTGATGCGTTATTCGAACTTGCCATTGAGCAGGGAATTCAGGATCAGATTTTTGAAGAGTGCAAAGCAGTTGCAGAAGTGCTCGCATCAAATGACGACCTGCTTCGAATTATGAATCATCCTAAGATCGTAAAAGACGAAAAGCTTCAGGTAGTAGAAAATGTGTTTAAAGGACGTGTTTCTAATCAGCTTATGGGACTTCTCACAATGCTTGTTCAGAAGGACCACTTTAAAGAGACAGGAAAAGTTCTTGATTATATAGTGAATGCTATAAAAGAGTACAAACACATTGGAACTGCATCAGTTGTATCAGCTGTAGAGCTTACAAGTGATCAGAAAAATCAGGTTGTCGGAAAACTTTTAGAGACTACCTCTTATGAGGAGTTTGAGATTGATTATTCCGTAGATCCTGAGCTTATAGGCGGCATGGTAATCCGTATAAAAGACAGAGTCGTAGATTCTTCAATCAAAACAAAGATAGCTGAGGTTACCAAAGAGCTGTCAAAAATCCAATTGAAAGTAGGTGAAAGCGCTCCATGAATTTAAAACCAGAAGAAATAAGTTCGGTAATCAAAGAGCAAATCGCCAGATATGCATCTGAAATCCAGGTGTCTGATGTGGGCACCGTTATCCAGGTAGCAGATGGTATCGCCCGTGTGCATGGTCTTGAAAATGCTATGCAGGGCGAGCTTCTTGAATTCCCGGGCGAAGTATATGGCATGGTTATGAACCTTGAGGAAGACAACGTAGGTGCTGTTCTTCTTGGAGATAATCGCAACATCAACGAAGGTGATACTGTAAAGACCACCGGACGTGTAGTTGAGGTTCCAGTAGGTGACGCTATGCTCGGCCGTGTAGTAAATGCACTTGGCCAGCCTATAGACGGAAAGGGTCCTATCCAGACCGACAAATTCCGTCCAATCGAGAGAGTAGCATCAGGTGTTATTTCTCGTAAATCAGTTGATACTCCTCTTCAGACAGGTATCAAGGCAATCGACTCAATGATTCCTATCGGTAGAGGACAGCGTGAGCTTATCATCGGCGACAAGCAGACTGGTAAGACCGCAATCGCAATCGATACTATCATCAACCAGAAGGGTGAGGATGTTAAGTGTATCTACGTAGCAATCGGTCAGAAAGCTTCAACCGTAGCAGCACTTGTTAAGACTCTTGAAGAGTATGGCGCAATGTCATACACCACTGTAGTAGCAGCAACCGCTTCAGAGCTTGCTCCACTTCAGTACATCGCACCATATGCTGGTTGTGCAATCGGTGAAGAGTGGATGGAGAATGGTCAGGATGTACTTATCATCTATGATGACCTTTCAAAGCATGCAACTGCATACCGTACACTCTCATTGCTTCTTCGTAGACCACCAGGACGTGAGGCTTACCCAGGAGACGTATTCTATCTTCATAGTCGTCTTCTTGAGCGTGCAGCTCGTCTTAATGATTCACTCGGTGGTGGTTCACTTACAGCACTTCCAATCATCGAGACTCAGGCAGGCGACGTTTCAGCGTACATTCCTACCAACGTAATTTCAATTACTGATGGTCAGATTTACCTTGAGACAGATGCATTTAATGCAGGTCAGCGTCCTGCAGTTAACGCAGGTCTTTCAGTATCTCGAGTTGGTGGTTCTGCACAGATCAAGGCAATGAAGAAGATTGCTGCTCCTATCCGTGTTGAGCTTGCTCAGTACCGTGAGCTTGCATCTTTCGCACAGTTTGGATCAGAGCTTGATGCAGATACTGCAGAGAAGCTTGCACAGGGTGAGAGAATTCAGGAAATGCTTAAGCAGCCTCAGTACTCACCAATGCCAGTTGAAAAGCAGATTATCATCATTTATGCAGCTACCAGAAAGTACTTACTTGATATTGCAACTGCAGATATTCTTCGCTTTGAAAAAGAACTTTTTGATTTCATTGAGACCAAGTATCCTGAGATTCCTAAGACTATCAAGGAAACTAAGGTCATCGATGATGAAACTGAGCAGAAATTAGTAAAAGCAATTGAAGAATGCAAGGCAAGCTTCAAGTAGAAAGAGGTGATTCTTTATGGCCTCAATGAGAGACATAAAAAGAAGAAAAAGCAGTGTTCAAAGCACTCAGCAGATCACCAAAGCTATGAAGCTTGTTTCCACTGTTAAACTGCAAAAAGCAAGAGGCAGAGCGGAACAGACCGACCCATACTTCAAGCATATGTATGCGACCGTAACTAGTATTTTAGGAAGGTCAGGAAATATTGATCACCCATACCTTAAAGCTAAGGAAGGTGGAAAGAAAGCAATTATTCTTATCACCTCAAACCGAGGCCTTGCAGGTGGATATAACTCAAACGTAGTTAAGCTTGTTACAGGTGGTGAAATTCCTAAAGAAGATATCGTTATTTATAACGTGGGAAACAAGGGTCTTGAAGCTATGAATTCAAGGGGCTACGAAGTAAAAGCAGATTATTCTGCAGTAATCGAAGCACCAACCTATGCGGATGCAAAGGCTATATGTAAAGACCTCTTAGAAGCTTATGCAGCTGGAGAAATAAGCGAAATCTATTTAGCTTACACACATTTCAAAAATACTGTTAGCTATATTCCTACCATGATGCAGCTTTTACCAGTTGTCATGGAGGAAAAAGAAGAGGAGTCTGAAAAGCCGGCTGATAATGTTCTTATGAACTATGAGCCTAGCGAAGAGGAAACTCTTAGCATGATCATTCCTAAATATATCACCAGTCTTATCTATGGCGCACTTGTTGAGTCAGTAGCCAGCGAGAATGGTGCAAGAATGACAGCAATGGATTCCGCAACCAGTAATGCAGAGGAAATCATCAGTGATTTGACACTGAAATACAACAGAGCGCGTCAGGGTTCAATTACTCAGGAACTTACCGAGATTGTAGCCGGCGCAGAAGCAATAAGTTAAGGAGTGACAAATGGCAGAAAATAATGTTGGAAAGATCACTCAGATTATCGGAGCCGTTTTGGACGTTAAGTTTCAAGAGGGTAATCTTCCTGAGATTAACGATGCAATCAAGGTTACTCGCCCTTCAGGTGAGACCCTTGTAATCGAGGTTTCGCAGCATCTGGGCGACGATACAGTTCGCTGTATCGCAATGGGTCCAACCGACGGACTTGTCAGAGGTATGGACGCAGTAGCTACTGGCGCACCAATCTCTGTACCAGTTGGTGAAAAGACATTGGGCCGTATCTTCAACGTACTTGGTGAGGCTATTGATGAGCAGCCAGACCCAACTGATGTTGAGTACATGCCTATTCATAGAAAAGCTCCAACCTTCGACGAGCAGGCAACTTCAACAGAGATGCTCGAGACTGGTATCAAGGTCGTAGACCTTCTTTGCCCTTATCAGAAGGGTGGTAAGATCGGTCTTTTCGGAGGTGCAGGTGTAGGTAAGACCGTACTTATCCAGGAGCTTATCCACAATATCGCAACCGAGCACGGTGGATACTCAGTATTTACCGGAGTAGGTGAGCGTACCCGTGAAGGAAATGACCTTTACTACGAAATGAAGGAGTCAGGCGTTATCGAGAAGACCTGCATGGTTTTCGGACAGATGAACGAACCACCTGGAGCACGTATGCGTGTAGGTCTTACTGGACTTACAATGGCTGAGTACTTCCGTGATAAAGGTGGTAAAGACGTACTTTTATTCATTGATAACATTTTCCGTTTTACTCAGGCAGGATCAGAGGTTTCAGCACTTCTTGGACGTATGCCTTCAGCGGTAGGTTATCAGCCAACTCTTGCAACTGAGA
>JAKSSE010000020.1 GCA_024403255.1 Lachnospiraceae bacterium
CACTTGACTTTTAATCAAGTTGTCCGGGGTTCGAATCCCCGATGTCTCATTGATAAAAGGTGCCGAAAGGTGCCTTTTATGATATAAGATGCAGGATTGATGGAATTGGCAGACATGCAAGATTTAGGTTCTTGTGCTTACGGCGTGTGGGTTCAAGTCCCACATCCTGCATTTTTTATTTTTTGGTGAAAATTATGGAACAGGGTAGAACAATAATTTACTACGGCAAGGGAAAAGGCAAAAGTTCAGCAGCACTTGGTGCGGCAGTTCGATTTGCGGCACTTGGCGGTAAGGCTGTTATAATTCAGTTTCTTAAGGAAAAACAGGATGCTGACTATTATTCAAAGCTTGAGCCTGAAGTTAAGGTTTTCCGATTTGCTAAATCAAATGAGTCTTTTGATTCCATTTCAGAAGAGCAAAGACAGGAAGAGCTGGATAATATCAAGAATGGTATTCTCTATGCAAGAAAGGTTTTGACTACTGGAGAGGCTGATATGGTGGTTTTAGATGAGCTTTTAGGGCTTGTTGATCAAGACATCGTATCAATGGATGAAGTAGAGGATTTGATAAAGAGCAGAGGCGTTTTTACAAGTCTTATTCTTACTGGAGTTAATTTGTCGGATAACTTGCAGAATATGGCTGATGAGGTGTATAATATCTCTTCAGAAAAGTAGAGATTTATAAGCAATTAGGAGAAAAATTATGGCAATTTTTAAAGGTGCCGGTGTTGCGATTGTTACACCAATGAATCCTGATCTTAGCGTTAATTACGATAAGCTTGAGGAGATTATTAATTTTCAGATAAATAATGGTACCGATGCAATTATCATTGCTGGTACTACTGGCGAGAGCTCAACTCTTTCAATGGAAGAGCATAGAGACGTAATAAAGGCTGCAGTTAAGTTTGTAAATAAGAGAGTTCCTGTAATTGCAGGTACCGGTTCAAATTGTACAAAGACTGCTATTCAGCTTACTTGTGAGGCTGAGGAGGATGGAGCAGATGCAGCACTCATTGTTACTCCATACTATAATAAAGCTACTCAGCATGGTCTTGTTTCGCACTACACAGCCATTGCAAATGAAACAAAGCTTCCAATCATTCTTTACAATGTACCAGGTCGTACAGGCGTAAATATAGCTCCTGAGACTGTTGCAACATTGGTTAAGGATGTTCCAAACATTGTTGGTATTAAGGACGCTACAGGTAATATGGCTCAGTCAGTTAAGACTATGACTCTTTGTGATGGAAATCTTGAGCTTTATTCAGGCGAGGATGGGCTTGTTGTTCCTCTTCTTTCTATCGGTGGTATTGGTGTAATTTCGGTTATTTCAAATATTGCACCTCAGGAGACTCACGATATGGTTATGAGCTTCTTAAACGGCGATACAAAGAAAGCTATGGATATGCAGCTTAAGTGCTCAGCTTTAGTAGATGCTCTTTTCTCAGAGGTTAATCCTATTCCTGTAAAGAAGGCTATGAATCTTATGGGAATGAATGTTGGCTCACTTCGTGCTCCTTTAGAGGATATGAGTGAAGGTGCAGCCAAGGTTCTTGAGGCTGAGATGAAGAAGTTTGGACTTCTCTAATTTGTAAGTTTTAGGCCTTGCTTCGGCAAGGCCTTTGTTTTTTTAGAAAAAGGAGATAAGATGACTAGAATTATTATGCATGGTGCCTCTGGTTTTATGGGGAAGGTAATCTCTGATTTATGTGAGGCGGATAGTGATGCTAAAGTTGTTGCCGGTGTTGATGTAAACACTGAAGCTGATAGAAATTACCCTATTTACAAAAGCCTTGATGAAGTAAAAGAAGAGGCAGATGTAATCATTGATTTTTCGCATGTATCTGCAATTGACAACATGCTTTCGTTCTGTGAAAAATCAAAAATGCCAGTAGTTTTATGTACTACCGGATTATCAGAAGAACAGCTGTCTAAAGTAAAGGACTTGTCAGAAAAATCGGCTGTTTTAAAATCAGCAAATATGTCTTTGGGTATAAATACACTTATGGACTTATTAAAGAAGGCTGCAGCTGTTTTTGCGCCAGCAGGCTTTGATATAGAGATTGTTGAAAAGCATCATAGAAGAAAGCTTGATGCACCTTCTGGAACCGCTCTGGCGCTTGCAGATAGCGTTAACGAAGCTCTTAATAATGAATATGAGTATGTATATGACAGATCATCAAGACGCGAACAAAGGCCAGATAAGGAGATTGGTATTTCTGCAGTGAGAGGCGGAACAATCGTCGGGGATCATGATGTAATTTTCGCCGGTACTGATGAAGTCATAACATTTAGCCATACAGCTTATTCAAGAAGCGTATTTGCAAAAGGCTCTATAGAGGCAGCTAAGTTCCTGAATGGAAAAGGTGCAGGTCTTTATGATATGTCAGATGTAATCGCAGCTAAATAATATAGATAAGAATGAGTAATAAAAAAGGCTATCCGTTTGGATAGCCTTTTTGAATGCGTTTTTATATTTATTTTGCGGTGTCTTCCATACCAGCCTTGTAGAATCCGAAGCGATTCTTTCCGGTACGTTTTGAGTGGTAGAGTGCTGCGTCAGCCTTTCTATAAAGCTCGTCGTATGCATTTGAGGTTACTTCAGCAAGTGCATCGGTTGATACAACACCGACTGAGATTGTGATATGGTCAGGAAGCTCTGCTGCAATAAGATGCTCATGGAATGAGTCGATAAGCTGCTGAGCAATTGTACCAATGCTGTTGTCTCTACATTCGTTTGGAAGGAACATAGAGAACTCATCACCACCAAGACGGCAGGTATAATACTGTGAGCCGGCAAGGTCTGAAAGAGTGTCACCAAGACATTTAAGTACCTTATCACCAACTTCGTGTCCGAAGTTATCGTTTACGTGCTTGAAGTCATCGACATCGAGCATAAAGAGTGAAGCAACTTTATTCTTCTGGAAGAAGTCTTCAATCTTAAGCTGATAGTAACGACGTGTTGAAAGCTTTGTAAGTGAATCGGTGTAACCGATAGACTTTGCTGCGTTTAATTCCTCCATCTGGGCGGTAATATCGTTTATTCTTACGAGATGACCCTGGAGGTAATTCGCCTCAAATAAAGGCTCAGGAATAACCTTGTAGTTACGCTTCTTGATAGTAATAGTCTGTTCTTTTCCTGCAATAAGTTCGTTGTAGTTTGAATCGAATATGGTAGATGCAGGAATATCGTAATTGATATTTGGAATAAGGTCTCTTGCTACTTCGTTGAAGTAAACAACCTGCTGACTCTGGTTTAAGATTAAAATTCCATCTACCGCATGCTCTAAGAAGTTGTTAGAAGCAAGCTGGATAGGATCAGTCATACCGTAGTGAACCATAGCTACCATATCGCAGATAAGACCAATAAGGATACCTATGCTGATTACCTGATAACCTGCTGATAAACCGGTAACCCATACTCCAAAAGAAAGCCATGGAATGATGATACCGGCGGTAAGCCATATACATCTTAATTTTTCAGCTCCATCTGTCTTTACGATAGTGTTGAGACAGAAGATAAACTGAAGGAAAGAAATAAATCCAAAGTAGCAAAGTGCAATGATAAGAACGATGCCTGGCTTTACAAAGTCAACAGGATACATTCCTTCGTTGCTGTAACCAAAGTTCTCAAGGATGAGATGACCAGTGTTTGGCGCTACTGTAATAAAAATTGAAAAAGCGATATTTAAATAATAAATAGTACGCTGAACAAACTTGTTAAAGCCGGTCTTTAAGTAGCCGGATGCAAATAGTGTGGCTGATGAGATAGTAAGGAAAAATGCGCCAGCCTGCATTCTGAAGGATATAGATCTGGCAGCTGCACCTACAAAGGTGAATTCCATAAAGTAAGCCAAAAAGAAAAGGTAACAGAACTGAATCATGTTTGTGAAGCGAACGATTGAGCTTGTGAGCTTTGTTCTTCCGACATACCACATGATAATTACTGTGACAATGAAAAATACTACATCTATTGCGGCGAAGAAGTACAGATATGATTCATTCTTTAATAATTCAAGAATACCTACTGTAGCGTATACACAAGGATATATGATGTAGAAGAAATTGTGAGTCAGAGGTGTTTTGCCTCTCTTTCCACTGTATGCAGCAATAAATGGAATGGCAATAATCATACCAAGTGGAGCCAAAGCCATAATCCAGCTGTATCCAGATACACAGATGAGAGAATTACTGCTTAAGAAGGTGCAACCAAAGCTTGCAATCGTATAAATAATTGCAGAAAGAAAAACGAAGGTATTTCTTTTCTTTTTAGTTTCAGGTGTGTCGTATTTATAGAAGCAAATCACAAGTGCTTCTATGATGCAAGGAATAGAACTTGCTATGAGCGAAACAATCATAAAGAAGATAGCAGTTCCAACTATTTCGCCTTTCGTTGTGAAACTGGTATTCATCTTTCTAAGAAGCATCAAAGAAAGGAATAAGTCTAAAATAACACTCTGCTTATACAAAGAAGCTGAATGAAAGAAAATCCAAAAAGGAACTATTGTGACAAGCCAAAGGACAAGAAGTTTTACGGTGTAATTCTTAGGGTCGTTAGTATGCTTATATCCCTCGACGAGAGTGAAAGCAAAAATAGGCATAGAAATAAAGCCAATCAGCATAAAAACAAGCGAATATGGTGGCGTTATAGAAGCCCATCCTAAAAGACCTATGGATGAGAATATTAGCGCGTATGTCTGAAGTTGGCTTTTACTTAAAAGTTTCATGCAAAATTTCCTATTACTTATATAAGATATTTACTCGTAAATTTTATCAAAAAAAAGTGGGTAATGCAATGAATAATATATATTATGTAGACTATATGATATACTTCTTTTGACGAGGAGAAAAACATGAAAAAAAAGTGGATTTTAATCAACAAAAAAGCCGATTTTGTTGCGATAGGAAAAAGATATAATGTGGATCCTGTTATAGCTAAAATTGTGACAAACAGAGGAGTGGATTCTGAAGAAAAACTCGATGAGTATTTTGGTAAAGGTGATGCTGTTCCAAAGCCTTCTGGTGCATTCAAGGATATGGATTTGGGTGTCGAAATCGTTGGGGCTGAGATTGAAAGAAAGTCCAAAATATTAGTTATCGGAGACTATGATGCTGACGGAGTCTGTGCGACTGCAATTCTGGTAAAAACACTTAGAACTTTGGGAGCAGAGGTATTCTACAAAATTCCACACCGTATAGAAGATGGCTATGGAATGAATGAGAAGATGGTTGATCTGGCTTCAGATGATGGGATTTCCTGCATAATTACATGCGATAATGGAATATCTGCATTTGCAGCAGCAAAAAGGGCAAAAGAAAAGGGAATAAAGCTTGTTATAACTGATCATCATAATGTGCCGTTTGATGATTCAAAGGAAGGAAAAATGGAAATCATTCCAGAGGCGGATGCGGTTATTAACCCTAAGCAGAGTGAATGCCCATATCCATTTAAAGATATATGCGGTGCAGTGGTTGCGCTTAGATTTTGTGAGAAACTGTTTGTAAAATTTGGAATAAAACCAGATGAAAAATCTGAATTGTACGATTATGCTGCGATTGCAACTATAACGGATGTAATGCCTCTTATTGGTGAAAATAGGGCGTTAGTTAAAAATAGATTAAACAAAATTTCTCGCTCCAAATCGCTTGGGTTACGTACTTTATGCGATAGGAGACTGCCTGGTAAAGAGGTGCTCAGTGGGTTTGATATAGGCTTTGTTGTTGGTCCGTGTATCAACGCAACCGGAAGAGTTTCAACTGCTGATAAAGCGGTGGAACTTTTACTTTCAGAGGATATAAGTGAAGCATCTAATCTTGCAGATGAGATGACGAATCTTAATCAGGAAAGAAAAGAGATGACGAAAAAGGGCGCTGATGAAGCTCTTGGTATGCTTAACATAATGGAAGAAGATAAGGTACTGGTGATTTATATGCCTTCCCTGCATGAAAGTATTGCAGGACTTGTGGCTGGACGAGTCCGTGAGCATACAGGAAAGCCGACGCTGGTTGTTACAAATGCTGCTGAAGGTGCAAAAGCCAGTGGACGTTCGATAGAAGGTTATTCAATGATTGATGAAATCACAAAATGCAGGGACCTTCTTACAAAGTTTGGCGGGCATCCTATGGCAGCTGGTCTTTCTCTGCCGATAGAAAACATCGATGAGCTACGAAAAAGACTAAACAATAATTGTGAAATACCACTTGAAGAACTTTGCCCTAAGATTAAAATTGATGTTCCAATGCCATTTGGATACGTCACGGAAAAAATAATAGAAGAACTTTCTGTGTTAGAACCAACGGGAAAAGGCAATGAGGCTCCTGTTTTTGCGCTTAAAGGGGTAAAAATTTCAAAGGCTTCATATATGGGAGAAAAAAAACAGCACCTTCGCATTACGGCAGAAGAAGAGGGAAGGCGGTATCAGCTGGTTCTTTTCAACAGGGCGAATGAATTTATAGACTGTATAGAAGATAAGTATGGAAAAGATAAGGCAGCGCTGGTATTTGCTGGCAAAGCGTCTGGCGTAGAGATGCTAATATCATACCGCCCTCAAATTAATGAGTATATGGGCAGAAGGAATATACAGTTTGTTATAGATGACTTTGAGTAAACCTTCTTATTATATGGCGAATAAGCAAAAAAGATGATATAATGACGGGTAATAATTTTTGAGGAGGCTATATGGAAGGAATTCAAAAACATATTCTTTTAGTAGATGATTCCGTTACAAGCTTAAAGCAGGCGTCATCACTTCTTCATGATGAATACAAAATAAGTATGGTAAAAAGCGGGGAGCAGGCTCTTGAATTTTTGAATAAAATCAGACCTGACCTGATTCTTCTTGATGTTGAGATGCCGGAAATGGACGGCTTTGAGACTATTAAAGCTATAAGAGAAAACGAGGAATGGAAGAAAATTCCGGTTATCTTTTTGACGGGAAATACAGATGCTTCAACAGAGGTGAAGTGTTTTGAATATGGAGCTTTGGATTTTATAACAAAGCCTTTTGTTAAGGAAATTGCAAAGCATAGAATTGATTGTCAGCTGACACTTTCTGATTATTCCATGGAACTTGAGAACATGGTAAAGGAAAGAACAGATGAACTTCTTGCTGTTATGAGTGAGCAGCAAAGATTGTCAGCGGAGCTTGACCTTGCCAGCGACATCCAAAACTCAATGCTTCCAGATGTATATCCTGTTTTTCCAGACAGAAAAGAGTTTGATATACATACATTTATTGAAACGGCAGTCGAGGTTGGAGGAGATTTATTTAACTATAAGATGCTTGATGATGATCATCTGATGATGGTTATTGCTGATGTCTGTGGAAAAGGCATCCCTGCTGCGCTTTTTATGGTAAAGATTACAACTCTTATCTCTGCGGTATCTAAGGATATAAAAACGGCTGGAGAAATTGCAAGTACAGTAAATAATCTTATTTGTGAAAACAATAAAGAGGATCTTTTTGCTACTGGTTTTGTTATGGTTGCTGAAATATCGACTGGAAAGATTACGTATTGTTCAGCTGGACATAATCCTCCTGTGATTATGAGAAAAGGTGAAAATGCAATGTTCCTTGAGCCAACACCAAACATGGTTCTTGGCGCAATGGGTGGCATTCCATACAAAGAGGAAAGTACAACCCTTAATCCTGGAGATGCGATTCTTCTTTATACCGATGGCGTAGATGAAGCTATGGATAAAGATAAAAATCAGTATGGGCCAGAAAGGCTTCTTTCACTTTTGGGTGATTTTGATGGTGCTACATCATCAGCTCTTGATCTTACTACAATGGTAAGAAAAGATGTTGCAAAGTTTGTAAACGGCGAAGAACAGTCGGATGATATAACAATGGTTTCCTTTGTATATAAGGGAAAATAAGCCTATTTAATAAAAGAATTTGTCAATGTATAATTCACGTATTTGAAAATTCTTTGAAAAGAGAGGAAGAAAAATGAAAAAGAGAATATTGTCATTACTATTAGCATTAGTGATGACCGCAGGATGTGTGATTAGTGCATCGGCAGCAGGAAAGTCAACTGTTGCACTTGGTGCAGATTTGTCAGAAGATCAGAAAGCCACAGTGCTCTCATTACTTGGTGTTACAGACTTAAACTCATATGATGTGGTGTATGTAACTAACGATGATGAGAAAAAGGCCCTTGGCAATTACTTTAGTGCAGACAAGATAGGAACAAAATCACTTTCTTCTGTACTTATCACAGAGACTGAGCCAGGAAGCGGAATAAATGTCACTACCTACAACATTAATACCTGCACAGTTCAGATGTATACAAATGCACTTGAAACTGCAGGAGTAAAGGATGCAAACATTGTAGTTGCTGCTCCAACTCCAATTTCGGGAACTTCAGCACTTGTTGGAGTATCGAAAGCTTATGGCGAAATTACTGGCTCATCTATTGATAAAAATCTTTTGGATGCAGCTATAAATGAGATTGCTGTAACCGGATCTATTACAAGTGTTGATCCAGATGATGCAGCAGTTCTTATTGCACAGATTAAAGATGAGCTTAAGCGCGGAGGTTATACTGATGCAGAGTCTATAAGCGGGCTTATTGACGAGCTTTCTGTTCAGTATGGATTTACATTAACAGCTAGTGAAAAACAGCAGATTATTGATCTTTGTCTTAAGCTTTTGAAAGCTGATCAGGTTCAGAGCAGTGTAGGAAGTGTAGTTGGAAAAGTCGGAGGATTTTTCTCTGGACTTTTCGGAAAGCTTTTCAAAAAATAATTGGCTAGAAGAAAAATAACCTACATTCAAGACAACATCAGAGCATTTTACAGGATGAGAATAATTTGTCCTATCATTCTGATGGTTGTACTGGTGGCGCTTTCCTATGCAACACCAGTAAAGACAATGTTTATTCCAAGGGAGGTCCGAAGAGGAACCTCCCTTGAACAGTTGTATGAGAACAATGAAACTTACATAATTGCGGACTTCCAGGACCTTAATTTCACTGGATATACGGATGAAGTTTGGGGGAATGTTCGGGGTTATTACTATTATACGCAATGGGAAAATGATTATGCGATAGTTTTGGTGTCACCTAAGACTTGCCAGCAGGGCATTCCACATATGGACAGCCTTAAGTCGCGCGTGAAAATTGAACCAAATCCTAAGGCTTTTGATGTTTTGTTTCCAAAAATTGCACAGGATTTAGGCTGGAATGATACTGGTGTAAGGGATCAGATGGATGTGTGCCTTTTGTCAGAACCGGCCGGGAAAAGCTTTATTATGAATTTATCGATGGTTGTTTATGCAATTGCTTTTATTTATGGGGCTTTTTCATTCTTCTCGTATGCGATTTATGTAATATCACCACTTCAGTCTCCTTTCTGTAAAATACTTGGAAAAAAATCACAGGAAATAAGACAAAAAATGGAGGAGGCAGAAATAGAACTTTCAGATTCTCCACAGCTTGTGTCAGGTGATGTGTTTATAACGGAAAACTATCTTGTAGAAACTGCAGAGACGGAATTTTGCATCATACCTATCGATAAGATTATTTGGGTGTACAGGCATGCTGGACTTCATTTTGTTTTTGGTAAAATAAGGCCGGTTAGGGAAGTGTTATACGTGATTACAAAAACTCACGGACATTTTAGATGTACTGCTCTTGGACAGGGAGATATTGATGGCGTTATTGATTATCTTTCCGAGGCAAACCCAGAGATTTTGATTGGGTTATCTGAAGAAAACAGAATAAAAGCTGACATAATTAAAAAGGAAGCAAAGCAAAATGAGCGCGTACAATGAGTTTGCCTTAGTATATGATCTTTTTATGGATAATGTTCCATACGAAAAATGGGCAAAAGATATAGTTCGAAGGTTAAAAGAAAAGGGCATAAATCAGGGTATAGTGGCGGAACTTGGCTGTGGTACGGGAAAGATGACCCGTCTTTTGGCTAAAGAAGGCTATGACATGATTGGTATTGATTCATCTTACGAGATGCTCATGGAAGCGAGAAATAATACTGAGGATGAAGGAATACTCTATCTCTGCCAGGATATGAGGGAATTTGAACTTTACGGTACGGTGGAATCTGTTGTTTCTGTCTGTGACTGTATGAATTATCTTCTTACAAAGGAAGATCTTTCGACGGTATTTAAGCTGGCGGAAAATTATTTAGAGTATGGAGGCCCTTTCATATTTGACATGATAACTCCATACAGATACCGGGAGATCATGGCAGATAACACCTTTGCTGAAAATCGCGATGAGGGAAGCTTTATTTGGGAAAATTATTATGATGAGGATACAAAAACCAATCAGTATGATTTGACATTATATATAAAAGATGAGGATGAGTCTTATCAAAGATTTGAAGAACAGCACATTCAGCATGCTTTTGAAATCGAAGAAGTTGTTGATTTGCTGAAAAAAGCGAAGTTTGAGAATATAGAAGTATTTGACGAAGCTACAGGAGAGAGTGTGAGCAATATGACTCAAAGAGCTGTATTTGTAGCATATAAAAGAGGACAGTGATGAAAGATTACGCAGTTAGAGCTTCGGCAGCTAATGAAATGGTTAGAGTTTTTGCCTGCATTAGCACCGAAATGGTTGAACAGACAAGACAAAATCATAATACCAGCCCTGTTATGACGGCGGCGTTAGGAAGACTACTTACCGCAGGTTCACTCATGGGACTTATGATGAAGAATCCAACAGACCTTTTGACTTTGGAAATTGGAGGAGCAGGTCCCGGTGGTGGTTTGCTTGTTACAGCGACATCAGATGGATATGTAAAGGGCTATCCAAAGGTGAGCGATGTCATTCTCCCACCTAAGAACGGTAAGCTGGATGTTGGAGGCGCTTTCGTTCCTGGAATATTGAGAGTTATAAAAGATATGGGACTAAAAGAGCCATATAACAGTACCGTTGCTCTTCAATCGGGAGAAATCGCAGAAGACCTGACCTACTATTTTGCAACAAGCGAGCAGATTCCTTCATCTGTTGGACTTGGAGTGTTGATGAATAAAGACAATACAGTAAAAGTTGCTGGTGGATTCATACTTCAACTTATGCCTTTTGCGGATGATAAAACGCTTGAAATCCTTGAAAATAACATAAAAACACTACCTCCAGTCACTGACATGTTATCGGATGGACTTAGCCCAGAAGATATTATCGGACGACTTTTTGATGGCCTTGAAACAACGATTCATGAGACCATGCCTATAGGATTAAGGTGTGACTGTGGCAAGGAGAGAATAACAAAAGCGCTTATGACTCTTCCAAAGTCAGATATAGAGGAAATGATAAACGATGGAAAACCAGTAGAGGTTAGATGCCAGTTCTGCTGCAAAAAATATGATTTCTCAAAAGAAGATTTAATTAATATCAGGGAGAAGAGATGAAAAACGGGTTTATTAAAGTAGCCGCTATTACTCCAAAAGTAAAAGTTTGCGATGTTGAATTTAATACTGCCGAAATTATGAAGGCAATGGAGGAAGCAAACAACAAAAAAATAAAGATCGGCGTATTTCCTGAACTTTGCATTACAGGATATAGCTGTAGAGATTTATTTCTTCAGAATACTTTACTCAGTGAAGCTAAAGAAGCACTTTTGGCTTTAGCTGAATTTACGCTGCATCTTGATTCTATGTTTTTTGTTGGTCTTCCGTTTATATATCATAGCAAGCTTTACAATGTCGCTGCTGCTTTATCACATGGAAGAATATTAGGTATTGTTCCTAAAAGCTATATTCCAGGATATGGTGAGTTTTATGAGACCAGACAATTTACTCCCGGAATGAATGCTACTGTTTTGGTTCCTCTTGGTGATGATATGGTTCCTATGGGCAGACAGCTCATGTTCACCTGCGAGGAAGTTCCTGGACTTATTGTTGGAGCAGAAATCTGCGAGGATCTTTGGGCACCAGGACCTCCATCTAATAATCTTGTGTATTCCGGAGCTACAGTAATCTGTAATTTGTCAGCAAGCAATGAACTCACCTGCAAGTCAGATTATAGAAGAGATCTTGTAAAAGGTCAGTCAGGACGACTTTTTTGTGCATACATATATGCTTCTGCAGGTATGGGCGAGAGCACACAGGATACGGTTTATTCGGGACACAGAATAATAGCCGAAAATGGCGGGATTCTGGCGGAAGGAGATCTTTTCTCGGAGGGATTTACAGTTAGTGAAATCGATGTCGAAAAGATTATTGCCGAGAGAAAGAGAATGAATACTTACACCCAGATTGACCGTGAAGGCTTTATGCAGATACCGTTCTATTTGGATGTAGAAGAAACAGAATTGACCAGAAAATTTGCTGCAAGACCTTTTGTTCCTGAAGGTGAAGCTCAGAGGATAAAAAGATGCGAGGAAATTTTCAATATTCAGAGTTATGGACTTGCAAAAAGACTTGAGCATACTGGCGCAAAAGTAGCTGTTATAGGTGTTTCTGGGGGACTTGATTCTACTCAGGCACTTTTGGTAACAGCAAGGGCTTTTGATATTTTAAATATTGATAAATCTGGAATTATTGCCGTTACGATGCCTGGATTTGGCACCACAAGCAGAACAAAATCCAATGCAACAGTCCTTGCGGAAGGGTTAGGGGCTACGGTTAAAGAAATATCTATAGATGAAGCTGTCAGGGTACATTTTAAGGATATCGAGCATGATGAGTCAGTTCATGATGTAACATATGAAAATTCACAGGCCAGAGAGAGAACTCAGATTTTAATGGATCTTGCAAATAAGAAGGGTGGCCTTGTGATTGGAACTGGAGATCTTTCAGAGCTTGCTTTAGGCTGGGCTACTTATAATGGGGATCACATGTCAATGTATGGTGTTAATGTAGGTGTTCCAAAGACTCTGATTCGATATTTGGTTTCATATTATGCAGAATGTGTGACAAATGATGAAAAATTAAAGGGAGTTTTAATAGACGTAATAGATACACCTGTGTCTCCAGAACTTCTCCCACCGGAGGATGGTAACATTTCTCAGAAGACAGAGGAGCTTGTGGGGCCATATGAACTTCATGATTTCTTCTTGTATAACATGCTTCGATTTGGATTTAGTCCATCAAAAATTTATAGAATGGCGACTATGAGTTTTAATGGGGTATTTGATAAGGAAACGATTTTAAAATGGGAGAAGACCTTCTATAAGAGATTCTTCAGTCAGCAGTTTAAGCGTTCCTGTATGCCGGATGGTCCAAAGGTTGGTACAGTGAGCCTTTCACCACGAGGAGATTTGAGAATGCCATCGGATGCAGTTTCGACGTTATGGCTTAGAGATTTGGAGGACATATAAATGTCGAAGGTGTTTTCAGCCTTATTTCGAGTCATAGGGATATTATTGGCAATCATAGTAGTAGCGTATCTTTGCGTTGGCTTTTATATGAAAGACAGATTCTTCCCAAATACCACAATTAATGGGATAGATGTATCTTTGCTAGGTGATAGAGAGGCAATTAATAAACTTGTTGGGACATCAGAGGGTTATGAACTGATGGTTCTTGACTGCTTTGGCAGAAAAGAAGTGTTTACAAAAGAAGATATGGGCTTTTCTGTAGGTGATATGGAGAGGGTTACCAATCTTCGTTTCATGCAGAATCCGGCCCTTTGGATAGAAAGCCTTTATAATGTGTATGATTATGAAGATGCGCACTTATTTACTGTCGATACAAACAAGATATTAGCTACATTGAAGGACCGCGATATTTTTAAATATCCAGGTGGTTCAAAATCAGAAGATGCATATATTGGATTTGACAGTGAAAAAAGTGAATTTGTGATTGTGCCTGAGGTTTACGGTACGATAATTGATCCGGTAGAGCTTTCTGCAATAATAGCAGAGCATGCTGTTGCTCTGGATGGAATTGTTGATACAAAAACTGATGGGGGTTATGTACTTCCTAAGATATACAAAAATGACGAGAAGTTAAATCACGATATAAAAATATTCAATGATTATTCAAAAGCCTCTGTTAAATATGATATGAAGGGCGCTGAAGAGTATGTGGGTCCTGAGACATATGTCGATTGGCTTGTGGCAAATGATGATAGAGTTTTTGTAGATCAAAATAAGGTGAAAGCCTTTGTTAAGGCAATGGCTGATAAGTACGACACTTTTGGCACTGAAAGAAAATTTAAAACAAGCTGGGGTGATATAATTACTTTAAAGACGAAAGAAGAGTATGGCTGGGAGATTGATCAGGAGAAAGAAGCTGCACAGCTTACCAGCGATATTCTTTCCAATAAAGCGGTTGTAAGAGATTTTAATTATCTGAATGAAGCCGAATCCCACGGAAATACTGATTTAGGGGATACGTACATTGAGGTAAATTTTACAAAACAGCATTTATACTTGTATAAAGAGGGAAAGGTTGTTTTAGATACTGATGTTGTAACTGGAAACATTGGAAGAGGAATGGGAACCCCTACCGGAATTTATCATATTTACAATAAAGCAAAGAATCGATACCTTGTTGGCGAAACATATAGATCCTGGGTATATTATTGGATGCCATTTTATAAAGCTTATGGTCTTCATGATGCTACATGGAGAAAAGCCTTTGGAGGAGAAATATATAAAAGATCAGGCTCTCATGGATGTATAAATCTTCCACTTGAAGTAGCTGGAGAGCTTTATGATAATATTGATGTTGGATATTTAGTGATCACTTATTACGAGGAATAATGGAGAAAAAGATGAGCTGGGAAGAAAATGTCAGGAAAGTAATTCCTTATACACCAGGCGAGCAGCCTAAAGAACAGAATATAATTAAGCTAAATACAAATGAGAACCCTTATGAGCCTGCACCGGGAGTCAGAAAGATGCTTGCCGAAACAGATTTTGCAGACAGGCTTCGAAAATATCCCGATCCTGCAGCTACAAATCTTGTAAAGGCTATATCAAAAGCATATAACATGCCAGAAGACCAGATATTTGTCGGAGTAGGATCTGATGATGTTTTGGCTATGAGCTACCTGGCTTTCTTTAATTCGGAAAAACCAGTTTTGTTCCCAGATATTACCTATTCTTTCTATGATGTATGGGCTGAGGAGTTTAGAGTTCCTTACAAAACTATTCCTTTGGATGAGAACTTTGAGCTTGATATTGACGGTTTTTTACAGGAGAACGGTGGCGTAATTATACCTAACCCAAATGCTCCAACTGGAGTACTTGAAACAATCGAGAATATGGAAAAGATTGTAAAGAATAATCCAGATTCCGTAGTGATTATAGATGAAGCTTATGTTGATTTTGGCGGTGTGAGCGCATTACCACTTGTTGAAAAATATGAGAACCTTCTTGTTGTTCAGACTTTTTCGAAATCCAGATCCATGGCAGGATCAAGAATAGGATTTGCTTTTGGTAGTAAGAAACTTATTAAGTATCTAATGGATGTTAAATATTCATTTAATTCTTACACAATGGATCAGATCACAATTGAACTTGGTGCGGCAGCTCTTGCAGATAAGGCATATTTTGAAGAAACATGTTCTAAGATAGTTGAGACTCGCGAATGGTCAAAAGAACAATTTATTAAATTAGGATTTAAATTCGCTGACAGCAAGTCAAATTTTGTTTTTGTTACTCACGAAACTAAAGCTGCAAAAGATATTTTTGAAGCTCTTAAGAAACAGGGCATTTTTGTAAGATATTTTAACAGACCAAGAATCGATAACTACTTGAGAATAACAATTGGAACCAGACAGGAAATGGAGGCACTTTTTGCTTTCCTTAAAGAATATTTGGGATAAAGTAAAAAGAATAGATATAAGGAAAATTCCAGGTCATATATATCTTTATGTTGCGGCCGTGGTGATTCTATCTACGTCAATAGCTATATCTGTTGCGGTAAAAAAATCACGTGAAGCTAAAGAAGATACTTCTGTTGAAGTTGTTGAGTTTGTTACTCAAAAAACAGACGAAACTGCTGAAGAATATGAAGAAGGCTATGTGGAGGGATCGGATGAGGAAGCTGAGATTATTCAGATGGTTTCTTCTTCGGTATCTGATGGTCCAGCCAAAGTTGTGATTATGGACAATAAACCTGTCGAGATAACAGAGTTTGTTTCGCAATATGCGGAAGTTCCAGACAGTATGAAGGTTGAGTTTGTTACAGATACTTTTGTAGACTATAACTATGAAAGAGCCGTTTCGACCAACACTGGAATATTGACTTCACGAGAGATTCTTTCAAATCACTATAAAGCTACCGGCGAAACTATGATTATGGGAACAACAGATGTCACTTTGGGGCAGATGGTTGCATATTATAATTCAAAATCGAAAAGCTATCCAGAGTTTTATAAGACTACTGACGCACCGAATATAGAAACTTTTTGTCAGCTTTACATTAATGAGTGCACAGCTGAAGGTGTTAGATATGATATTGCATTCTGTCAGGCAATGAAGGAAACGGGATTCTTGCATTATGGTGGATCTGTAAGCATTTCTCAGTTTAATTTTGCGGGAATGGGTGCATCTGGAGGTGGAAAACACGGATGTGTATATAATTCCGTGCAGGAAGGCATAAGAGCGCATGTGCAGCACCTTAAAGCTTTTGCTTCAACTGCTGATATGGTAAACGAGCCAGTTGATCAAAGGTGGAGCAAGGTTAGACGAGGAAGCGCAGTTTATGTAGAGTATCTGGGCATAAACGAGAATCCTAAACATACAGGATGGGCTACTGCGGAAAGATATGGCTATAGCCTGATGAATGATTATGTTGCCGTTTTGGCATCTTATTAAGGAGATTACATGTCAAATTACGAAGATTTTAGAGAAATCACTGATCGCATTGATGAGGAACTTGAAAAGGAAGCAAAAAAAGCAGATACCGACAAGCTCACAGGTGATGTTGTTGACGACACAACTGAAGATAATGAAAAAATAGAGCACAGCTGCTTTTTGTGCCATAGAAAAGAGAGTGAAGTAGGCACCTTGATTGAACTGACAAGGGATATTCATGTTTGTGCAGACTGTATGAATAAAACTTTCTCTTCAATGGGTGGTTTTAATCCAGGAATGAATGACGGTGGTAATGTTGATATGTCCAAGATGCCTGGAGTGAGCTTTTTGAACCTCTCAGATCTTGGAGATTTAAGTAGTTTATTTGGTGGAAAGAAGGTTAAACCAAAGAAAAAGAAAGAACCTAAAGATGGTGGCCCAAAGCCGGTGTTTGATATAACTCATATTCCTGCACCTCATATTATAAAAGGCAAGCTTGATGAGTTTGTCGTAGGTCAGGAACACGCGAAGAAAGCTATTTCTGTTGCGGTATACAATCACTATAAGCGAATTGTCAGGGATGAGAATGAGGATATTCAGATTGAAAAATCTAATATGCTTATGGTTGGACCTACAGGTTCAGGTAAAACCTACATGGTTAAAACTTTAGCGAAGCTTTTGGATGTGCCTCTTGCAATTGCAGATGCAACCTCACTTACTGAGGCTGGATATATTGGAGATGATATTGAATCTGTTGTATCAAAACTGCTTGCTGCTGCAGATAATGATGTCGAGAAAGCTGAAAAAGGAATTATCTATATAGATGAAATAGATAAGCTTGCAAAAAAGAAAAATGCAAATCACAGGGATGTATCTGGTGAATCAGTTCAGCAGGGTATGCTTAGGCTTCTTGAAGGCGCAGAGATAGAGGTTCCGGTAGGAGCGTCAAGCAAGAATGCAATGGTTCCAACAACAGTTATTGATACAACCAATATTCTTTTTATATGCGGTGGCGCATTCCCTGATATTGAAGAAATAATTAAAAATAGACTTAACAAATCCTCTTCGATGGGATTTATAGCAGACCTTAAAGACAAGTACGATTCGGACAAGAATATTCTTCAAAAAGTAACTGTAGCAGATCTTAAAGAGTTTGGTATGATTCCAGAGTTCATAGGACGACTTCCTGTACTGTTCTCTCTTGAAGGTCTTGAAGAAGAGATGCTTGTTAAGATTCTTACTGAACCTAAAAACGCTATTGTAAAGCAGTATCAGAAACTTCTTGCCTTAGATGAAGTGAAGCTTACTTTTTCGGAGGGTGCATTACACTCTATTGCGAAAAAGGCCCTTGAAAAAGAGATGGGTGCAAGAGCACTACGAGCTGTTATTGAGGAATTTATGCTTGATATTATGTATGAGATTCCAAAAGACGATAATATAGGGGCTGTTGAAATAACAGAGGAATATATAGAAGGAACAGGTGGCCCTCAGATAACCATGCGAACTCAGGCTCTTTTGCCGAAAAGCGAATAATGAAAATATATTTAGGAACGATTCATAAATATCCCTATCCAGAAGATATGTCAGATGAAGAAGTTATAAAACTTCTTGGAGAGTGGAGAGGACAGAACGTATTAAAGAGAAAGACAAAGTCCGCAAGGGCTTTGCCTTTTTGTGCGGGCATGACTTTGAAGGATGCCTTGTGGCAGAATAGGGTTGATTTGTTAAATGTAGAATTAAGTATAGGCGGTGATGGGAAACCTTTCATCAAGGATATTCCGTTTAATCTGTCTCATAGTGGAGAGGTTTCGCTTGTGGCTGTTTCGGATGCAAAAACGCCCATAGGATGCGACATTCAGGCGATTTTGAAGAAACCGGTTCAGACTAATCTGAAGATAGCTGAGAGATTTTTTTCTGTCAACGAATACGAAAAAATGCAGGAAATAATTCACGAAAATGAAGAGCTGGGAAAGAAACTTTTTTATCTTATTTTTTCAGCGAAGGAAGCCTACATCAAATATACAGGAGAAGGATTAAGAAGAGGCCTTGAATCTTTTGAGGTGCCGATGAGTGATGAACTTATATCCTGTATTGAAAAAAATGTCGCGATATCGTATGAGATAGAAGGTTGTATAGATGGAGAAAACTTAAGATTCACATATCTATTCCCCACATATATAAAAGAAATGATTGATAGTAACAAAATAGAAACTGAATATGTGTCAGTAATCTGTGAAAAATCAGAATAATCTTTGGACTAACTATGTATTTTTTTAAGAACATATGATAAAATTACCTAGTGTATGGACATTTGCCAATTGAGGGGTGTAGATGATTTATAATTTAGCATATGACATTTGTGCATTACCTATTCTTATAATATTGCTGTCGATTAACAAATCGCAAAGACAAGCGCCGTTTCTTCAAAACAGGCGATATCTTATGTTGGTTGTTAGTGTTTTGGGATTGGCCATTTCGGATATCCTGGATGTTTTAGGCACTATGCATACCGATATTTTCCCACCGACTTATTTGTATTTTACAAGTTATCTTTATTTTGCTTTCCTGGCATTTACACCTTTTGCAGTAGCGGTATATTCTGTTGCCTTAAAGGAAATTAAGCCTGATAAAGATCATATAGGAATAGCTCTCGCATTATATATTCCAGCAGTTATCTGGGCAGGATTTATATTTACAAACTGGGCTCATCATACAATCTTTGTGTATGATGAAAATTTTGTATACAGTAGAGGCCCTCTTCAGCCTGTAAATTATCTTTTTACTCTTTATTACATTGTATTTTCCATTATATTTACACACGCAAATAGAGACCTCATCGATATAAAGAGTGAGCATTCAATCTATGTTTTTGCAATAATGGGTTTTGTGGCCAGTGCTTTTGAATTCATTTTTGCAGGGCAGCTTGTAGTTGCATACTTTATTACGGTTAGTGTTCTTATCATATTCCTTACTGTTCAAAGACCTGACACTTATCTTGATGGTGTTACCGGCCAGCTAAATAAGCCTACATTCGCAAGACTTTTTAACTTCTACAGAAGCAGTGAAGAAAAATTTGGTTTGGTATTTGTTTACATTGAGGATCTTAAACTTGCCAACCAGGCGATAGGTGTAGACCGAGTTAATGATATCATGAAGCAGGTGGGGCTCTTCCTTGAGGAGTTCTCGCCAAACAGAACTTTCTATCTTGGCGTTTCATCATTTGTGTTAATTCCAGGGAAAGGCTCAGATATTTCACGTATTGCTGATGCAGTTCAGACCAGGTTTGAAGGAAAATGGTCT
Organism: Lachnospiraceae bacterium; assembly: GCA_024403255.1. Lineage (GTDB taxonomy): Bacteria > Bacillota > Clostridia > Lachnospirales > Lachnospiraceae > JAKSSE01. The sequence continues at coordinate 20,017 of JAKSSE010000020.1, forward strand.
TCGGGCGGGGCAAGTATTAATCTTTCATGCCGTACACTTATCCTCAATGTTCCTGAAGACGCAAAAGACCTTGAAGAAGTCTATGCATATGATCAGTGTCTTATTGATGCTGCAGGATATGATTTTACATACTTTACTGCTCAGGATTTAAATATAGATTCTGCTAAGCGCAGACTCCTTGTTGAAGCAGCGATTAAGCGAGCAGTAAAAGAAGATAACTTTGTAATGTATTATCAGCCAATCGTTTCTACAGAAACGGAAAAAGTTGTTTCAGCAGAGGCATTGATCCGTCTTATTGATCCTGAACTTGGTTTTATCCCACCAGATGAGTTCATACCAATAGCAGAAAAGAATGGCTCGATTCTTAAAATAGGTGAGATAGTTTTCAAAAAAGTATTCGAGTTTATTAAAGAAAACGACCTACAGTCAAAAGGTGTAGAATATATTGAAATTAATCTTTCTGTAGTACAGTGCATGCAGGATGACATGAGCGAAAAGCTTGTCAGAATGATGAAAGAGTACGGAGTAGAAGCTGGCAGAATAAACCTTGAAATTACAGAAACTGCAGCGATTGAATCATCACGTACCCTTGTTAAGAATATGACTTATCTAACAAGTGAAAATGTAAGCTTCTCACTTGATGATTTCGGTAGTGGCTATTCAAATATGAACTCTGTTCTTGATCTTCCACTTGATATGGTTAAGTTCGATAAGCACATGGTTGATGTTGCAACCGAAAAAGAAAAAGGAAAGATTGTCCTTGCATCCTCTGCAACCATGATTAAGCGCATGGATATGAAGATTGTTGCTGAAGGTGTAGAAACAAAAGAACAGGCCGAAGAAATGAAAAAGATGGGCGTCGACTATATTCAGGGCTACTACTATTCTCGCCCAATTCCAGCCCAGGCCTTTGTCGAGTTTGTAGATGACTTTAACGATGTAGCGTAGGATTTGCTTTGTGCTGCGTGAGCGTATGTGTCAGTTGCATCTTATTAGCGGTGATGCATTGCATGTTTGTCGCTGACGCGCTCTCGCAGCACCCAGCTAATCAGTCAAAATCAAAAGGGTGTTGAATTATAAAGGAAGTGTAGTATATAAAACAAGGGACTACCGATAGACGGTTGTCCTAGATAGTTAAAAAATAACCGTCAGTTCCTAGGCTGAAGTGAACCCCTTTTGTTAGACAAAATCTTGTCTAATGAAAGGGGTTAATTTTATGTCCAGAGGTAAACGGATGCACTCACCTGAACTGAAATATGAAATAGTTCAAAAATATCTTGATGGAAAAGGGAGTTTTAGATCATTAGCAGATGAATACCATGTAGATAAATCTGATGTTCAAAAATGGAGAGACTCCTATCTTTGTAATGGATTTAAGGGACTTGCCTGTACAAATGGAACTTATAGTGGTGAATTCAAGGTGGCTGCTGTAGAATATATGGAAACAACTGGTTCCTCGTTGAGACAAACAATGGCTAGGTTTGATATAAAATCAATTGCCTCGCTTATTGCCTGGAAAAAGATTTACTATGAAGAAGGACCAGAAGCATTGTTTGAAGAACGTCGTGGAGGGGCCTCTAAATTGAATATCAAAAAATCTACAACTCCCGAAGAGCAAGCTGAAAACAACGAAGATTTACTGGCTGAGGTCAAACGTCTTCGTATGGAGAATGAATACTTAAAAAAATTGAATGCCTTAGTTCGAGAGCGGGAAAAATCAAAGAAGAAGACAAAGTAACTGTCATATCTGAATTAAGGCATAAATATAAACTGACAGTTTTATTGGCATATGTTGGAATGCCGAGAAGTACATACTATTATTATTTAAAAAAGCTAAACAGTCCTGATAAGTATGCAAAAATAAAAGAAGAAATTTTACTTATATATCACGAAAATCAAGGAAGATATGGCTACAGAAGAATCACGCTGGAGCTTCATAATCGAGGGTATGAAATCAATCATAAAACAGTCCAAAGATTAATGAAACAGCTTGATATCAAGTGTATGGTACGTGTGAAAAAATATCGTTCGTATAAGGGGCAAATTGGAAAAATTGCACCTAATGTTATTCAACGAGATTTTAAAGCCACAAAACCTAATCAGAAGTGGACCACAGATATCACAGAATTCGCTTTATTTGGTGAAAAAACATATCTTTCACCGGTATTAGATATGTTTAACGGCGAAATCGTAGCGTATACAATTAGCGATAGACCTGTGCTTAAGCAGGTAATAGATATGCTTGATTTTGCATTTGAACGCTTACCCGAGAAAGCTGATGGGTTAGTGTTTCATAGTGATCAAGGCTGGCAGTATCAACATAAGCTTTATCAGAAAAAACTAGCAGATAAGGGAATCCAGCAAAGTATGTCTAGAAAGGGAAACTGCCTAGATAATTCTGTTATGGAAAATTTCTTTGGACTATTAAAATCAGAATTACTCTATTTAAGAGAGTTTTCATCAATGGATGATTTTAAAAATGAGCTTGTAAAATATATAGATTATTACAATAATGTTAGAATAAAAAGCAAACTAAAAGGACTGAGTCCGGTTCAATACCGAATTCAATCCTTAGTAGCTTAATCATCATTTTTTTGTCTAACTTTTTGGGGTCAGATCACTCCAAACCATGGCAGTCATTCTTTGACTTAAATGATAGGGGCTAACCGTCTATCGGTAGCACCTTTTTGTATTTACATACTAACACACACTATAATGCTTTTCAATTATTTTTCAATAATAGTTGAAATTCATAAAAATATTTTCATATAATATATTCGAGCCGTGGAGGGCTCGACCAATGTGAACCTTCCCTTTTTCAAAAAAGGCGATGTTGATTGGGTAATCAAAAAAGGCGATTTGTAGGCGATATGGGACTCCCTTCCATATCGCTTTTTTTATTGAAATGTGGATAGATAATTTAGTACATATTAATTGTTGATATTTTGTCATTATAAAATAGGTTCATTGGGTAGGAAAGGTTAACATTGGAAAGGAGGTTCGATTGGTTAAGTAGGGAGCGATATATGGTTATGCGATACATTTTTAGCATAAAAATGTACGAATAAACATATATATCGCAAGTAAACTCCATAATTTTAATCTTGCACAACGTGCAAGATCAAAATTATGGGTAAGAATAGCACGTCCATAAGTGTCTATAGAAAGAGTGGGTCAATCTAGTAGTCAGTTTTTGACGAACAATCTTAACCAAGAAGATGGAGCCAATGTTATGGGACATAAAAATAATAATATCTACAATGAAACTATTGAAAAATTGAAAAGTATGCAAGCTTTTGGTCAATCTAAACACCAGGATAAAAAAGATGGGAATACTCAGGATAAGATTTATTCATATTCTACTTTTAAAACATATAAAGAAAAGTGTATGGACTTTATTAAGATGGCAAGACGTGAATACAAATGCAAAACATTAGATGAAGCGAAACAATATGTAGGAATTTTTTTACAGGGGAAAATTGAAAAAGGGTATTCTGTATGGACAATTAAACTATATGCAAGTGCACTTGGAAAATTGTACCAGGTTCCAGCTAATTCGTTTATAGAACTCCCGATGAGACATAGAAGTGATATAGTTCGTTCACGAAGGGATAATACTGTAAGAAGCAAACACTTTTCTGAAACGAAAAATAAGGTGTTAGTTGACTTTTGCAGAAGTACAGGACTTAGACGAAGCGAATTAGAATCACTAAAAAGAAAAGATTGTTATGAACAAGATGGGAAATGGTATGTTTATGTAGAATCTGGTAAAGGTGGCAAAAGTAGAAATGTTGAATGTCTTGATTTGCCACAAGCCTGTATCGATAAAATAAAATCAACAAAATATGAAGATAGAATATTTGGCAAAGTGAGTTCTGCTATGGATGTGCACAAGCTTAGAGCAGAATTTGCCAATGCCTGGTATAACAAAATAGCAAGACCCCTAGAAGATATTCCTAGAAGTGAACGATACTACTGTCGAGGTTCGATGAAAGGAAGGGTTCTTGATAAAATGGCGATGGAACGAGTCTCAAATCTCTTGGGCCATTCGCGTATTTGTGTTTATGCCTATTCATATGCAAGATAAAAGGTCGCTAGTTTAATTTTAGCGACCTTCATTTATGATATGGGATATCCAGGTATCATAAGTTCAATATAAATACATGGTCAGATAGTACATCTTCTGGTGCAACATTTTCTTGGTTGATAATCTGGACCATCTGTGTAAGAGAATGTTCCTGCTCTACGTCGAATATATCACCATCATATACAGGATATAACAAAACCTCATGAAGAGATGATGGAAGAACCACCAATTTTGTTGGTCGTTGTCCTGAAGATTCTTCAAGTGATAATACGAATTTCTTGATATATTCTTGGTTAAGAATTTGTATGCTACCCTTGGATTTGTTCCTATTACTAAGAACATAAAGTGGTGGAGCAAATAAATTATCAAGAAAATCTTCACATCCAGTCATTTCATATAATAAATCCGAAAGTCTTTCAAGAATTGGTTCATCAGGAGCAAAAGTATTTCTTCTAGCATAATCCCAAGCTTCTTCGATAGATATATCTGCAATAGCTATGATGGAAGAATTAAGTTTTATGCTCCAACCTTCAATTCCAGTAGTGTCACGAACATATAAGTATTGTTCAAGACCAGTGAAAGGACCTTCACAAATTTTTTTAATTAATGGTTCGTCTGATTCCTGCTGCAGAGAAATAAATATGTGTTCCAATATCCAATTTCTATTCCTGATTGTAGAAATAATATCGAAATCGAATTCATTGTGAGATTCATAGATAGAAATTATTTTATCTACAATATCATTAAGGTTATCATAGTTTTCAATGAGCTTATCTGTATAGATAATAGGATTTGCTTTTGCAGGAGCAAGAATTGTAATTGCAGGCATTACAACTGAGTTTTTAATGATATCGCTACCATAGCAAGAATATCCTCTAGCTTCTAGTTCTTCAATAATAAGTTCTCTTGTGATTGCATTCATAGATTACCTCAAACTTTCTCGTCTACATCCCTTAAGGTAGACGTAAATAAGTTAAATAGTGTCCGCCTTAAAGGCCTTTCCAGAAGTAAGGGCTATCTGGCACATATTCAATTGTTATTGTCGCAGAAGGCGGAACTTCTGCTGGTGTCATATTTTTATTTTGTCAAAATAAACTATCCCTTTCCCAATAGTCCTTCCCTAAATTGTTAATAAATAAAAATAAAATAGACATAGTAAGTATCCATAATTTTCGAGGCTTTTTTCAAGTTTTACACTGCATAATAAGCATCATTTAAAATTCCTGGTTTTCGTTGTATACAAATGAAACCTTTTTAGTTATCCTAAAATCAGCAATTCGAATTACTGGTGCTTCTAGCGAAGAAGGGTGCACATTTCTTCACTAGTGGCAATGTTGCATTTTTGGTTTGAGCTCTTTATGAAGAGCATGTTTAATAATGGAGGTAAGGCTTATGAGAAAAATAAGTACCAACATAAATTTAATAAAAACATTATACGAAGATACATCGTTATCAAAGAAAGATATTGCCACACTAGCAAATGTATCGTTATCAACTATTGAAAGATACATAAGAGGTGGATATATCACAAAACGCCAAGCAAATAGAGATGTAGATATGGCAATCAAGATGTACCAAGAAGGGTATATCTTGAAGGATATCTATAATGTCACGAATACAAGTTCGTATGTGCTATACAATGAGTTAAGAGATAGAGATATCCCACTTAGATATCCACATTATTTGAGCAAAGTGGATTTTAGGGATGATGATGTTGAACTTATTGTTGAAATGTATGGCGTTATAGATAGTGAAGAGGTATGCGATGAGCTTGGGATTACGCCAAATAGATATAGTCAAGTCATTAAGGAAGCAACCAATGTTGGGCTTATCGAAGATGACAAAGTGTGTTATGAAAAGCTAGGCGATGTGGGTAGAGTTGCATCTATAGCAAAAACATGTCTATTTATGGGTGGCATTGAAGATGATGAAGTCTATGATTTGTCATATGATGTGAACGTTGACCCAAGAATACTTTTCTACTATCTTGATATTGAAAAAAGCAATCCATAATTTAATATAGTCTTGGCAAACTTGAAGGTGGAACTCTTTTGTGAGTTCCATCTTTTTTGTTAAAAGCTCCAAGAAAATGTGTTATATTTATTCTGTATAATTGGAGTTTGCTTGTGGTGATGAATATAATAATTTATAGGTATAGGTCGTCAACGCTGAGGTGCGAAAATGGATAAAGATTTTGAAAGCGATATCAAATATATAAAGGAATGTCTGGATGAGTTGGAACAGGAAGGTATCGATTATAATAATTGCGCATTAATTGAAGGCGAATTTGATATAGATACGATTTTTGATGTTGGCGATGATACAGTTTACAATAAGAAAAAACTAATGCAGATATTTGGCTGGGCCGATAGTAAGATGGATAAGTTCCTTCGTTTGATGTATAAGAATGGATATGCTACAAAATTAGGGAAGTCTTATGTCATGACTAAGGACCAATTAATAGAATTTATTGATATGAGCAAAGGGCGAGAATTAAAACTGCCTAATGAATACTACGACCATAAAAAATACTTTGAAGAAAAGCAAAAAGAAAGAAAAAAACGAAGAATAGAGTGAAAAAACTATCACTAAAAACTATCACTTTGGAGAAAATATAGATGAACTTAAATACATTGAATGAAGCGCAAAGGCGCGCAGTTACTACAACTGAAGGACCTTTATTATGCCTAGCGGGAGCTGGAAGTGGAAAGACCAGAGTCTTGACATATAGGACTGCGCATTTAATAAATGATCTGGGCGTTGCACCATATAATATATTGGCAATTACCTTCACGAATAAAGCTGCAGG
>JAKSSE010000021.1 GCA_024403255.1 Lachnospiraceae bacterium
TTTATACTCCGGCACTAACTTCTTTACCGCATCCTTTATTCCATCGCCATCTTCATAAGCAAGGTCCTTAAGAGCTTTCAAGTTCTCCAAAAACTCTGCCCTGTCGTACTCACGAGGTTTTCCTACGAAAATAAGGTTATTTGCAGTCTTCTCTAAGCCTTCCTCTTTTGCAAGGCACTCTTCATACATCTTTTCGCCTGGACGAAGGCCAGTATAGACAATAGGGATATCCTTATCCGGCTCGTAACCTGAAAGACGAATCAGGTTTCTTGCCATGTCGTCAATCTTGACTGGATCTCCCATATCAAGGACATATATTTCGCCACCAACAGCATAAGCTCCTGCCTGAAGCACAAGCGATACTGCTTCTGGGATGGTCATAAAGTAGCGAATGATATCAGGACTTGTTACAGTAACAGGGCCCCCAGCTTTTATCTGCTTTTTAAACAAAGGTATAACTGAGCCATTTGAGCCTAAAACATTACCAAAACGCACTGCAACGTAACCGGTATCTTTATACTCTTCCTGAACGCTCTGGATTACCATCTCACAAAGGCGCTTTGATGCCCCCATGATATTTGTTGGGTTTACAGCCTTATCAGTTGAGATTAAAACCATACGCTTTGCGCCAAACTTACCTACTGCTCTAGCAACATTTAATGTACCAAATACATTATTTTTAATCGCCTCATTTGGTGAATCTTCCATAAGTGGCACATGCTTGTGTGCAGCTGCATGGAAAACAATTGCCGGCTTATAAATCTCAAACAAAGTCTCCACCCTGTGAGAATTTCTAACTGAGCCTATCAAAACCTCCATAGGAAGCTTTGGATACTTCTTTTTCAGCTCAAGCTGAATATCGTAGGTGGTATTTTCATAAATATCAAACAAAATAAGAAGCTTGGGCGAATGCAATGCAATCTGGCGGCAAAGTTCAGAACCAATCGAGCCACCTGCACCGGTAACCAAAACTACTTCATCTTTAATGTATCCCATAACAGAATCGAGGTCTGTTTTTACCGTATCTCTGCCAAGAAGATCCTCGATTTCAACATCTCGAAGATTTGCCAATGATACTTCATCATTTACAATCTGATTCATCGAAGGAAGGATGCGAAGCCTGCATCCTGTACTCTGGCAAATTTCCAAAATTTCTTTTTTGCGTTGAGCAGAAAGCTTTGGAATCGCAATAAAAATTTCCTGAATCTTGTATCTTTCAACCGCATAAGGAATCTTTGAGTCATTTCCTACAATCGGAATACCTAAAATCTTTTTACCAATCTTATTGTAGTCTGCATCAATAACACAAACAGGATAGTTTCTGATTCTTTTTCCTTCCTGCATCTCCTTGATAAGACCAACTGCCGTATCACCCGCACCAAGAATCATAGTCGAAATACGCTGTGCCTTTGGTGTTGGAACAACAGTCTTACGAAGATGACGAAGGCCACGGTACGCAAATCTACTAATTCCCATCAAAAGAGTAAGGAAAAAGAAATAAAATACAAAGCAAGATCTTGGAGTGTAAAGTAAAAGTCCAAACGATCCGCTGAGCATATGCTGACCTATAAGCTGCGCTGCTGCCGAAAAACCGCACGCAAGCACAAGATTTATCATCTCCTGAATTGATGCATATTCCCACAGACTACTATAAAGTCTTAACAATGCAAAAATAATGATGGTTATAACTAAATTTATTGGCGCATATAGCTTTGCAGTCTCAAGATACTGCTCATCCACCTTAAATAGTCTAAAGTCAAAACGCGCCAAAAGTGCTGCATACTGTGAAATTAAAATAGCAGCAATATCATAAATCAATAGGAAAGTTATTCTTATATTCTTTTTTACTCTGTCAGATCTTTCCACCAAACTTCTCCATAATATCTATCTCAAGAAGACTAGCATCGTCCTTAATCTCCCCGGATTTATCTGTCTTAAAGGAAATTTTTCCATCTTCCGGAAGCTTCTCTACATAATTTGCATATAAGTTGCTTCCACCAGCATAATTTCCCTCTTTAACGATGCGGACCATCTTTTCATAGTCACCTTCGGTAAATTTATAATGCTTAAGAGCTAAAACAAGCGGTGAATCAAAGTTCTCCTCAAATGGAAAAACATAGTGATAACGGTAAATTTCACCCTTTCTCCAATAAAACACAGGGTACTTTGTCAAAAGTTCTCTGTTATCAAGGCCCGAATTGCCAAAAACCCTCGTCCTTGGACCGCCAAAAATTTCTCTATAGAAATCTCCCGTCCTTCGCTCATAGCTATCTGTATCAAAGAATCGGTATCTTTTTAGTAGATCCCCCTTCTTTTTAGTATTTTTAAGGTCACTCTCCTCGGCATACATATCAACCATCATGGCAAGGCCACGGCTTACATTATGCGACTTAAGATCACCTATTATCTCCTTAATATCGCCAGTTTTCCCGCCAGGATAAGCCAAAAGCTCGTCTGAATCCAAAACAACATACCAGCGGTCAAAACCGTAGTAAGACGCTATTTTCATCATCCATGCTGCTCTTACTATAGAAGTATACTGCTCCTCTACTGTAAAAACATCGATATCCTGATCTAAAAGGTATTCTAAAGTGCCATCTTTTGAGCCATTATCAAGAATCGCAAAATAACGAATTCCCATCTTTTTGTGATGCTCTATGACATTTTTGATTTTTTCCAAATCATCCCTTACATTGCAAAGAAGTATTGGCTCATCGCTTGGGATGCTATTCACTTTATAAGTGCTTTTTTTGAGAACCACATTCTCAGCCAAAAAGTGCTCTGCGATAGTAACACTCTCTTCTGGCTTAAATTTATTAAACTCCAAAAGACCATTCTGCCATTTTATCTTATCGTCCATGGACATAAAACGTCCGTTAAAGGTCTTCGCTTCATACGAAAAAAGTGTTTTTATAGTCTTTGCGTTTGCTGAAATCAAAGAGCGATATTTTATCGCCTTTTTCAGTTTTCTTATCAAAATCTGCCTTTCAGTTGCGCTAATAGAAGCTGGCAACTTAAAAGATATTTTGGGAACATACCCCTCTTCAAAAGCACTTTTTTCCATAAATAAAACGCTCATAATCATTGCAACTGGCGCATATTTATAGATAAATGGCTCCTTAAATTCAATTACAAAAAGAGCTATTGTAAGGATCCAAAAATATAACTTACTCCTAATTCCCTCTATCTGATAGATAAGAAGGCCAATCAAAACAAAAAGTAAAATGTACTCGAGAGCTGCAAATATTACGCCCTCAGCTACAAACCTTTGTACATATCCACCGTCATGATGGATAGAAAGGCCATTATTTGTATCTCCTCTAAAAATTCCAAGACCGAAGAGTACATCTAGCGACATCGGAGGAATATCCCCCTCATTAAATCTGGTCCAGAATGAATACTTACTGCTGCCAAATTCCACGCTAAGATTAAATACGTGGCGGAATTTCTCTTTTATTTCATAGACCTTGCTACCGTAAAAGCCGTACCAAAGTCCAAAAATCAATCCAAAACTGCCAAGTACAATGCCTATATTTCGCCATGCCCTGCCAGGAGCTTCCACTCTGGCAAGATACATTATCAAAATAATTATCAGATTTAAAACCGATAAATAAAAGCCCGTCTTGCCACACAAAAATTCTGCAACAATGGAAAGTGCCAAAATCAGCCAGCAAAGCCAAATCCAGCTAATCTTATCAACCTGTCTAATTATATACCATCCGGTAATCCACACGCCAAACGCAAGCATAACAGTGGCCATTGAACCAGATGCACCAAGGCAGGTAGCCCTTTTATCGTCAATAAACTTTATGTTTGCATTGCTGTCATCAACAACTTTTGTAAGAAAATCCTTGAATCTTGCAATCTTAAACTCAAATAAGACAAATATGCTCTGCGCGAAGGTGACAAACATTACCGATCTGCAAAACTCTTCTCGCGACCGGTATACATAGGAAATAGCGACCGGTGCAATAAGACAATACAGCATAAAAAATACTGAAACCGGATATTCAGCACCTGCTGTATCAAGTACCCCGTGGAATTTTGCACGGAAAATGGTATATGGCACCGAAATCGCGGTCACTACAGCAAGAGCTATGTAAACATTCCTAAATGTTTCATACTCAAAAAGTTCTTTTCTTACATTTGCAAATAAAAACAGAACCAGCGCCCACACTGCAAAGACAACAAATGATATCTTTCGTGTGGAAAACAGCGTAGGAACGCCCATAAAAACCACATCATATAAGAAGAAAAATAAGAAAAATGTCTTTGCGACAAAACTTATTCTATCTAGTTTTATGGCTGAGTTTTCCTGCATAAATCAAACATTTCTCCCCATTTTGGGGCAATTTGGTCAATATTGCATCTATCTATTATTTTTCTTGCTTTTTTGCCTGCATTTTTTGCCTCTTCTGGCGAATCAATTAGGCATTTCATTACCAAAGCAACGCTTTCTTCATCGTTTACATTAACAAGATAACCATTTTCTTTATCTTTAATCAGGGCTCTTGGACCACCGCAGGGACAGTCTGTAACGATACATGGCAAGCCTGCTACCATAGCTTCCATCAAAGCATTTGGCATACCTTCGTAGTCCGAAGTCATCAAAAAGGCATCCGATTTCTTCAGCTTACCGATTACTTCGCTTGTAACACCCGCAAACATAACATTCTGTTCTATTTCCTGGCTTTTGGCCAAATCCTTTAATTCCTGCTCCAAAGGACCTTTGCCGTAAATGGTAAGCTTAGCTTTATAGCCATCTTTAATAACGTTTGCAAGTGCTTTTATTGCGATATCATGCCGTTTCTGCGGTTCAAGACGTCCTACTGATACAAAGTTATGTAAACTCGAATCCGCTTTAGGCGTATCCTCACATCCCTCAAACTTCTCTAAATCCTTTATCACCTCTTCAGATATAGGATTCTCAATAACTTTTACAGGATAGCTAAACCCAAAGAACTCTTTCGCCTCCTCAGTCTGGAACACACATCCGGAAGCCTTAGGGTAATTTCTTTTTATAAGCCACTGATTTAACTTATTTCCATCTCTTGCCGGATCATTTCTAACCGAAATCAAAACAGGTATACCCATTTTCCTGCCGGCTTTTATAGCAATCAGATTGCTGACAATCAAAAACGAGATAATTAAATCAGGTTTTATTTCTTCGCACAAATCGCACAGATGCTTTATTCTATCGCTCTGTCGTTTTAATTTATTTTTCGAAGGGGCAGGAAGAATGACCTCTGTAACCTCATCGGCTAGAGCGTAACCTTCTTCTGGACTTTGGAACTGGCAAGCCAAAGTGACCTTATCGCCATGCTTGGCAAAATAATTTGCAAGCTCGACCATAACCCTCTGTGCACCGCTTCTTGAGCGATAATCCAAATAGAAAAGTAAATTTCTCATTAGAGTCTGTAGGTGCCTTCCAAATCACAGATTTTTCGTGTATCAAGGATAACCTTACCCTTTAACTTATCCATGTTCTCCTTAATCTCATCGTGACCAACTAAAAGCACGACAAAATCAATGTCTGCCAGGAACTTATCTAAATCATGATACTGACCTGGAACAACATCCTCTGTGATATATGGGTCATAAACCTTAACCAAATTTCCGCAAAGGTGCTTTTTCATTGACTCAAGCATCTGAAGAGTAGGTGACTCACGCATATCATCAACATTTTCTTTATAGGTAAGGCCGTACAAACCAACCTTTGAAACGTCGGTCATACCCCTTTCTTCCATGATGGAATTAACACGTTCCAAAACAAATTCTGGCATTGAATCATTGATTTTTCTTGCTGCCAGGATGATATTTGCAAGACCTGGATAATCACCAACCAAAAACCATGGATCTACAGAAATGCAGTGTCCTCCAACGCCTGGTCCCGGCTGGAGAATATTTACTCTAGGATGTTTATTCGCAATACGAATAATTTCATACACATCCATATCATCTGAACGGCAAATTTTAGCAAGCTCGTTTGCATATGCGATGTTAATGTCGCGGAATGTATTTTCAACAACCTTTGTCATCTCTGCGGTGCGAATATCCGTAACTACTATCTCGCCTTTACAGAACGATGCATAAATATTCTTTACCTTCTCCCCAACAGCTTTATCATCAGCTCCTATAGTACGGCTATTGTGCTCAAGCTCATAAACCATATTGCCAGGGATGATGCGCTCTGGAGCATGGACTAAATTAACCTTTTTACCTGCTGCCTCAACGATTGGGCGGACATGTCTGTCAATGGTTCCTGGTGAAATAGTGGACTCAACAACGATAATTGCATCCTCTGGGCAAACCTCGAGAACACTTTTTACAGCTGCCTCAACATATTTTGCATCGACTTTTTTGCTTGACTCATCGTATGGGGTAGGCACTGAAACGATGTAAACATCTGTGTTTTGGTACTCGTTTGTGAACTTAATGCCATTTTTCACTGCATCGGCAAAAAGCTCAGGAAGTCCTTCCTCTTTAAAAGTAACCTGTCCTTTATTTAAGGTATCAACAAGTCCCTTATTGTAATCTGTTCCAACAACCTCATTTCCTGATTTTGCCATCATAAGAGCTGTCGGAAGCCCGATGTATCCAAGTCCAATTACATTAATCATGATTTTCCTCAACTGTGACTTTTACTTTTTCTCCAGTAATTTCTACTGCACTCGCCACTTTCATTATTCCAAATTCTGGGCTATATAGGTGCTTTGCCGAATCAGCAAAAACCTCCATACTGCCAGCATTTACAGATAATTTTAAGGTCGGTATTTCCCGTTTTTTATCTATCAAAAGAACCTCTGTATCGCTTATCTTTTCAAGCTTTATCTCTGGTTCAAAGTGTAAAAATGATGTAATCTTGTGAGTTCCCTCATCTGTACACTCATCAGTAAAAGCAAAATATGTTCCTGTAAACTCTATGGTTCGCTTTGCATGATGGCCCTTGTAGTCTGTAAAATGACCTACAAAACCGTTTTCTTCCATGGTAAGACCAACATCTGACATGCGCTTTGCCACACGATGGCTCTGCCAACACTGGCTCTGCTCTGTATCATCAACCATAAAAGTATTGTGAGCTGCAGTACTTCTCTGGTAAGCGCGAAGGTTTCCAAAGTAGCTGTAACAGCCTGAATTTACAATTACTGGGCGTTTCTTTGAAAAAAACTCAAAGCTTAAGCAGTCATTTTGATGATGACCCGGATTGTACGATGGACCTACAGGACCTGCATCAACAATCATGCTATAAATGCCCTTATTTTGCTTATAATATCCCGCATGTGGGAAAGCAAAGCCCTCCGATTCATTCCCGGTGTTTGCCAAAAGTTCACTATTTTCAATAGCGCCTAACAAAGTAGCTGCTTTCAAAAGAGTTTTTAAAGGCTTTGCCACATTATCACCAGCATCATTAAAAAGTGGTGTTCGCGAAAATTCCGACTCCATCCTATCAGAAAAAATACACATCTTACGGATATATGGGAAAACCAAATCCTTTATTTCTGGCTCCCAAGGCGTAGTTTGTGAAGCCAAATAAACACGGATAAGATCTTCAAGAATTATCTTGTGGTACATAAAGCTTCGCTCATAGTGCATGCCATCTGGCAAAATCTGCTCGACAAGCTCAGCTTCCAAAAGCGCTTCATATTCCTTAACCTTCTCCTCCTCACCAAAAATCATGGCAAAAATGAGTAAAGTTTTTATATTCTCAAAATAATGATTTGCAAGCAGATGTTTTTCTGTGTGGCTCTGAAGGAATTTATACTTTCTATACAAATCCGCATAAAACCAGGTTTCTGCCTTTCCGTTCATGGAACTTTTCATATAATCAACAATGTTCCACGAAATAACGAGGTTTACCATCTGCAGGGACAAAACATAAGGTGCACGGCCAATTCCCGGACGGTCAAAAGACTCAGCTAAAGCCTTAAAAATATCCCGCGACTTCAAAATCAAGTCTTCTCTTTTTTCTTTTTTTGCCCTGGTTACAAGGTAAATAAGGTACTCACCATAATAGAGGTTAAAAAGCCAGAGATTGTTTACCTCGCCATCAATAGCCTCCATCTTGGAAAAATCCACCCTGTGGATCTGATTCAAAATGCAAACATCATCCTCAAGAATATTTCCTGGACTAAAGCGTTCAAATACCTTAGGTTCTGCATCCAGTGCCTCAAAATATAAATTAGGTGCATAAACTAGCATCTTATGAGCAAACGGTGGGATTTTGTCTTCCATTGCAGCCCTGCCACTCTTTTGATTCATAAGCTGCACGCTCTTCATATGCCTTACAGTATTAATATAAAGACTTATTCTCCCCAACTCTTACCTCACTTATTACTGCTTCCAATTTATCTGTCAAAACCTCAAAATCAAACTGTTTCGAAGTTTCCAATGCGTTTTTTGAAAGTTCCTCATACTCAGCTTCTGGCAAATCCTTAATCTTACAAATCATGTCCGCTAAAGCCTTAGGGGTACATTCGTCTAAAGAATAGCCACATTTTCCGCGTTCTATGATGTCATATCCCATGCGAACAGATGAAATAACCGGCTTTCCCGATGCAAGATACTCAAAAAGCTTGTTTGAGCTGTTTCCACGAGTCCAGTTATAAAGACCCTGTGCATAGTTAAGCAGATTCACCGAAGAACGACTGAGCACATAAGGAACATACTGCTTATTTACATGACCCTTGAATTTGATGTTATGTAAACCAAGCTCCTCCACCTTTTTCTCAAGCTCCTCTCGAAGCATTCCATCTCCAAAGATTAAAATCTCGATGTCTTCGCGATCCTTAAGAAGGTTTGCAGCCTCAACAATATTTTCAACGTTATTTACCTTTCGAAGAGTGCCACAATAAACCGCCTTGAACTTATCATTCGATAAATCCTCATCTTCAAAAGTATTTTCTTTTATCTGACGTTGGAAATCCTTAAAATCAATGCCGTTATTGATGTAGTGACACTTCTTTAAATCAATATTTCCGCCCTGCTCGGTAGTCCAACCCTGCTCTATTAAATAGTCGTGATCGCCTTCTTTTGTAAAAATCAGCGCCTTCGCCTTTTTATACATCCAGTGCTCACCCATCTTAAGAACACGTCCAACAAGACCATTTTCATTTACACCCTGAGCTGTAAAAATTGCCTCTGGCCAAAGATCCCTGATTTCTCCAATACAAGGAACTTTAAGCTTTCTAGCCACCTGAATTGCAGCTACCACGGTCAAAGGATGTACCGATGAACCAACTATCACATCAGGCTTACCCAGCTCCAAAGCGAGCTTTTTTGCATTTTTCCTACAGCCATGCCAAAAACTAATCCAGTTCTTGATTCGTCCCAGTCCGTTTCCCTCATACTGGGTAGTTTTTATGAAAACGAAAGGAATCTCATCTGAATTGGCAATCTCATATGCTCCATCAAGAGGCCTTAGGGTTCCATTAAAATGATTTATATTCGCGCAGAAAATAACTGGCTCATATCCTCTTTCTTTAAGCTTTTTAGCAAACCAAAAATGTCTTCCACCTTTATCGTCAAACATTCTTGTCGCATCATGATTCCAAAGCCAGATTCTACCCTTCATGGTCTTTTATCTCCATTTCCTGAATCTGTTTGGCCTGCTCATTGCTAAAGCCCTCTGTTGATTCCTTTCTAAAAAGAATCTTCACAGTTTCAAAG
This sequence comes from Lachnospiraceae bacterium, assembly GCA_024403255.1. Taxonomy (GTDB): domain Bacteria; phylum Bacillota; class Clostridia; order Lachnospirales; family Lachnospiraceae; genus JAKSSE01. Next base: position 9,667 of record JAKSSE010000021.1, read on the forward strand.
ATAATCTGCATATCCAATGCAAAAGAATAGTTTGTAATATAAAGAAGATCCATCTTTAGCTTATCAATAGCTGTTGTATTGTATTTTCCGTAAACCTGAGCATATCCTGTAAGGCCGCCTTTTACCTTAAGTCTGTAGTCAAACTCTGGCACAATCTTCGCATATTTTTCCATATGCTCAGTACGCTCTGGTCTAGGACCAACTACACTCATCTCACCTTTTAGGATGTTGATAAGCTGTGGGAGCTCATCTATTCTGGTTGCTCTTATAAACTTACCAACCTTGGTAATACGAGGATCTTCCTCGCCAGCTGGTATGGAACGGCCGTCTTTTTCCGCGTCAACAATCATCGAGCGGAATTTTAGAATCATGAAGTATCTGCCTCTAAAAGTGACTCTTTCCTGACGGTAGAATACCGGTCCGTGGTCTTCAATCTTAATCAAAAGCGCAATAATTATGAGCAACGGAGATAAAATTATAAGCGCTAAAAGCGACACGATAATATCAAATGCTCTTTTAACTATTCGCTGACCCGCAGATATACCTCGGTTTCTATTTAAGAATAGTGGTGAATCAAAGAAGTTTATCTCCTCAGACCCCTTAACTAAGATATCTGATATCTTTGGTGTAAAATAAACTCGTTTTGAATGTGAGTAACCAAACTTTATGATCTGTCTCTCAAGTTCTAATGGAACATCATTTACCAAAATAGCATCATACTCATAGAACATTTCCTCAAGTTTTTCCCAAGGTGTGGTCGCGCTAACCTCAGCAACAATGTTATATTTATCAACTCTCGACTCCATCTTGCGAACAAGATCATTCTCATACTCCCCTCTAACCTCGAGCATACGATATGGAGGAAAGATTCTTACGTATATATTTACGAAAATTATATCGAGAATTAAATATTCGACTATTGTTGCGCCAACCAAAATCAGACATTCTGTTCCGATTTCTCCAAGTTTTCCGATATGTCCTACCATAAGAGAAAGAACTGAATATAACAGCGCTCCCTGAAGTAAAAAGGCCAAAATCTGGGATGCAACAAGTCTAGTCAAGCGCTCCTTGCCAAGAGAAAAACCCTTGCACATACGTAAAGACACGATAGCAAGCACCAGGTAAAGGAAAAACATAAGTATATTTCCCTTGCCACGGAAGGCTCTATCCATATGCACACTAATAGCTGCATACCAACGCCACATAAAAAATATGGTTGATAGCAGTAACATAAAGCCATTAGCGCATAACGTATATAAACTTTTTATTGATTCTAAGCGACTTTTCATTTAATATCGTATAGTTTTACCACTCTTAGCCAAGTTTAGTGCCAAACACTCTATAATAAACACCATAAATCACTCTGGCTAAGACATTTTGTTTATATTCTTTGTATCTTCTAAGAACCAGCTCATTTCCTGCATTTAAAAGCTTTCTTTCGTTCTTATTAAGCGATTTCTTTAAAAGCCTGGCTCTTTCATAGGAAAGACGACGTCTTGCAGTTTCCTTTTCCGGGTCCTTATTATATGTCTCAGTGCCTTCTGTCTTGGTAATAACGTAGATTACCTTTTCCGATGCCTCAAATTTATCTGTGGCAAGGCCCGTCGTCATAGCAAAAATAGCATCCTCAAAATATCTTTGATCTAAAAATCTTATGCCATTTTCCTCAATTACGCTTCTTCTTATGATTCTTGAAAGGTTAAGAACCATCATATAACGCGCTGTTAGAACGCTCTTTTCATCGTGCTTTATGAGAAAATCATTAACAATCTTCTCGGAAATCTGATGGCGGTCTGCCATCTTATCTGTTCCCTCAAAAACAGATGTCGGGGGAAAAAGCACCACATCAAAGTCTTTATCAAGGTAAAAAGATACCGATTCCCACATGTTTTCAGCAAAATAATCATCGGAATCCGAAAAAAGGATAAATTCCCCTGAAGCTCTGTCTAAACCAATATTTCTTGCCTGTCCAGGACCACCATTTTTCTTTGAATCAAGAAAAAGCACGCCTGGATGAGCTTTTTTTACACCTTCAAACTCCTCAAGGCTCTTTGTACTGCAGTCATCGACAACAATAATCTCAATTTCATCCCTTTCTGGGATAGTATTAAGTAATCTGCCTAACTTTGCTGGCGAGTTGTAGTGTGGAATTATGATAGAAAGCGATTTTTCCATCCTAACCCCTTACAAAAATGAGAAGATACATGCCAGCTGCAAAGCATCTTAATCGTCTAATCAACATAGAAAGACCTATTTCAAACTTATTTAAGCCTAAAATATCTTTATTTTTTTCTAAAAGGCGTCTATGTTCCTCGACGTAAATCTTATTTTTCTCAGAACCAGCTTTCATAACCTGGCCAGTATTTGACTCATGACGCACTCTAAATTCATTCAAAAACTCGTGAATGATAAAAATATCGCCCTGAACCGCCATCTCTGCGAAGAAAACATAATCCACAATATAGGTGAAATCAGAATCGATACCGTTTGTCTTCTCAAAAGCAGATCTACGCATCAAATTTGCCTGAGGGGCACCAAAATAATCTTTATTAAAAAGTCCTGCCTTTAAAATCTCTTTACCAGGAACCAATCCTGATTTGCGATATCTTTTGTAAAACCCTTTCGGATTTCTCTCAAGATCAACAAGACGCGAGTCACTTTCAACCAAAACAGCCGTAGGATTTGCCTCAAATGCCTCTATTTCCCTTTCAATACAGGTAGGAACCAAAAGATCATCCGCACACATAAGGCGGATAAATTCGCCCTTTGTCAAAGATAAAGCCCTATTCCAGTTACCTGACATACCAAGATTCTTTTCATTTCTATAAATAGAAATCCTTGAATCCTTCGCTGCATACTCCTCTAAAACGCGAACTGTGCCGTCCTTTGAGCAGTCATCAACAATAATAATTTCAAGGTTCGTATATGTCTGAGCCAAAATAGAATCAAGAGTCTCAGAAATATAGTCCTCATTATTGTACGCTGGTATGCAAATTGAAACTAAAGGATTATTCTTAGGCATTTAAATCCTCCAGATAAGCCTTGATAGCATCATGCCAGTCAGCCATCATAAAGTCTGATGTAAGCTTTATCATATAATTCTCAAGTACTGAGAATGCTGGTCTGTCTGCTGATGCAGGGTTCATCTCCTTGTACTGAGCACTTGTAACGTGATTTACCTTTGTGGTCTTTCCTGCAAGGCGGAAAATCTCCTCGGTAAAATCTGCCCAAGAGGTCTGGCCCTCGCAGGTAGCGTGGAAAACGCCATAATTATCAGTTGGCTCAAGGTAATGAATCATTCTTGCAAGCTCTGAAGCTGAAGTAGGTGATCCAATCTGATCACAAACTACAGAAATCTCATCATGATTCTCTGAAAGCATGAGCATTGTCTTAACAAAGTTCTTGCCATCGCCGTAAAGCCATGCAGTACGAAGAATAAAATACTTATCGCCAAACTGTTTTACAAAGTTTTCACCCTCAAGCTTAGTCTTACCATATGCTGACTTAGGTCCAACTGGATCAAACTCGGTAAGTGGCTCTGGTGATGTGCCTGGGAAAACATAATCGGTAGAAACGTGTACTAACTTTGCATCAACTTCTTTTGCTGCAATTGCAAGGTTTCTTGGGCCAATCGCATTAATCTTATATGCTAAATCCCACTGCTCTTCGCATTTATCAACGTTGGTATGAGCTGCACAGTTGATGATTACATCTGGCTTTTCCTTTTTCACAAGAGCCATAACATCATCAATCTTAGTAATATCGAGTGATACATATCCGTCGCCGTCAACTACATCGGTGAGTACAAACTCTACCTCGCCGGCATATTCTTTTTGAATTGCTCTTCCAAGCTGACCATTACAGCCAGTAACAAGTATCTTTTTCATGAATTCTCCTTAAGAAAGTCTGTTAAGTGCGCTGAACATGCCACGGATAGCGGCACGGGTAATATTTGATGAAACGCCAACACCAAAGGTGGTTTTGCCAGTCTCATTGTCTTTCATGAGAATGTATGCTGCAGCCTTTGCGTATGAACCCTCGCCAAGAGCATGCTCAGAGTAATTGATAACTGAACAGTTCATGGTTGGAACATACTGCTTGATAGCAAGCTTAACGGCATCGATAGGTCCGTTACCCTCTGCAACAGAGTGAATTTCCTGACCCTTGTATTTGAAGTCGAGTTCTACCTTAGAAGCATCGGTAATAGCCTCACAGGTGGTATTAAGATATACAAATTCGTATGGGCCTTGTGCCTTAAGATACTCTTTTGTGAAAGCATCCATAATTTCTGCTGGCTCCATCTCTTTTCCAGTTTCCTCGGTCGCCTTCTGGATAACATTTGCAAATTCCTTATGCATAGCCTTTGGCATGGTGTAGCCAAATACTGACTCCATAACGAATGCAACGCCGCCCTTACCTGACTGAGAGTTGATACGAACGATTGGCTCGTACTTTCTTCCGATGTCGGCTGGGTCAATTGGAAGGTATGGAACCTGCCAGATTTCTGAATTTCTTTCCTTCATGGCGTGAACGCCCTTATTGATAGCATCCTGATGTGAGCCAGAAAAGGCGGTAAATACAAGCTTTCCTGCATATGGATGACGATCATCAACGCTCATCTTTGTGCAGCGCTCATATACTTCAACGATTTCCTTGATATCTTCGATGTCAAGATTAGGGTTAACGCCCTGTGAGAACATATTGTAAGCAACGGTAAGAATATCTACGTTTCCTGTACGCTCGCCGTTTCCAAGAAGTGTTCCCTCTACACGGTCAGCGCCTGCCAAAAGTGCAAGCTCGGTAATAGCAACGCCAGTTCCACGATCATTGTGTGGGTGAACAGAAAGGATTATTCTGTCGCGCTTGTTAAAATGAGTGCTCATCCACTCAATCTGATCGGCGTAAACGTTAGGTGTATTCATCTCAACAGTTGCTGGAAGGTTGAAAATGATAGGATTGTCATTTGGATAGCCCCAGGTATCCTGAACTGCTGTACAAACGTCCAAAGCAAAATCCATCTCGGTACCGGTAAAGCTCTCTGGTGAATACTCTAAAGTGATATCACTCTTGCAGTTTTTCATTCCATCAAGAACCATCTTTGTTCCTGCTACAGCGATATCGATAATACCCTGACGATCCTTGTTAAATACTACATCTCTCTGAAGGGTTGAAGTTGAATTGTAAATGTGGAAAACAACCTCTGGAATGCCCTCAATTGCCTCAAAAGTACGGTCAATTAAATCCTGACGGCACTGGCAAAGAACCTGCATCTTAACGCCCTTAGGGATTTTGTTTTCATTAACAAGCTTTCTTAAGAAATCATACTCAGTCTGAGAAGCTGCTGGGAATCCAATCTCAATCTCCTTAAAACCAAGCTTGATAAGAAGGTCAAACATCTCCATCTTCTCATCAACTGTCATAGGGTCAATAAGCGCCTGGTTTCCGTCTCTCATATCTACGGAACACCAAATTGGAGCCTTCTCTATCTCTTTGTTTGGCCAGGTTCTCTCTGGGAAAGAAAGAACTGGATTTTTCTGATATCTCTTATAGTTAAGCATTTATATATCCTCCTAAGCGAAAAACGCTTTTATTTTCTGCATTGCCTCTTCTTCGTCCTCGCCCTCGCAAGTAAACTCGAGCTCATCCCCGTACATAACCTGTGAAGCGAGGATCGATAGGACGCTTTTGGCGTTGGCTGTAAAAGAGCCTTTGGTGTATTCAATAACACTTTTAAATGATACGGCCATTCCCGACAACTTTTCCGCCTTTTCGACATTTATTCCTGTCGGGGCAGTGACCTTAATAGTCGCTTTTGTCATTATTTGCCTCCTTGAACACGAATGCTAGCTTTTGCCGGCTCTGTTAGCCTGTAAGCATCGCCAAGGTCTATCTCTACTTCTGCATCATAGGTTCCTTTTTTGAATTCGCTACAATCCAGAGAGCATGAGATTTCATCTGCATCAAGTGCATCCAGTGTGCCCTCAGCTCCGCAAATTATGGCATTAAAGGATGGTTTTTCAAACGTAATCTTTACTCCATCCGGCACATTTTTTAGCTCTATATCGTCTGTTGAAAGCCTGTATTCCCTGGTCTCTTCTTTTGCTATTTCCAGAGTAATTTCAAGCTGCGCATCAGATGGGTCAACCAAACTTATACCCGACTGCAGATAAGGATTTATATCCACAATAAATGATGTACTGTCTGTTACTCCACTTAGGTCAATAAGAGAATCAGGTATCTCTATATCCATGGTTGAGTTTAGGATTTCAGGTCGGCCTTTAACCAAAACTGCATCCTTATCACACTTTATCTCGCGTAGGAAAAGTCCCTCTGCAAGCTCTCCTGATGGAGAAATCGTAAATCCCAGCTGCTTAGTGTATAGAACCTCAACATTAACCGCTGCACTCACATTTTTAGAGCTAAGCTTCGATGTATCTACCTCAAGACCCTGCGCATCAAGATAATGAACAGGAGTGTTTGCCGTCACATCTCTGTCTTTTGCTGTTGCATTAACCTCTGCAACAACTCGCTCGATGGTATTTACAATCTTATCTGGACCAGTCACCGTAGTCTCGCCCGGATCAACTGTTACGTCACTTACAATATATGGAGCTGTAGGTTCGCCCTCGATTTCAACCTCTATAGGGAAAGTCTTTGTAACAATATCACCCACCTCAACATAGTAGTACTGAGTAGCCGAAATGATTGATATGCTATTTGCAAATCGGTTTGCGTTAATTTCTATTGGGATTCTGCCATCGTCAAGATTCTTTAAATCTGCTGTCGCAACAAAATCACCGTTATTAAGCTTCTCAAGCGTACTTCTTGTAGCAGTGACACGGAATGTAACATTCTCTTCACCGGTTGCCTCATAATACTGATCGTTGCTTGATAGAAGCTCTGTGTGCTCCACATTTACTGGCACCGTGTAAGACTTTGTCTGCTCTGGATCCTCAATGTTTGAAAATACCATCCAGATTGCCAGTGTACAAAATAGTGCCAAAATTTTTGTCGATACTTTATCCAGGAAAAAATCGTGGACATGATTAAGAAATGTTTTCTTCATTCTTTGTCCTCCTGATTTTTTTAAGTTTCATCTTAGGTGTCTTAGGCTGTGGACCGTTTGGATTTCTAAAGTTTCCAAGGAAAATCTCAAGTTGCTCAGGGGTAACATCTCTTTCGATCTTGCCATTCATTGCAACTGAAACAGCACCGGTCTCTTCTGATACTATGATGGTAAAAGAATCTGAAACCTCCGATACGCCAAGCGCTGCCCTGTGTCGGGTTCCAAGTTCTTTTGAAATAATCAGACTGTCTGATAGTGGTAAATAGCATGTAGCCGAAACCACTCTGTCGCCTCTAACGATAACCGCACCATCATGTAGAGGTGTATTTTTCTCAAAAATATTGATAAGAAGCTGCGCTGACACAAGAGCGTCCACATCAATTCCGGTACGAATATATTCGCCTAGCGGAACCTCGCCTTCAATAACAATCAAAGCTCCTGTCTTAACTGCACCCATTTCATAGCAGGCACGTACGATATCCGCCAAAGTTTTTTCTGTGAACCTCTCGCTCGTATTTGTCGTATCAAACAAAGAGAAAAATCTAAGGAACTTTCTCATACCAAGCTGCTCAAGCGCAGTACGAAGCTCTGGCTGGAATACGACCAAAATAGCCAAAATACCAACGTTTAACGCCTTTGCTGCAATCCAAACGATTGCATTCATCTGTAGGAAGTAAGCTACAAGAACAAAAATAACAATGACAAACAGACCCTTTATAAGAGTCCATGCACGGGTCGCTCTAACCCAGTTAAGAATATAATAAACGCCAATATAGATGACTATCATCTCGATGACGTCCTTTATTCCTCCTGTAGGGAGCTTAACCCAATATAGATAATTGGAAACTATGCCGTGCAGACGGCTAATAAACATATCCAACTGTTACTTTACTTCCTTTTCTTTGTTGTTTTTGATTTGCCTTTAGTTGATCTGGCTGACTTTGCGCTTACCTCTACTACTGCACCAAGGTTAGCTGTAAGGTCCATTTTAGAGGTATCTCGTGTCACATTTGTGACCTTCTTATTTGCTTTTGCAATCTTTGTCTTAGGAATCGCGTGTACATGGTAAATGTACTCATCATCCTCAAATCTAACTTTCTCAATTCTGTTATAGTTGCCTTCCGATCCAAGAAGTGCCATCAAAAGACCCAGGATAAGAGTAAAGAGGGTACCGAGCATAACCTGACCCATATTTTCTCCAGTGTTAAAGAAAAGCACTCCTGCAAACTGAATCAATACTTCAACCACAAGACCAAGAACAAGGGCATAAATCTTATTCCACTGAACCCTGATAGTTCCAACGATATAAACCACAACTGTCATCATCACCATAGCAATGAGGAACACATAGAAAGCTGAATTTGAAAGCACCTGCTCATTTAAAACATCAAGCGGTGTCACAGTGGCTTCTTCATCTCCTAGACTTGGAAGAAAACCAATAATTGCACGAAGGTAATATGTTAAAAATGAACCTACTGCAATACCACCTACTGCTGTAACAGGACCAAAAAGGCCTACGCCAAGAGGTGCCATGTATGGAATTCCAAGCTTTGATAAAAGTGGCACTGCCCAGAAAAGGCCTGCAGTCTTTCTATTGAAGTAAAGCGCTGCCCCTATCAAAAATACTCCTACTACCAAAGTTACAAGTGCAAGAACCCAGCTGGTTGGAAGCATCTGTGCTGCTGTGTAAATAAGAGCAAGTACGCCGATTGTGCAAAAGTCAAGAAAGATACTGACAACTGCCAAAAGCACCGGTACAAAACCCTTGCTTAAGATTGCTATTCCGCCTCCAAAAAGTGTATTAAGCTGAAGGAACATTAATAAAGCAGCTATGAACTTTACTAATTTTTCAATTATTGGCCAGGCTTTTTCAATTACTTCCTGGACTTTTCCCCTAATTTCAAAGAATTGTTTCATTTTCTATATACTCCAAAGGTGCTGTGTACTCATCTTCGCGTTTATACATTTTTCCGAGAGAAGAAAATCCTTCTTCGAATTTTGTCATTTTTCTCATACAGCGATCATAATATCTCTTAGCCCTGATGCGGACTATCACCTGATAAACGATGGTGAAAAAGACGTAGAAAAATACAACTTTAAAGCCAACGGCTTCCATCTCTTCCCAGCTCATTTCGAGAAGCTTTTCTTTTAAAGAAAGCACAAAATAAGCCAGCACAACCAAAAGATAAACAAGGGTTCCCAAACAGAACTGGGCCCAGCCACATATAGCCATATAATCACGGCGTCTGTACTCGGCAACGCGCAGGCATCTTTCGCCCTCATTTTTCTCAAAAATGGCCATCTTGGTCATTAGTTTTACACGTTCTTCGTTAACCATAAATTTCCTCAAAAACACAACAATAAAAACCAAAAGTTAGACTTTCGGCAATATTACACGTTAAGTATAACACAATTGCCGTTAGATGTAAAAGAAAAAGGCCCCTGGAAACCAGGGGCCAAAGTATTTAAAGATATTTAGTTATTTACGAATCTCATACCCTTTTTGTCTGCACTGCCAGACATATCAGGTGCTTCTTTATTAACAGCTGGTGTAAGTCCGCGTGCCAAGTTCTGAGCCATCTCTTTTTTACAGAAATCGCAGAAACGACCAGTTGGTATAGCGCTGCCACATTTTTCGCAAGTGATACCACTACCTGCTGCATTTGTAAACTGAAGTCTTTCCTCACGAACCCACTCTTTTATCTGGGCAATCGGAACTTCACACTCATCCGCAACCATCTGCATTGAACAGCCAGGATTCTTTCTAATGTAGTCTTTTACATCAACAAAATCATCCTCAAGCTTATCCTTGCAAGCCGCGCACATAACAGGACCTGTGATGTAGTTAAACATCCTCTTGCAGCCTTTACAAATCTTAACTTCCATTATTGCCTCCTTACGCTTCCCCTACGCAAACAGTCATTACATAAACACTTTCAACTCCAGCCTCGAGCAAGGTCCTTGCAGACTCATCAGCAGTGGCCCCCGTTGTGAAAATGTCATCAACAATTAAAACTACTTTATATTTTACTCCCTTATCGGCAATTTGAAAAGCATTCTTTACATTTTTTTGTCTTTCTTCTGCTCCAAGTGTCTTTAAAGGGGTAGTATTTTTTACTCTGATGAGCATTTTGTCATCAAATAGTATGCCTGTGGCTTTCGATAACTCCCTTCCAAACACCGCAGCCTGGTTGTATCCACGCTCTTTTTCCTTCTTTTTATACATTGGAACAGGGATGATGACATCAGGCTTTATCTGCTTTAGCCACCTTGAATGGAGCTTTACCGCAGTCTTGGCATAAGTTCTGGCGTATGCCCTGCGGTTTGAGTATTTAAAACGGTACATTCCGTTTTTAGCTTCACCCGAGTATAAAAAGACAGGTTTTGCCTGAATAAAAATATGCGAGTGCTGACTGCAGCGCTCGCAATATTCCATAGTTTCGTCATTAAGTTTTACGCCACATTTTTTGCAAAGTGGCTCTTTAGCGATTTTAACTGCTCCTGACTTGATGCAGGATGTGCATACTCCGTTCTCTTTCTCCCAAGGTTCGAGAACTTCATCACAACCTATGCATCTTTGTGGAAACAGAAAATCTAAAATCACTCGCGATCTTTCCTAATAGTTTCAAGCTTTGCAGCATTTCTACGGCTAAGCATAAGTACAACTACACCTGCAAGGAGCATTGCAATAGCAAATGCCAAACGCGCATCCCAGCCATCAGCTGTGGTAGGAGTTGCATCCTTGGTGTGGGTGGTTCCTGTGGTCGATGAAGCGGTTGTTGTGCCTGAAGTCACTGAACCATTGCCATAAAGGTTACTTACAGTGCCACCGCCTGATATAGTACCGCCTCCTGATATAGTACCACCTCCTGATATGCTTCCGCCGCCTGAGGTGCCACCACCACCGCCGCCACCGCCTCCGGTGGTTTTAATCTTAAGCTTAGAAGTAAGAGCTGCCGAACCATCATTCAGCGTTATCTTAAATACATACTGAGATCCCGGAGCAAATGTGCGGATGTAATCAGATGCTATTACTATCTGTGTGTTTACGCCATTTGCAGAAACAGAGCAATTACCTGTACCTAGAAGCTCTATATTTCCAAGATTCTGAATCTGTACAGAAGCAACCTGCGAAGGTGTAGCATTTGATACTACCATTGCATAGGCTCCATCTGTGTTATACATCGAATATTCAGTAGGCGAAATGCTATGGCCTGCTGGAGTTGGTGGAGGGGTAGGTGTTGCCGTCAAAGTAACAGTTCCATTGTAATCCTGTCCACCATAGTTAAGTACCAAAGGATAACTCTGCGAGCCTGAAGCAGGACGAAGGGTATCAACAAAAGCCTTATAAAGGGTAATTACAGTTGAGCCCGAACTTATATCCTTTGCGCCATTTGTACTATCAAGCGCAATACCATTCAAAGAACCAGCATCGACATCTGGACCGCTGAACTTAATGGTTACTGTGCCATCAGCATTTTCGGTAATGCTGGTGATTGAGTAAGAACCTGGAGTAGGGCCTGGACCTGGACTTCCTCCTTCTGGCTCTGTAGTCGTAGTGCCGTTATTAAATGTAGCACGTATTGCAGCCTCAGCTGTTTCTGAAATATTTTCTGCAAACTTAACACTAAGAGGCATGAAGTTCGCCTGATCACCCCAGTCTGTTACAGATGCAGGGATGTGAAGAATCTGAATATTTTGGTTTCCAGAAAAAGCGTTAGTGTTTACCTTTGCACATCCTGGAATAATATAATATTCACCTGAACCTGCTAGTGCCTTTGGTGGGCAGATTAAAAGTTCAGTGCCACTTGAGCTATAGATAACACCATTATCTGATTTATAGTAACTGCTTCCTGACACATCGATTCTTGCAAGATTTGAACAGCCAGAAAAAGCATTGCCCGAAATATAGCTTACACTGCTAGGAATAACAACTTCTACAAAGTTAGTACAGTTTGCAAAAGCACTGTCGCCAATTTTCTCAAGATTTGTGGAAAGAGTGAGACTTGTGAGTGAAGAACAGTTTTGGAATGCACCTGCTCCAATTTCTTTAACAGAGGTGGCAGATACAGTTGTAAGTCCTGTCTGACCTGCAAAAACACCGTCTGCAATTTTATTGACGCTGCCTGGAATCTCAGCATGGTCACTTGTTATGCTGACTCCTGTCAGCACTCCATCTGTAATTTCGTATGTATTTCCATACGGATCACTGGCACTATCGGCCTTACCGATACCACCTGCTAAAACCCATACCGATATGAAGATAGCGACCGCAACCAGGGCCCATCCGATCTTAGTACCTGTTTTCATTTAACACTCCATCCATTGTCCATACTACGGACACAATTTTACACTCTATGCAAGTATAGCATTAGATGAGTTCTTCTTCAACAAGATATAGTGGTAAAATTTCGCAAAAACACTAGTACTATTGTACCCTTTTTGCGACTATGAAAAGACGACCGTCCTCTGTATAGCTGTTACAGGTGGACAAAGTCAAGATTTTATCCTCTGGAGTAAGCTCCACAGCGCCCTTATGGACGTTATATTCAGAGATATGTGCGTAGAACTCTGCAAAATCTGTCGGAGACAGACTGTTTATATAATTATAATATCTAAATTCGGCCACATCCTGGAATGAAACCTTTGAAAGGCAGACTGCAACCACCTCGTAGATACGATGCTCATAGATAGTATCAAAATATATATATTTATGCTCGTTAAAATAATTGTCTTTCTGATATTTTTTGAGCGAGCCAAACATCATGCCGCTTCGCATGTTGTGTCCATAGAGAATGGTATTATCCGTCTGGTTTACGATATCACAGCGAGAATCGATGAAAATTGTACCATTGCTATCCTTTTCGCCATAGAAATCATGATCGATATAGAAATCCTCATCTACAAAAGACTGCATGACAGGATAATTTATGTCTGTGTCTGGAATTGAAATCCAACCAGCCATATCATTATTTGCATAATAAAGGTCTGCATATTCAGGAAGGACCGTAAGAGTATTTCTATCTATAAGCTGTGGCTCAGTTGTCTCATCTACAGGCTCCTCTCCCTCTGGCACATCTGTGTCATCAGGCAAAACCTCTCCCTGGGCTATCTGAGGAAGGTTGTTAAGACCTGCCAAATCTCCCTGAAGCTTGGCAAGGCGCTCCTCATTTGTGGTGGTGCTGGCCGTAACCTGCGACTGAAGGTTTTTAAGCTTATTCGTGTAGCGATAATCTCTTATCTCGACATAGCCTACATATGCAAACGCAACTGCTGCAACTGCGATAAGCACACGACCAAGTATTTTCTGGAATCTAAAGCTTCGTTCAATCTGCTCTACATCGCTCTGCTCAGCCAAAAGCTTATCAGAAGATCCTGCCACAAGATCTGATATATGCATGAAAAATTCTTTACCAACGGCAGTTTTAAAAGAAATCTCACCATCACGAATCATATTATAAAGACGCAAAACAACCTCTGAATCACTAAGATCCAGCTCACGCTTTATAATATCGATTTTTTGTACATCCTCCTGGGCGTCACGGAACTCACCGTAACTGTTGAACACATATTTACCAAGAGATAATTTCTTGTCTGCCATGGGGTTTATTTTAACATAAAAGGCGCTCAGTCGAGCGCCTTTTTTTCTAGAGACAACTTTACATCATATCCAAGACAGTTTGCATATCGCATCAACACGTCCAAAGTTGGCGTGTATTTTTTTCTTTCTATTCTGGCAACATTAGCACGGCACATTCCGCTAGCATCAGCTATATCCTGTTGCGTGATTTTACTAGCTTTGCGTAATGCAATTAACTGGTCAATCAAATCATTACTTTGATCCAAAGTAGTAGTCTCAATTAAAAAATCTCCAGATTCTGTATGCACAGTATAGTCCATCAGTTACTCCCTACAATAAAAAAGCCCCCGGGCCCGAAGGACACCGGAGGACAAACTGGCTATTTATATGCCTCCATTGTACCATCAACATTTATTTTGTCAATAAATATTCTCAATATATTGTATTTACAAGTGATTAGTCCGTCCCTCTTTTATCAATTCTGATGTTTATTATGAAGCAGTAATGATACATTGTCAAGCGCAAAGAAGAGCCGCCGAGGAGGCTCTTTACTGT
>JAKSSE010000022.1 GCA_024403255.1 Lachnospiraceae bacterium
GCTGAAAATCCAGTTGCAGCTATCCAGGCAGCAAAGACTCTTCAGAATGATCCTGTAGTAGTAGCTCAGGCTCAGGAATTAACTGTATATATGGAAGCAGTAACTGCTGCATATAAAGAGGTAGCAGTAAAAGAACTTGCAGCAGCACCTAATCAGGCAGTTGTAGGATCGGCTGAATATGAAGCAAAGCAGGCAGCAATCGTAGCAGATCTTGCTAATCAGATGGCATCATTAAATAACCTTACAGTTCAGTCTTTGGCAGTTGCACAGAAGATAGGTGTATCAGTAGCAACTGGTGGCTGTACCAAGCTTGAAGCAGCAAATGTATCGTTACTTAATGAGATTTTAGCAAAAGGTATACCAGTAACCCTTACCTATGCATTTGATGGTGCACCTGTAACTATCAAGATTCCAGCAGGTGTGAACCTTACAAGATTCATCGGTGCTGATGGCAGACTTGACCTTACCAAACTTAGAGCATATATCGTGAGATAAAATTTCAGTTTATCTCTGCGGGGATGCATTTCATTATTACAAAAGAACAATAGGAAAGCAGATAAATAAGGTAGCGAAAGCTGCCTTATTTTTTGCTTGAAGTTTAGGTTTCTAGAAAACTCAAAATTATGCTAGTATAAGAGCATGGAAAATGTAACGATACTATTAAAAAAAGGTGGAGACAAAGCGTTAGCAGAGTCTTTTTCCAATAAGATAGAATCAAGGATTTTAGATGCAGAAGGCGATGGACTTACTGTGGTTTTTGATTCGAAAGGAGTTTCCCTTAGTGGATATAACTTGACCTATCAGGGCGATTTTGAGGGGATGCTTAGACGTGTTACTGATGGACGCCTTTTGCATGAGATGCTCTCAAAAGCGACAAAAACTGATGCAGAAAATCCTAAGGCCATTGATGCAACTGCTGGTATGGGTGAGGATGCATTTATAATTGCAGCTAATGGGTACGATATTACTTTGCATGAGCAGAATCCTGTTATTGCATTATTGTTAAAAGATGCAATACGAAGGGCGAAAAGACAGCCAGCCCTTAAGGATATTGCAAACAGAATGCATGTTGTGGAAGGTGACAGTGTCAAATTACTATCTAATAGGCTTGATTCGGTGGATTTAGTTTATCTTGATCCTATGTTTCCGGGGAGGCAGAAAAGTGGCCTTATTGGAAAGAAACTTCAGCTGATTCAGAAAATGGAATCACCATGTAGTGAAGAAAATGAACTGTTTGATTCTGCTATACAGGCAGGTCCCAAGAAGATAGTTGTAAAAAGACCCCTTAAGGCTCCTTTTTTAGCGGGGAAAAAACCCAATTATTCCCTTGAAGGAAAAGCGATAAGGTACGATTGTTATACATATTAAAGTGGTGTTATGGAATTAGATAAGGTAATCAAAGAACTTTTTGAAAATAATATAATCAAGATCGTATTAAGTAATCCCAGAGATACAAAATATAAGAAGATTGTAGTTTCAAAAACAGAACAGGGATTTCAGGCTGAAAAGTTTACAGAAACGCAGGCTTTCCATGAAAATTTGAGCGAAGAACAGCTTGCCGTTTTTGTTTATAGCTGTATGGATGAAGGATTTAAACAGCTAAATGCGTGGAACGGCGAGTTTGAGTATTCTATTAAAATTTCGAAGAAGGGAAAGGTCTTTTTTAATAAGACGAAAAATTCGGCAGAGGTTAAAGTTTCAGGCTCAAATAATAGACAGAAATCTTATTTTCTTGAGGAGGGAACAGTAATTCCACCGCTTGTTGATATGGGAGTTTTTACAAAGGATGGAAAAGTAATAAACTCCATGTACGACAAGTTCCGTCAGATTAATAAGTTCCTGCAATTTATTGATGAAGCGATAGATAAGGCTTCACTTTCAAAGCTCAATATAGTGGATTTTGGATGTGGAAAATCATACCTGACTTTTGTCGTATATTACTATCTGACCTATGTGAAAAAGATAGATGTTACGATGACAGGGCTCGATCTTAAAGAAGATGTCATAAAGAAATGTCGAAAGACCGCAGAAAAATATGGCTATGAAAAGCTTTCATTTGAAGTGGGAGATGTTGCAGTTTACGAGAGTGATAAGCCTGTTGATATGGTCATAACTTTACACGCGTGCGATACAGCAACCGATTATGCACTCTACCATGCAATAAGATGGAATACCAAAATCATAATATCTGTACCATGTTGTCAGCATGAATTGAATGGGCAGATTGAGACCGATGATTTTTCGATACTGACAAGATACGGCCTTTTGAAGGAAAGGGTTGCAGCGATTATGACGGACGCAATACGAGGCAACCTTTTAGAATATTGTGGGTATAAAACTCAGATTCTTGAGTTTATTGATTTTACGCATACGCCAAAGAATCTTTTGATACGTGCAGTGAAGTCTAAAATACCAGAGGAACATAAAAAGAAACTTCTAAATGAAGTAGAGAATCTTATAAAAGAATACAATTTGCGCCCTACACTTTACGAGCTTATAGTGGGGGATAGTGCAGAAAAACTGTAGCCAATACTAATAATACAAGCGTATAATAATATATATAACTGAAAAAGGAGCGATGTGATTAGGATGGAAGAAAGAAGAAATATTCATAGAGTAGAATATCCTGCAAATAGCGTAATTGTGGTTTGCGAGACAGGGGATAAGTATTATGTCAGCACTAAGAATGTCAGCCCTTTGGGAATGGGAATTACAGCTTCTGCTGATGTTCCTGAAATTGTGGGTAAAGACATAATTATTGTTGCTGAGACTTTGATCATGTACGCAGAGGTAAACAGACAGGTAAAAGAGACTGATGGTACATGGACAATTGGTATCTCAGCTAAAAAGTTTACTCCAGAAGTTTTAGGATATTTATTTGAGCATATTGGTTAATAAAAAAGAAATTTGCGTCGATGTACAAAACAGGACTAAACTACTATATGCCTGAGAGGTGTAACTTATGAAAAAGAATGTGAAAAACGACAAGGTTATAAAAGCTATTACAATTGGACTTGCAGCTATGATGGCTGCAACGAGTACTCCTATTGTTGCGTTTGCGGAAGAAGCGCCAGCGGATAATATTGACGAACAGGAAAACTCAGAACAGCAGGAAGCAAAGGCGGCAAGCGAAAACTCTGAAAAGGTTGTGGAAGAGGTGGAAGCTCTTCCTAGCATAGTGGAAAATCAAACTGAGATTGAGACTGCCCAAGAGAGTGTTAATACCGCGAATGAAGAAATACATGAGGCTGAGACAAATGTAGATACATTTGTTGAAAAAGTTGAAGAGTATAAAAGCGAAAAAGACAGTAGTGAATTTTATGCAGATCAGGAAGAAAAAATAGCAGATAAAATCAATACAGTAATTGATAATGCGTCTAATGATCTTCAGGATAAGAACAAAGCAATCGATGAGGCTGTAACTGTTGAACAGGTGGAGCAGATTGTAGAAGAAGCGAAAGAGGCTCTTGAGGAAGCTAAAGCTGAATGTGATGTGCTTGAGTCTGAATTTAAAAAAGCAAAAGCTGATTATGAAGCAGCTAGTGCTAATATGGATGCGGCTTACGATGAAGCAAAGAAAGCTTATGATGCGGCTAAAACAAACTATGAAAATGCATCTAAGGAGCTAGCTGAGGCGCAGGAAAATCTTGCAAAGGCAGAAAAGGCAGCAGAGGAAGCGAAAAACCTGGCAAAGGATAAGCAGGGTGAATTGGCAGAGCTTGTCAAGGAAATATACAATAAGCTTATTGTAGTTGAAAAAACTCAGAAAGATTTGCAAGAGCTTAAGGAGACAAATGCGTCAAAATATAAATCTAGACAAAATGAAATCTGGAGTGTTAATGATGAACTTACTCCTTTGCTAGTTCAATATGATTTATATTCGAATAATAAATGCGATCCAGGTAGTCTTAAAGTATATGACTGGGTTAAAAATAATAGTGCGACAAAATCCAATTATGTTCTGGCTACGTATACTGTTGATGGAGAACTTTTCATTAAATTTTATGATTATCTTCCTGTAGATAAGGATGGAAATACAACTAATGGAACTGATGATACAGTTGTTAACTTTCATCAGATTAGAGTAGTTGAAAAGCCGGTTGAAAATCTTACATATAACAATAATCCAATCAAGAGCATCGATTCTGTAAATGATAATGGAACCGTTAATATCACATATATAAATGCACAGGGTAAAGAAGTAAAGGCTACAGGAAAGAAACCTGTATTTGCAGAAAAAGGCGAAGGTGATATTACCCCCGATGGAATTAAAAATTCAGTGAAGGAACTGTCTGATATTATATTAAAAGAACAGAAGTGTGCCAAAGATGTAGAAAACGCCAGAGCAAATGTTGAAGCTCTAAAGAAGAGAATAGATGAAATTGAGCTTAATAATCCAGAAGACGAAATGGCTGGTAAATCTCAAGCTTTAGATGCTCTTCAATTTCAGCTTAAATCAGCACAGGATAAGCTTGAGGCAGCTCTTGAAAAGAAAGCAGTTCTTGATGAACAACTTGCTCAGTTAGTGGAAAAAGCTGATGGCAAAAAGAATGACATTATCTTGGCATCAAGAAGAAACAACAATCAGAACGAGGCATCGCCTAGAACACCTGCTAGTCCGATTGCCGATGATGCAGTGTTTGTAGCAACTCCTCAGGTAAATGCTGAGGCTGCAGTAGCAGGCGGAGCTAATAATGCGAATGCGGTAGATATTGAGGCTGCAAATGTAGCTGATGATGAAACTTTAGTTATGAATCTTGAGGATGATTCAAATATACTTGAACTTGAGGATGAGGCTACACCTTTGGCTTCATTTGCTGATGGGGATTTTGAGCTTGGCACAGCTAAAAAGATGAGCTGGCTTTGGGCAATAATTGTAGCCATTTTTGGAACAACAGGCATTGAAATGTATAAAAAACATCAGAAAAAACGCCTGGTAGCTGCAGCTAAAAAGAGAGATGACGAAGAATAGCTTCGGATTCTAATTTGATAAATTTTCAATGTTATACCCAAGGGTTTTAGAGAACTTACAAAGTGTCTCCCCCTTGGGTTTTATTATGTCCGACAAGTGTCCGACAAGTGAAAATGAGTCCCTTAAAACTCTCAGCTTTATGATATAATTCTCATTGCAAGGGGGAAAACATATGTCCAGAGGAACTAATCAGAAATTTAAATTTCCATATTTGATGAAAATTATGCAGGCGAAGACTGACGATGAGCACAGTCTTACAATGCCACAGATAATGGAAGAACTTGAAAAATATGATGTTACTGCAGAACGAAAGAGCATATATGCGGATTTTGCAGACATGACAGAATATTTTGATGTCGAGATTATAAAAGAACAGATAGGGCGTGAGACATATTATCATGTTGGTTCTAGAGAGTTTGACCTTGCAGAGGTTAAACTTCTTATTGATGCAATTCAGTCATCAAAATTTATTACTGAGAAAAAATCGCGCGAGCTGATTAAGAAGATGAAATCTTTTGTCAGTGAGCATCAGGCAAAGCAGCTGGATCGCCAGGTTTATGTTCAGGGACGTGCAAAGACGATGAACGAAAGCATCTACTATAACGTTGATGAACTGCACAGGGCCATTGCCGAGAATAAAAAGATTTCGTTTAAGTATTATCGCTGGAATGTAGAAAAGAAGCTTGAAGAAAGAAATCATGGCATAGTGTTTACTGTCAGCCCATGGGCACTCACCTGGGATGATGAAAACTATTATATGGTTGCTTTTGATAATTATGATCAGAAAATAAAGCACTACCGTGTAGATAAAATGAAGCAGATAGAGCTCCTTGAAGATAGAAGAGATGGCAAGGAGGCGTTCAAAGGCTTTGATATGGCTGCGTATTCTAAGATGAATTTTGGAATGTACAGCGGTCGTAAGGAAAAGGTGCGAATTGAGTTCAATAATTACATGGTTGGCGTGTTTATTGACAGATTCGGAAAAGATATAAGCATTATTCCTGCTGGAGATAATAGTTCATGCATACATGTTGATGTAGCAGTCAGCCCTCAGTTTTTTGCGTGGATATTAAGCCTTGGCGACGAAGTAAAAGTCACCGGACCTGATTCAGTTGTAGAAGAGATGAAGGAGTATGTGAGGGGATTTTTGGAGAGATACTAGCAGTGGCCTCTTGGGGACGGGGTTAGCAGCTCGTTATAGCCAGTCGTAGTCCCCGCCGGTAATTGCCAGGGATAAAAGTGCGTCCATTTTTTCTACTTCTTCAGCTCCTCGAATCATCTGAATCAGTTTTGCTGATTCGACGATCTTTGGCATTTCTTCATCGGGACCTATTTCCATGTCTGGTTCTTCGCCGCAATAAGGGCATACTAACTGCGGTGCAATTCTAAGATCAAGAAATCTGTTGTCACATTCTTTACACTCATAATATCCGCATTGTTCGGTGCCATCTGGTACGTAAAACATTTTTGCCTCCATAAAACAATTAATAAAATAATTATAAAGCATTATAAAGAAAAATACTCAAAATTGTGATAAAATAATAGATTATTATGCAGCTCGCATTGACTGGCAATAAGGAGCCTAAAATGAAACCTTCAAAGTGGATTGTTAAAAAGTGGATAGCAATTTTATTGGCCGTATCAATAGCATTTGGTACAGCCAGTATTGGTGCGTTTGCAGATGAGCCTGAAGAAAGTACAAAGGTTGAAGCAACGGAAACCGTTTCTGATGAAAGTTCAGAAGAAAACTCAGACGAAAGCTCTGAAGAACCTGGTATTCATGAAGAAATTAGTACTCCTGAAGAGGTTCAGTTACATGACGAGATAGTTGTAGTAGAAGAGGTTCCAGCTCAGCAGGAAACAAAGGAAGAAACCCCTGTTCAGCAGTCATCCCCAGAAGCTAAAAAAGAGAAACCATCTGATGAAGCAAAGAAAGACGTAAAGTCAGATACCCCAGATCCAGACCCAGACTCAGGCGATGGCGATCCAGAACCAGCCTATGTATATACCACTTCTGATGTAGATGTGAATTTCACTTATGAGGCAGAAACTCCTGCTGATGGAGCTCAGAACAAATTTAAATTTAATTTCAAATTAAATGGTGGAGATGGGGCAGAATCTTATTCTGCTTTTGTGTATGGAAATGGTGTAGATGAAGCTGTGTGCAGGCAACTTGCCGCTGCATACTATAATGGATTGATTGAAACCAAAACTAATAACAAGGTTATTAAAGATGACTTTACTGATGCGGAAAAGCATAGTGATGAGCATGATTATGTTGAAGGATATGATTCAAATTTATGCTGGGCATATGCAGCATCAGATGCATTGTGGCAGAGTGGTTGGGTAAAAAAGACTAATGCAGGAATTTTTAATGTAGGAGACAATGCTTCAATATACTTTCAGTCGGAGGATGATCTTGCGTCATACGCAGCATACTGTCTTAATGATGTTGGTGGAGCCGAGGATAGATATTGGAAGTGGTTTATTAATGGAGAAAGTTTAACTGAAAGGGAGCTTATATGCGGACCTGATGAAGACGATGGACTATTAAACGAGTATTATACTGATGATATGCTCGGAATGATACAATTTGACGATGTTGATACATTAAAGGAATTATTATCAGGAATTGAATCAACTGAATCAGATCCTGTCGCAGCTACTGTGGCAATATACTTTTTTACCAAAGGTGGTCATGCGCTTTCTCTTACTGGATTTATAAGGGATGAAGAAGGTAATCCAGTTGCCGTTATAGTGACTGATCCGGATAATGGAGTTTGCGATGAATCCCAGCCAGATGATCCAAAGTCAAAGTCAAATGTCTACGGTGTCTACCCAATAGAATTTGTTGAAGGTAAGGGCTGGGTGTTTAAAGTAGATCCAGAAAATTCTGGAGACTTTTATTTTAATGCAAGGATTGGCGATATATCAGTTCTTGATGATTCTGAAGGGAAAGAAAAAGTTAACGAGTCGCGTATTCCAGAGGCAACCAGAGGAATCTCTGATGAATTTGATAATGACAGTGAATACGATTTAGACAGTGGCTATGGTTTTGATGTTCCATTCAACTTAGATTTCCTTTCTTTCTACGATATCAATAAGCTTAAATACAGATTATTTGGTGAGGATGATAATCTTATAGAAGAAAGCGCTTTCGAAATATCAAAAAGTGAATGGAAGCAGATGATAGCAGACGGAATAACAGCGTTAAACCTTTCATTTAGAAGTGCCCTTGAGAACCTCACAGACGGAAAATATAAAGTTGAGGTTGAAGTTGATAAGGAATGCTTCGAGGGTAATTACGGCTGGTTTGCTAAAAGATATGATAATGGAAACGGCTACTTTGACAGACTTGTTAATGTCTGGGTTAATCTTTTCAGACCAAAAACAAGTCCAGCTAAAAATGAGTCAAAGAAACATTCTTCTGATAAAAAGATAAGACAGGTGGAAGCAGAAACAATCGAATCTGCACCTGAAACTTCAAATAATGCATTTGCAGCATCAGTTTTAAGTTCTGCATCTGCTTCGATTGGCATTGATCTGACAAAGTATAATCCTGGTCAGGTTAAAGAAGTTATGTCAACCTCTGTATCCATGACAAAAGCTGGCAAATTAAGATATAGCGGAGTAGGGTTACGATTTGCTCCGGATGATGTTGTAGTTGCTCTTGTTTACCTTGCCGATGGAACTACAGCTTATGTAAAGGCAAACATTTTATCAGATGGAAGCATCGAGTTTTCTGTTCCAGCGAATGTAGTAGCTATTAGAATTTTTTCAGTAGGCTAAATATCATACGATGAAAAATCAATGAAATAAAGGAAGACTTTTATGAAACTCACAGAACTGCTTGTTGAACACAAGGTGAAAGTACAACTAATTTGGGGAGAGCAAAAGATAGAATTTGACTCTGAAGTGATGGGTGTTGATGAAAAATCAACTTACATAAGTGCATACAATCATAATGGAAGTCCACTTGAATTAAATATTACTCCGGGAAAGGGTGCTGTGTGTAATCTTTTTACAGATGACCCACAAAGTGGAAAGCGTATTTCCTGGAAGAATGTTGAACTTACAACTGAAAAGATAAACGATGAAACTATATACAGAGTAAAGACTTTTAGTTTTAATGCAAACTCGGATCATGATGACAGACGTCAGCATGATCGAATAGTTATCCAGGCAAAAGCAAAAGCGTTTGACAGCAAGGTGAGTGATGGTGATGAGGTGCTTGTTCATGATATTAGTGATGTAGGCGTTTCATTTTATGCACCACTTGGATATACGCCTATGACAAATCAGATTACTATCACTTTTACAGATAACATAGAGAATAAGACTTTTAATGCTAAGGTTGATTGTCTTATAACCAGATCTACTACAAAAGCAGGAAATAAGTTCTTTGGATGCAAAATAATAGGCACAAATAAGGATTATCAGCTTTATGGCTTTATGAAGCGACTTATAAAAAAGGCACTTTGATTTTTTGTAGTATGAGCCTATAACATTCAATTGTGGGGTGTCAGTATGAATATGAGGGTTTCATTTGACCTTGATGAGGTTTTATTTGTTAATCCCAATACGCATAAGACAGAACCTGATTTGACCTTTCCATTTAATAAGTTTTTTAAAGAAAGGCTCAGATTTGGTGCGCCGGATTTGATTCGCAAGCTTCAGGAGCAGGGTTTTGATGTTTGGATATATACATCGTCATTTCGGTCAGAAAGATACATAAGAACGCTTTTTAGAATGTATCATGTGAAGTTGAACGGAGTAGTTAATGGAACAAGGCACTTAAAAGAGGTTCAGGGCAAAAGAAAGGAAATCCTTCCACAAAAAATGCCCACTAAATATAGAATTTCCCTCCATATTGATGACGAGAGTGTCATAGTTACAGCAGGAAAAGCTTACGGATTTAATGTGTACCAGTTAAATGCACAGGATGACTCATGGGAAGAAAAAATCCTTGAAAGGGTTCATAAGATAAGAAAAAAAGAAAGACAGGATTTGTTGGAGGACGAGTAGATGCCAGCCTGGCCAAGTGATTACATCGAAAAAGTTGTAGAAGATGTTGAAAAATATAATGGCATAAGAAAAGTTATAAAGGCTGGACTTATTGAACGCTGTATGACGAGGTTTTGTGCCCCTGAAAAGCTTCATCCAAATCCTGCAGACGAATTTTCTCAGGCAGAAATAGGCCCTAATCTTGAGATAGTAGGTGAATATGTCACCCAAATTAAATTTTTGGAAGCACATAGAATGGATGTTTTTGATGATCCGGTGATAGTGGAGAAAATGGAGCCTGACGGCTATCTTCTTTTAAATGGACATCATAGATGGTTTGCTGCACTTCGAATGAACGTAAAGAAGCTCCATGTGAAGATAGTTAATATAATTACAGATATTGACCTTGGCCGAATGATTGGTGCCAGTGCTAATGATAAGCTTGTTACTTTTGATTTTGATGAAGTTTTGCTTACTATTGATGAAAATAACATGGCTACCCTTAGCAGTACGATATTCAGCAAAAAAATCAAAGAACGACTTCGCACCGGTGCACCTGAGGTTATAAGTGCATTTCAGAATAAAGGTTATGATATATGCGTTTATACTTCGGGCTATTTTACAGAGGAAGATTTTAATGATTTTTTCTCCATGTACGACCTTAAAGCTGATGTTATTGTCAACGGTGTCAATGAAAAAAGAAAGGCTGCTGGCAGTGCAGACCGCATAAAGCAGTTGCTCAAAGAAAATTATAAGAGAATAGTTCATGTTGATAATGAATCGGTTTATGATGTGGATCATGTAACAAAAGAGTTTGAAACTTATGAAATAAAAGATTTCGATTTATCCTGGGATGAGGGTGTAAAAGACATCATTGATAAGCTATAATAAATTTGATGTAAATGAACTTTTTTACACAAAATGAGGGAAAAATGGCAGAACTAGTAGTTGATGCATTAGTTGAAAATTTAAATCAGGTTCTTGCTTTTACGGAGGAACAACTGGACCTTTTTGGCTGCAGTATGAAGTTTGCCATGAAAATCCAGATTGCAGTAGAAGAAATATATGTGAATATAGCACATTATGCTTATGGGAATGAAACGGGAAAGGCTTCGGTTTTGATGGAGCATTTGCCAGATATTTCTTCTGTGCGAATTACGTTTAAGGATTCAGGAACACCATATAACCCATTAGCCCATGAAGATCCAGACATAACATTAGAGGCTGAAAAAAGATCTATTGGTGGCTTGGGAATATTGATGGTAAAGAAGACGATGGATAAGGTTGAATATGAGTTCAAAGATGGACAAAACTGTTTGACTATTACAACAACCATATAAGGAGGATTAGACATGGATATCAAAAAAGCATTGGATGGAGAGAATTTGACTATCAGCTTAACCGGAAGACTTGATACACTTACTTCCCCAGAATTGGAGAAAGAACTTCAGGAGAGTCTTTCTGGTGTTAAGAATCTTGTTTTTGATTTTGCGGATTTGGAGTACATTTCATCAGCTGGACTTAGAGTACTTTTGAGTGCTCATAAACAGATGTTTAATAATGGAAATATGGTAGTTAAAAATATAAATGAAACTGTAAGCGAAGTATTCGAAGTGACAGGCTTTTCAGATGTGTTAAATATCGAATAATTTATTGTGGGGAGAAATATGATTAAAAAAAGAATAGCAATGTCTTTAGGCGGAGTAGTCCTTGGAGCTATTGCTGTTGGTTTTTTTAAGCTTGCAGCTTTTGGAGTTGATCCGTTTCAGTCATTTATGAGCGGTATAGACCAGCTTATCCCAATTCAGTTTGGAACATTGTATGTGATTGTGAACGCGGTGCTCCTTATTTTCAGCTTGATAGTTGATAGGCACAATATCGGCCTTGCAACTTTTATAAATTTATTTTTGCTAGGTTATATTACTCAGTTTACTTATGACTTTCTTAAGAGAACTATCGTGGATCCATCTATTCTGGTGAGGGTTGCGTGTCTGCTTTTTGCAATTGTGGTCATTTGCTTTGGCTCAGCTCTTTACATGACAGCTGATCTTGGTGTTTCAACTTATGATGCAATAGCAATAATCATGGCCTATAAATGGAAACTTGGAAAGTTTAAGTTCATCAGAATCGGAACAGACATTGTTTGTGTAATAGTTGGAATTGCACTTTTTATCCTTGGAAAAGGTGCTCCTAGAGATATTCCTACATTTGTAGGCGTAGGAACAATAATCACTGCTTTCTTTATGGGGCCTTTGATTGAGTTCTTCAATGAAAAAGTAGCAAGACCTTTGCTTAAAGAAAAGGCTGAAGAATAAACACTTTGAAAATCCCCTTGGCAAAAGGGGGTTTTTTGATGCTTTGGGGACGGGGTTGGAGGCTCATAAATGCTTTATATAATGCGACATGGAAAAACTGAATGGAATGCTTTAAGTAAACTCCAGGGAAGGACAGATATACCTTTATGTGATGAGGGCAGGATGATGGCAAAAGAAGCGGCCAAAGAGTATGCTTCGGTAAATATAGATGTTTGTTACTGCTCTCCGTTACAAAGGGCTAAAGAAACGGCCCAGATTCTTTTGGCGAATAGAAATGTTCCGATAATAATAGATGAGCGCCTTATAGAGATGAGCTTTGGTGAATATGAAGGCTCGATAGATTATCTTGGGCCTACAGATTGCCCTATTAATGTTATTTTTAGGGAACCGGCAAAATATAAAGAGTCAATAGGTGGTTCTGAAACTTTTGATGAACTGTTTAAAAGAACAGGAGAATTTCTTGAGGAAGTTATTGAACCTGAACTTGAGGCCAGAAAGGATGTTCTTATAGTTGGACATGGAGCCATGAATTTAAGCATCATATGTCAAAGAAAGAACCTTCCGATAGAAGAATTTTGGAGTGCAGGTCTTTCTCAATGCAAAATGATGGAGATATAGATTTAGAGAATAGAAATTTTGTGGTATAATAGAAAAGTTATTGTAGGAGGATATTATGCCAATTAAAATTATGAATGCATTGCCAGCACAGGCCATTCTCGAAGAAGAAAACATCTTCGTTATGACTGAACTTAGAGCTATGCATCAGGATATACGACCATTAAATGTTTTAATACTTAATCTTATGCCTAACAAGGAGGTCACTGAGACTCAGCTTTTAAGAAAGCTTTCCAACACTCCTCTTCAGGTAAACGTTGAGCTTTTGCAGACTGCAAGCTATAAACCAACTCATGTTGATGCCAACCATCTTGACAGTTTTTATACCACCTTTGATAAGGTAAAAGACAGAAAATTTGATGGAATGATTATAACCGGTGCACCACTTGATTATGTTAAATTTGAGGACGTTGCATACTGGGATGAGCTTTGTACCATAATGAAGTGGGCTGATAAGCATGTTCATTGTACTTTCTATCTTTGCTGGGCATGTTTCGCAGGTCTTTATTATCACTATGGTCTTGAAAGATATGATAGTGATGAGAAACTTTCAGGCGTTTATTCACATCGTGTTCTTAAGCCAAAGTCGCCACTATTCAGAGGGTTTGATGATGTATTTTATGCACCACATTCTCGTGCGATGGGTATTGAGAGGGAAAAAATCCTTTCGGTTCCAGAGCTTGAGCTTATGGCTGAATCAGAAGAAGCCGGTGTTGCCATTGTAAAGAGCACAGATTCAAGAAGATTCTTTGTTTCCTGCCATACAGAGTATGATAGAGATACTTTGTCGCAGGAGTATTTTAGAGATCTTGGCAAGGGAATGAACCCAAATGTGCCTGAAAATTATTTCCCTGATGATGATCCAAATAAGGAGCCAATCGTCAATTGGAGAAGTGCAGGTCAGCTTCTATATACAAACTGGCTTAACTACTATGTATATCAGTCGACCCCATATGATATTGAGGAAATTGGAGAGGGAGATAAATAATGGATATTTTTGAAAAGATAGAAGTAAATGACTGTCCAAAATGTGGTGGTGTTGCTTTTCTTGAGGATGATGGAACAAACGGCGTGTGCGTTAGCTGTATTGATTGTACTGCTCACACAGTGACTATTGATTTTAAGTCTGAGGATGATAAAGAGGCTGCTGCACAGAAGGCGGCTGATTTATGGAACAGCGGAAAAGCTGTGACAAGTCACCCAGGTGAATAATGAATTTGCAGAATAAATAAGTTGTTTTGTTTTAAAGTCCAAAGGTCTGAAAAGACTTTTGGACTTTTGTGTTAAAAGATGAAGAAGAACTCCAGTAGAATCTTAATATCGGCTACATCAAGCAATGTTGGAAAGACACTTTTTACCTCGTCACTTCTTGAGGTTTTAAAGTTTGCAAACACTCATAGTTTTAAGTGTGGCCCAGATTATATTGACCCTATGTATCATGAGGTTGTGCTTGGCATACCTTCTAAAAATCTTGATCCTTTTTTTATGGATGAAGATATGCTTAAGGCATCTTATTTAGAGGATGCAGGTGATATAAATATCATCGAAGGGTGCATGGGACTTTATGATGGACTAGGAGTTACAAAAGAATGCAGCACTTATGATGTTGCAAAGAAGTTAGAGTCGCCTATCGTGCTTTTGGTAGATGCTTCCAAGGCTGGATACAGCATAGTTGCTCAGATAAAAGGATTTCTTTCCCTTGATGAAGACAGTCTGATAAAGGGCGTTATTTTAAACCGAATATCAGAAGGATATTATAAAAAACTTGCACCTGTTATTGAAAAAGAGTGCAATGTAAAGCCTCTTGGGTATATTCCAACGCTTAAAAACGCAGCTTTTGAGAGCAGACACTTAGGGCTAATGAGCGTTGAAGAAAACAATGCTAAAGAGATAATAAGTGCGGTTTCGGCGGTTATAAAAGAGACTGTAGACGTAGATGGGATTCTTGAAATAGCAGAAAGTGCTAAGCCGCTTATGGGAGGGAAAACATTAAGCGACTATGTAGAAAGAGCATCTTTAGATAAACGTCCACTAATTGCAATTGCAAAAGATGAAGCCTTTAATTTTCTTTATAAGGACAATATTGCGGTTCTTGCAATGTGCGGCGTTGATATAGAATACTTTTCCCCTATTCATGATAAAAAAATTCCGTCAAAAGCAAGTGCGATGATTATTCCAGGTGGGTATCCAGAGCTTTATGCAAAGGAACTTGAAGAAAATAAATCCATGATGGAGGATATTCGGGAAAAGATAGAAGACGGTATGCCGGTTTTAGCTGAATGTGGCGGATTTATGTATTTGTGTGAGGGGATTTCTGTAGATGAAAACACACATAAAATGGCAGGCGTTTTAAAGGGGACGGCTGTTAATCAAAAGAAACTTGTCAGATTTGGATATGTGGATATATCAAACGGAAAATATCACTTGAAAGGACACGAGTTTCATCATTTTGATGTAGAAAATCCAGGCGAGGCTTTTGATATAAAAAAGGCTTCTGATGAAAGCGTTAAGTATAAAGCGATGACAATCTATAAAAATGTTATAGCAGGCTTTCCGCATCTTTTTTACTTGAGTGATATAAATTTTGTGAAAGATTTTATAGATAAGGCTAAAAACTATGAGTAAAGGCATATGCTACGGTGTATCGGTTGGCCCGGGAGATGAAAATCTTCTTACGCTAGAGGCAATTGAAACAATAAAAAAAGCTGATGTGATTATGCTACCGAGCTTTCCCAAAGAGGATTGCAAGGCATATCAGATAGTGAAAAATCTTGATTTCATAGATCAAAAAGAAATTATCTGTGAGACTTTCACTATGAGCAGAAATGCGTCAGTAAAAGAAGAACGACACAAAGAAATATTTGAAAAAACTGTAAAGCTTCTGGATGAAGGAAAAAATGTTGCATTCCTGGCACTTGGGGATGTAATGCTATATGCAACGTACGAGTATATTTATGAAAAATTATTAGCAGCAGGGTATGAATCAGAATTTATTCCTGGAATAACCTCGATTCAGGCAGTCTGTGCTAAGCTTAATATTCCCATAGCTATAGATAAAGAACAGGTCCACATTTTTCCTGGGACCTCAAATATAAAAGAAAATCTTAGAACGCCTGGTACAAGGATTTTTATGAAGACAAAGGACTCTTTTGAGGAAATGATTTCTGAAATAAAAGAGTTTGCAAGCACTCATGAAGGAGTTACAGTTTGCGGTGTTTCAAACTGCGGTATGCCAGGCGAAATAGTTGCAAAAAGTATAGATGAAATAGATAAACTAACTGGCTATTTTACTGTTATAATAGTCAAAGGTGGCAATTTGTCATCAAGTGATGCTACGTATTTTGAGAATAGACAGTGCAAATACTATCCCTGCCACAAAGGCATAGATAACATGAACTGCCTGTTTTGTTATTGCCCTATGTATCATCTTGAAAATTGTCCGGGAAATCCTGCTTACAAAGAAAAAGAGGGGAAGACTATAAAGGTATGCACAAATTGCAGTTTCCCTCATAATAAAGACAACTACAAAATAGTAATGGATTATCTTCGGAGTGTAAAATAAACCCCAGCAAAAGAGGAAGAGAAAATGGCAACAGAGATTACAAATTATCAATGTCCAAACTGTACTGGTCCGATGCATTTTGACGGCGCATCAGGGAAACTTAAATGCGATTTTTGCGAGAGTATTTTTGATACTGCAGAAATCGAAGCAATGTACAAAGAAAAGGAAGAAAAGTCTGTCGAAGCTTTTGAAAAAGCAGAGACAAAAGAGTGGATAGATGAAGGCATGCATGCTTACAACTGCCCAAGCTGCGGTGCTGATCTTATCTGTGATGAGACTACAGCTGCAACAAGTTGTCCATACTGTGGAAATCCATCGATTGTTCCTGGACAGATGGCAGGTGCACTTAGACCTGATCTTATCATTCCTTTCAAACTTGACAAAGAAAAGGCGAAGGCTTCTTTAAGACAGCACTATAACAATAAGTTCTTCCTTCCAAAGTCTTTTTCGGAAGGCAACCATATAGAGGAAGTAAAAGGCGTATATGTACCATTCTGGCTCTTTGACTGTACCGCTTCTGGTGAGGCATGGTTTGAAGCTGGCAAGGTTGTAAAGGATAATCTTAACAAGAAAGTAACAGACATTTATGATGCTGTGCGCGGGGGCGAGGTTTCCTTTGAAAAAATACCAACTGATGCATCTATCCAAATGCCAGATGATATGATGGATTCTATTGAGCCTTATGATTACAACGAGATTACAGAATTTTCGACAGTTTATATGCCAGGCTTTATGGCAGATAAATTTGATGTAACACAGGATGAGTCTATCGAGCGTTTTTCTGACAGAGCAAAAAATACTCTTGTTGATATGCTGACAGATGAGTGTAAAGCTGACTATGATGATGTTACCAAAAAGCATGAAGAAATTGAGATAAAGGATGTTAAGTGCCGTTATGCAATGCTTCCTGTTTGGATGCTTTCTACAAAATGGGAGAACCAGAATTTCCTTTTTGCAATGAACGGTCAGACAGGAGCCTTCGTTGGAGATTTACCTTGCGATAAGAAAAAGAGAATGATTACAGGTATTCTTTCATTCATTATTTCTTTGATTGTTGTATCAATAGTAGGAGCATGGTTTGAATTTGAATTTTACATTGACTTGATTGGTGCAGGTATTATTACCGCTCTTATTATTTCTCATTTCAACAACCAGCTTAAGTCGGTTGCAAAGGCAAAAATGGCCAAGGAATATGTGAAGAAGGAAACGTTTGAATGTAGCAAGAGACGAGATAACTTTTTAAGACAGGAAGTAGAATACTACGATAACGACTGATTATGAAACCAACAAAAAGAATTTTAAATTACGCAAAAGAAAATTTTAGTGAGGTAATGCATACAACACTCGATCCTGAGGGACCGGGTGTTGTTAGAATTCACCTTGTTCCACCAGTTGTAGAAGATGACCGGGTGGAGGCATCTGTAGCAATAATAAATGGACAGGATGTTATTCCTGTTAATATTTCATGGGCAATACTTTTATGTGAGTTTATAAAGCAGGTCAATAAGTATGAAGGTCATGAAGTTACTTATGAGGATAGTGAAAATATCATAAAGGAGACGATAAGAAGTGTCCGTAAGGTTTATCCTTTCCTTAGTAAAAAACTTATAAAAAATGATATAAACTGCATAATGGAGACTTTTACTGATGTAGCTTATGGCCGCATTCCACAGCAGGAAATTCTCTATATGACTTTGGGCGAGTATGCGCCATACATGAGAGCTCCACATAGAATGGACCTTCTTGTTTCTGCTATGGAAAAAGATGGAAGATGGCACTGCAACCAGAAGTGTGTGCACTGTTATGCTGCAGGGCAAAAGCTGGTATCAGAAGAAGAACTTTCTACCGATGACTGGAAGAAGATAATTGATGAGTGCAAAAAGGCGTGTATTCCACAGATTACATTTACCGGTGGAGAGCCTACCATGCGCGAAGATTTAATAGAGCTTATTGATTACTCCAGATGGTTTGTTACAAGACTTAACACAAATGGAATAAAGCTTACAAAAGAATTTTGTGAAAAACTTAAGGAAGCTTCGCTTGATAGCTGTCAGATTACTTTCTATTCATCTGAGGAGGATGTGCACAACAAACTTGTTGGTGCGGATCAGTTTAGAAATACTGTGGCAGGTATTGATAATGCACTTGAGGCTGGCCTTAATATAAGTATCAATACACCACTTTGCACCTTGAATAGAAATTATATTAATACCCTTGAATTTTTGCGTGACAGAGGTGTTAGATATGTTACCTGTTCAGGTTTGATTACGACAGGAAATGCACTGGGGGAAGAATCTAGCTCACTTCAGCTTGATGGAGAGGAACTTAAGACTATTCTTCAGTTTGCAGCAGACTTTTGTAAGGAAAACGGCATGGAGATTAGCTTTACATCTCCTGGTTGGATAGAAAAAGAGTTCTTTGAAAAACTGGGACTTAATATGCCTACATGTGGAGCGTGTCTTTCAAATATGGCAATAACACCTGGTGGTAATGTAGTTCCTTGCCAGAGCTTTTTGTCAGCTGATCCTTTAGGAAGTATGTTAAACGATAACTGGGATGATATCTGGATGTCTGAAGCCTGCCAAAACAGAAGAGATTTTTCGGCAAAGATGACAGGAGAATGTCCGTTAAGGAGGATTTCAAAATGAAAAAGTTTAGATTCCTCAAATATCTAAGTGGGCTTGTTTTTGCCCTTTTACTGCTTTTTATCCCAAGAGAGGCTGAAGCGGTAAGCAACACAAATCATCTTGACCAGATCAGGGACTATTCTATCTGGGTTGATATAAATCAGGATGCGAGCGTCAACCTTATATATGATGTCACCTGGGAAGTTTTAAATGATACCAAAGAAGGCCCTTTGACATGGGTAAAGGTCGG
This sequence comes from Lachnospiraceae bacterium, assembly GCA_024403255.1. Lineage (GTDB taxonomy): Bacteria > Bacillota > Clostridia > Lachnospirales > Lachnospiraceae > JAKSSE01. Next base: position 19,346 of record JAKSSE010000022.1, read on the forward strand.
CCTTCCAAATGATCATTACATAAGTTATGAGAGCCTTACAGATGGATGCGATATGAGCATCATGCATGAAAACGGTGAGGTTTATGCAAGAATTGATTTGGACAGGACATATTATAAAGGTCAGGTAGCGCATTTTTCTTTCAGCTATACTACAGACTACATGTATTTAATAGGCGATGATGGCTTTACTACTTATACCTTTACTCCGGGCTGGTTTAACGAAATAGATGTAGATAATCTTAATGTTTACTGGGATGTAACCAACATCGACCACTATTCTCCAGCAGGCTTTGTTGAAGGCGGTTATGTTCATTGGCAGCAGCCACTTCTTGCAGGAGATAAATTTACGGTAGATGTCACTTATCCAAATGAAGCATATGATTTTAACATAACTGTTTCAGAGGAGCATGAAAAAGAGGGCAAGACTACCTTTGGTGAGGTGGTTGGCATGATTATTGCGATACCATTCATCCTTATCTTATGCTTTTTGCCAGTCATTGGTCCGATTGCTGTTATATATGGTATTTATAAGGCTGGAAGAGGCTTTTCTGGTACGGAGAAAATTACAAGAACAATTATTGAGTATTATCCAAGCTGTCCTAACTGCGGTGGCAGCAGGGACGAGAAGAAGCCTGAAAAGTGTGCATATTGTGGCGGCAACATGGTTAAGTCCAAGAAGATTGTCGAGGGCGAGAAGGTTGAACCTGGCGATGAAGAGGCACTTAAGTACAAGAAAAACGGAGATTATGTGTATTCTTCAAATCCAAATGTGCATTGCCTTGTTCATGTCGTAAGAACTCCGGCACCAAGACCTGTAAGTTCGGGACATCATTCATCGTGTGTTCATTCATCCTGTGCGTGTGCCTGTGCCTGCGCCTGTGCGTGTGCTGGTGGCGGAAGAGCTGGCTGTACCACAAAAGATTTTTATAATACAAAGCTTAAAACTAAGTGGTTTAAATAATTGACGATTTTTGTTTTCTCAATTTTATATTCAGTAGCTGCAAATGCCTGCATACTGCTGCAGGCTAGTGAAAATGCGGCTATTAATATAGCTATAGCAGGATGTATAGTTCTTTCACTGGTCTTTTTAGGCTATCCAACTCTGCTTTGTAAAAAGAAAAAATCGAGAAAAATTCAAAGCTGCTTTAATGGAGTAGTCCAGCTTAAGACGTTTTTAATATCCTGTCAGTATTCTTTTGCCTTTATGGTTTATGTGATAGTGACAGGTGGTCTTGGGAAAAATGGACCTAAGGTGAGCGCGCTTGCTGTTTTTGGACATGGCGCTGTTCTGATTATTGCTGAACTCCTTTTGTTTTTCTCAGGAATTATAAGAATTTATATCTCGTCTTCACAGATTTCTATCAAATGGAAGATTATAGGTGTAATTGTAGGTATGGTTCCTGTGGTGAACCTTTTTGTCCTTATGCTGATGCTGACAGAAGTATCGCGCGAAGTTAAGTTTGAAAATGACAAAATGATTTTGAACGAAGGGCGTGCTGATGTAAAACTTTGTGCTACAAAGTACCCGATACTTCTTGTTCATGGAGTTTTTTTCAGGGATTCCAATCTGCTTAATTATTGGGGCCGTATTCCAGAAGAACTTGAGAAAAATGGAGCGACAATTTATTACGGCAAGCAGGAGTCAGCGGCAAGCGTTGAAGAGTGTGGGCAGCAGATAGCCGACCGGGTTCGTGACATCATAAGAAAGACCGGATGCGAAAAAGTGAACATTATAGCCCATTCGAAGGGCGGTCTTGATAGTCGCTGTGCAATATGTAATTACGGCATAGAGGATATGGTGGCGTCTCTTACCACTATAAATACTCCGCACCGAGGCTGTGAATTTGCAGAGTATTTGCTTGAAAAAATTCCAGTGGCTCAGAAGGATAAGATAGCTAACACCTACAATGCGGCGCTTAGAAAGGTGGGAGACGATAAGCCTGATTTTATTTCGGCTGTCACTGATCTTACAAAGAGCTCCTGTGAAAAACGAAATGAAGAGCTTCTGGACTCTTCAAAGGTTTATTACCAAAGTGTAGGTTCCTGTCTTAAATATCCAGTTGGTGGAAGATTTCCTTTGAACCTGACCACGATGTTTGTAAAATATTTTGATGGTAAAAATGATGGACTTGTAGGAGAGGAGTCGTTTGAGTGGGGAGATAATTACACTTTTCTTGAGAATAAAGGATCAAGAGGAATCTCTCATGCGGACATGATAGACCTTAACCGCGAAAATATAGACGGTTTTGATGTTAGAGAATTCTATGTGAAACTTGTGCACGGCTTGAAACTCAAGGGTATGTAACGAAAAACAAGTCCGTTTTAATGTACACCTCCGGTGGTTTAATTACATCATCAGGAGGTGACGAATATGTTTTTTGTAATTTTATCAGTTTTATTAATGACACTTTGCTTAGCTTATGTAGGTCACAAGGATATGGTAGCTCTTTTTGCAATTCTCTTTTGGATTTTGGTTAAGCTTCCAATCGCAATGATCTGCTTTAGTCTTGGCGTAATCTTTTGTGCATCATTGGTTCTTATTCCAATTGGAGAAAAATGTTTTAATATGGTGAAAGAACTTTTGATTGCAGAGTAACAGGTATTTATGGCGTATAGTGAAGAACTAAAAACAAAACTATATAGAAGACTTCAAGTGATGGGGTATCATGAGGGACTTTGTCAGGCAATTTCGAAGCAACTTTGTACGGAGTTTACAGCATCAAGAATGCTAGGGTATTTGTCCAGAATGGAAAAACCGCCCAGGGAAGAAGACCTTGTTGATGAGATGCTTGCGATAATGAGTGATAGGGACAGGCTTGTTGCAAAACATGAAGCAGAGCATGCTCAGCAAAAAATAAATGAAATGTATAGGTAAAAGTGTGTTAATATATGTTTTAAAGCAATGGCGCTAGGAAATCCTGGCGCCTTATTTTTTTGAGGTAAAAATGAGTAGTAAGAGAAAAATGAAACTTCCCGGAATAGGCATGCGAATAATAAAGTCAGCGCTTGCTGTGGCGCTGTGTTACCTTGTCAATTGGCTAAGACCAGGACAGGGCATGGTATTTTATTCACAACTTGCAGCGCTTTGGTGCATTCAGATGTATCGCACAAACACTAAGCAGAATGCGATTCAAAGGACTATCGGAACTGTGATAGGTGCTGTGTATGGACTTGTTTATCTTCTTATAAATGTGGATAAAACCTTTGTTGGTCAGATTATAATTTCTCTTATGATTATCGTAGTGCTATACACGACGGTACTTTTCAAGCAGCCCAAGGCTTCTTATTTTTCCTGTGTAGTATTTTTGAGCATCGTAGTAAATCATGTGGGCGACTTGAACCCATACATGTTTGTGTGGAACCGCTTCCTTGATACCATGATAGGTATTTTGGTGGGGATTTTTGTAAATGATATAAGATTATGTTTTCACCCTGACAGGAATACACTTTTTATATCCGGTATAGATGACATGTTATTAGATAAAAATGAGTCGCTGAGCGCTTTTAGCAAGGTTGAGCTAAATCGTATGATTGATGACGGTATGAAGTTTACAATTTCAACCATGCGTACGCCGGCTTCGATTATAGAACCGATGAAGGATGTGAGACTTTCGCTTCCAGTTATAGCTATGAATGGGGCTGTTTTGTATGACACAAAGAAGCATTCGTATATGAAGGTTTATGTAATTTCGCAGGAAACATCGCAAAGGGTCATAAAGCTGATAGAGAACGAAAAACTAAACTGTTATGCGAATGTTATTATCGATGACATGCTTGTTATATATTATCAGGATACAGAGGATGAGGTTAACAGGAAACTTGTTGAGAAATTAAGGGTTTCTCCATATAGAAATTATGTAAAAAGGCCGTTTCCTGATGATGAGTCGGTTGTTTATTTTATGCTTTTGGATAAAAAAGAGAAAATAGACAGTTTCTACAAGCGACTTGAAGACGAAGGTTTTACTGAGTTGCTTAGAATAATAATCTACGATTCTGCCGATTATGTTGGATATTCTTACATAAAAATATATAATAAGAATGCAACTAAAGAAAATATGATTATGCATTTAAAAGAGCTCGTAAGCATGGAAAATGTGGTTACTTTTGGCACTATTGAAGGTCAGTATGATGTTTATATTGATACTGAGGATGTGAATAAAGTGGTCAGAGAGGTTAGAAAGAGGTACGAGCCTATTATGAAACATAAGACAGAGGGACGCTCCTTGAGACAAAAGAACCGTCCCGAAAGTAAAGACAAATAGATATAAATGTGGTAATATTTTACAGTTGAAAAAATGAAAGGGACCCCAAAGTGGGGTATGGTGAATATACCTTGAAGCTCGGAATCGTCGGCCTCCCAAATGTCGGGAAATCAAC
>JAKSSE010000023.1 GCA_024403255.1 Lachnospiraceae bacterium
TGAGCAGCAGATGGATGTAATCTCAAGAACCTGCCACGGCGAGCTCTAAGATGTCAGAGTCTGTCAAGGCAAAAGTACATTCAATCGAAACATTTGGGTCAGTTGATGGCCCAGGTGTTAGATTTATAATCTTTTTGACGGGATGCCCTCTTAGATGTCAGTTTTGTCATAATCCTGACACATGGGATGGCTCTAAGTTTGAAGAACAATCAGCGGAGGACCTTTTCAAAAAGGCCCTCCGTTATAAATCTTATTGGAAAAAGGGTGGTGGAATTACCGTATCTGGTGGTGAACCATTACTGCATTTGGATTTTCTGTTAGATCTATTTACGAGATGCCATGAGGCAGGTGTATCTACATGTATAGACACAAGTGGTGCACCATTTACAAAAGATGAGCCGTATTATTCAAAGTGGAAAGCTGTTATGGATGTTACAGATTTGCTTCTGGTTGACATAAAACACATTGACCCAGAAGAACACATAAAGCTTACAGGAAAACCGCTTGATAATATTCATCAAATGTTTAAAGAGCTATCTGATATGAAAAAGCCTATATGGATTAGGCATGTATTGGTTCCGGGTATTTCTGATAAGGATGAGTACCTTATCAAAACCAGGGAATTTATTGATACTCTGGATAACGTTGAAAAAGTTGAAGTTCTTCCTTATCACAATCTTGGCACAATGAAATATGATGCCATGGGAATAGAATATCCACTTAGGGACTGTCCTTCGCCTTCCAAAGAGCGAATAGAAAACGCAAAAAAGATTCTTTGTAATAAATAGAATAAATGTATTTTTGTAATAGGCATTATTTGGTATAATGCCTATTACATTGTTTAGGAGGGTTAACCTATGGAAAAATCAAAAGTTTATTTTACGGACTTTCATGCGACAGGTCATGAGAATCTTCTCCAGAAACTTCACAGACTTATGAAGCAGGCTGGATTTGAAAACATCGATTTTAGTGATAAGTATACTGCTATCAAAATTCATTTTGGCGAGTATGGAAACCTTGCTTTTCTTCGTCCGAACTATGCAAAAGTTGTAGCAGATTATGTTAAAGAACTTGGCGGCAAGCCATATCTTACAGATTGCAATACTCTTTATGTTGGTAGTAGAAAAAATGCTTTAGATCATCTTGACACTGCATATGTAAATGGATTTTCTCCATTTCAGACAGGATGTCATGTTCTCATTGCTGATGGTCTTAAAGGTACCGATGAGACCATCGTACCTATCAATGGAGAGTATGTAAAAGAAGCTAAAATTGGTCATGCGATTATGGACGCTGATATCTTCATTTCGCTTTCACATTTCAAAGGACATGAGATGACAGGTTTTGGCGGTGCTATTAAAAACATCGGTATGGGTTGCGGTTCCAGAGCTGGAAAAATGGAACAGCACTGCGATGGTAAACCACATGTAATTCAGGAAGCTTGCGTAGGCTGTGGTGCCTGCACAAAGATTTGTGCTCATGGTGCACCTGTTGTTGCAAATGGAAAAGCAACTATCGATCAGGATAAGTGCGTAGGCTGTGGCAGATGTCTTGCTGTTTGCCCTAAAGATACTATTCAGGCAAACTTTGATGATTCAGTAGCTAAACTTAATTACCGTATGGCAGAGTATGCATTGGCAGTATGTAAGGATCGTCCTTGCTTCCATGTATCACTTATCTGTGATGTATCGCCTAACTGTGACTGCCATGCAGAAAATGATATCCCAATCGTTCCAAACATTGGTATGCTTGCATCATTCGACCCAGTTGCACTCGATATGGCTTGTGCAGACATGGTAAACGCAGCAGATATTGTTCCTCATTCACAGCTTGATAAGCATGTACATGATGAGAAATTAGCTCATGAGCATGGTGACCACTTCCACATGAATCATCCAGATACTGACTGGAAGACCTGCATTGCTCACGCTAAAAAGATTGGTCTTGGAACTGACGAGTACGAGCTTGTAAGAATCTAATAATTGTTTAAAGACTTTAGGGGCTGCTTCTTCGGAGGCAGCCTTTTTGTTTTTTAGGGGCTAGGGGGGATGCCTTGCATAGTTTTATGTGTCGCTTAGGCTAGATACAGTAGTACTCAAAAATCATGATTATTTGGCAAACGGGCGGAACCGCCATCCCTGGCTTAGTGCCGCCCTCTGGCGCCGTCGTGGCGCCAGTTGCCATAATCATATTTTTTCGTTAACTGTTTCTACGCCACGCTTAAGTAAAACTATGCAAGGCATCCCCCCTAGCCCCTAATTAAAAGAACCGCTTCCGAAGAAGCAGTTCCTAATCTTTTATATATTCCATAATATCTTCGACTTTGCAGTCTAAAATTCTGCAAAACATTTCTATAGTGTGCGTGGACACACTTTCATTTCTTTTTAATCTTGTGATTTGGCCTGGACTAATTTTATGTTTTTTTATCAAGGTATATTGAGTGATACCTCGATCGGCCATAGTGTTCCACAATCTGGCGTAGGAAATCAAGTATAAGCCTCCAATATTTAATGGTCTATTGAAAGCATAACCGAATATGGTATATAATAATATTAACCGAAAACGGTTAATATCGTCAGAAGCAAAGTGAAAAAAGGGAGGAAAGCTAAAAAGAAAATTGCCACCTTTGAGGTGGCAACGAATAGTGTATTTTGTTGATATAATATTTATGCGTTGAAGAAACCTGTTTCAATTATCACTAAGATGATAAAAAGGATGAAAATTATAGTTATATCTAGAATGGTAATTCCTAGGTAGTGAACAAAACGATTTGTGCTTTTGCATATAGGCATAAGTTTTTGGATGTTTCTGTAATTAAAGTAGCTAACAGGAATGGATAAAAACATTGCAAGGAGGAAAACCCTTTCAAACCATAAAGCTAATCCTGATACATTTTTCACCTGTAATGTTAAGCATAGCCAACAAATAAAAATGTAATATGCTGAAGCTACTAGCATCTTCCAAGGACGTTTGGATCTAAAACCAGGTGGAAGAAAGCTAGCCTGCTCTGTTGGGGTATTAATGTTAGGTATTGTTTCAAATTTTGATAACAATGCAGATTTTAAATCCTTTATGTTTTTGTAACGTTCAGCAGGATCGATTTGAGTACACTTTGTGATGATTGAGTTGTATTTGGGAAAAGAACCATCATTTGTTGAATCCACCATCTCCTTGAGCATTATGCCGAGTGAGTAAATGTCGGTTTGAGGTGTTGAAGAACCAAAACCATATTGTTCAGGAGCGGCATAACCTTGAGTGCCAAGTAGAACAGTGTCTTCGGTGGATGAAGGCGAAAAGTATTTGGCAGCGTTAAAATCCAAAAGGATAGCTCGGTTGTAATTTGTGATGATTACATTTGAAGGTTTAATATCTCTATGGACAACAGCAGGATTCATTGAGTGAAGCTGTCCAAGAACATCACATAAATCACACATATAAGAGTGGATATCTTCAATTGACAGTTTCTTTGATAGAATTTTTTCTTGCAGAGAACAACCAGATATAAATTCTTCGATGATAGTAAGTTGACCATCCTCTTCATAGTAATCGATGATTTGAGGAGTACCTAAGATGGGAGAGTCATAGAGGCATTTATAGATATCTATGTTGTAGACATCAAGAACCTTTTTGATAAATATTTTTTGAGTTTCCTGATGCTGAACCAAGAAAATACCATGAGGTTCGTTGATTGTAGCGATTGTTTTGTAATATGAAATTGCTAATTTGCGATTGATATCCACGAAATATTCCTTTCACTTAAAACTCAGTTAATTATATCAGATGGGAGAATATAATGAGCGAAAAAAATACTGACGATTTAAAGACTATTTTGGGAAAAACTCATTTATCTGAGTTTGATAAATATGTAAAAGAAAACAAAGAAAGTATGAATTCGTCAGAGGATTCCTTCTTTATGTACATAAAGGATTTATTAGCGAAAAAGTCTATTACACAGCAGGCTGTGTTTTTGAAGGCAGATATACCAGAACGTTACGGATACAAGCTTTTGTCGGGTGAAAAGCGTACAAAACAGAGAGATATTATTTTGCGAATATGCTATGCGGCAGAATTGACTTTAGATGAGACGCAAAGAGCGTTAAAAAAATATGGGATGCCAGAATTATATGCAAAAGTACCTCGAGATGCACTTTTGATGATTATATTTAATGACAGACCAGGAAGCATTATAAATGTTAATGCGTTGCTCAAAGAAAATGGAATGGAGCCTTTAAGAACAAGTGGGCTTCAAGACTAGAAATGAAAACACATTTTATATAGCAAACATTTTTGCTCCGTTGATTCTGGGTGCTATGTTTTATTATGTTTGTTCTCCGAATGTTGTGTTTGTTAATTATTTAGAGAGTTTAGGAATAAATAACTTTCATTGGAATATCTCTGGTGAAAGCATTGGTGTTCAATTTATTAGAAATTATATGTTGGACATGCTTTGGGGTTATGCGCTTGTTTTTACACTGAATTTTATACATGGTAATAATGCAGCAAAAATCAACAAAGTGCTAATTATTGCATTTGCTTTTTCGGCTGTTTTAGAAATTCTCCAACTTACATCATTTTCCCGGGGCACATTTGATGTGTTTGATATTGTTGCGGAATTTTTTGCTGAATTGATTGCTGCTTTTATTATAAGAAACAAATTTAAGGAGAGAAATGATGAAAAATAGAGCAAAGATTTTGGCAACTGTACTTTGCCTTGTAGCATTCGCTTTTATGGCAATAGGTAGTGGGTCATCTGATAGTAGCAAAAAGGATATTGTTGCTACAGAAGAAAATAGTTCGAGTGAGGAAAATGCTTCCGTTGAGGAACAGACTGATTCGGAAGCTGAATCACAAAGTACAGGTATAACTATTGATGAGCAGGTTGTTGTAGATCAGGATGGTATTAAAATTACTGCTACCGAGTACACAACAGATAGTATTTGGGGTGATGGAATCAAACTGTTAGTCGAGAATAATTCTGATACGGATTATACAGTAGGATGTGATGCACTTATAGTTAATGATTATATGATAACAGATTTGTTTGTTTCTGAAATTGCGTCAGGGAAAAAGGCGAACGAAACCATGTATTTATCATCTTCAGCATTAAAGGCTGCAGGAATTGATAATGTTGGAAAAATAGAAATGTATTTCCACGCATATGATTCTAATATAGATTTTGTTTTCCAAAATGTTTATTCGGAAATTCAGACATCAGCGTATTCAGATATGGATACAACTCCAAATGATGCTGGCATGGAACTTTACAATGAAAATGGCATAAAAATTGTGGGAAAAACGGTGGATGAAAATTCTTTCTGGGGTACCGCTATTCTGCTTTATTGTGAAAATACATCCGGAAAAAATGTAGGAATCTCTGTAGATGATATGTCAATTAATGGATTTATGATGAGCCCATTTTTTGCAACTACTGTATATGATGGGAAGAAATCAATTGACGAAATCACAGTTTTCTCTAGTGATTTAGAAGAAAATGGAATTGAAAAAATCGAAGAGGTCGAATTGAAATTCCATATCTATGATAATGATTCTTACAATACCATTGCAGATTCAGAACCAATAACTTTTTCAGCACAGTAATTTTATGATTGGAGAATAGGCAATGAAAGTTTGGAAATTAGTATCAGGTATTTTATCTTGTGTTTTGTTTGTGATTGTAATGTTTCAGTCATGTGCAGCTGGTGTAGTGAATGCATTGGAAGATAATGGTGAAGTTTCGGGAACTGCGGGATTTCTCGTTGCAGTGTTTATGCTTGCAGGAGGAATTGTTTCAATGGCATCTCGCAAATCTGAAAAGAAGGGTGGAAATATTGCACTTATAATTCTTTTTGGGTTCGCAGCCCTCATTGGTTTTGCAAACTATGGAAACTATTCGGATTTGGCTGTTTGGTCTTTTTGGTGTTTGATAAATGCAGTTCTTGCGATCGTTTCAATTATTACTGGGAAGAAAAAAACTGATGATGAGTTAAATGGAGATGAAAACTAATTGATGAATGGGTTTGTAGAATTTACTAATAAAAACTGAAAATATTTTATAATACCTAAGAGAAGGGGACTGTTTAAGGACAGTCCCCTTTTTGTTTGAGAAAAACACAAAATCTTCACAATTCAAATTAGCACTCACTCTTGACGAGTGCTAACAATGGTGTTATATTAGCCTCAGCTTAAGGTTTGTTCAATATAGAATCGAGGTGATTGTATGAACATTCAGAAATTTACAAAAAAATCAATTGAGGCAGTGCAGAATGCAGAAAAACTTACTCGTGAGTATGGTAACCAGGAGGTTGAGCAGGAGCATTTGTTATATGCCCTTATGACGCAGGAACAGGGCCTTATTCCAGAACTTATAGGTGAGATGGGAGTTGATGTTTCGGCTTTCTCTAACGCGGTTGAAAGTGCGCTTAATGCAAGAACAAAGGTATCTGGCGATATTCAGCTCTACGTTGGAAAGTTCCTAAATGATGTCCTTATGTATGCTGAGGATGAAGCAAAGGCAATGAAGGATTCATATGTTTCTGTTGAACATTTGATTCTTGCCATGATTAAGAAGCCGTCTACTCCAATAAAGAATATATTCCAAAATTTTGGTGTTACCAGAGAGGGATTTCTTAAGGTTCTTGCAAATGTCAGAGGTAATCAGACGGTAAATACAGATAACCCAGAGGCAACCTATGATGTCCTTGAAAAATATGGCTATGATCTTGTTGAAAGAGCGAGAAATAACAATCTTGATCCAGTAATTGGCCGAGATGAAGAAATAAGAAATGTAATCCGCATACTTAGCCGAAAGAGCAAGAATAATCCTGTTCTTATTGGAGAGCCTGGTGTTGGTAAAACTGCAGTTGCTGAGGGCCTTGCTCAGCGTATTGTTCGTGGTGATGTACCTGATGGTCTTAAGGATAAAAAGGTATTTGCGCTTGAAATGGGTTCCCTTATTGCTGGCGCAAAATATCAGGGAGAGTTTGAGGAAAGACTAAAGGCTGTTCTTGATGAGGTGAAGGCTTCTGATGGTGAAATCATTCTATTTATAGATGAACTTCACACTGTAATTGGGGCTGGTAAAAATGGCGGTGGTGGTCTTGATGCTGGAAATATGCTTAAGCCTATGCTTGCTCGTGGTGAACTTCACTGTATCGGTGCAACCACACTTGATGAGTATCGTCAATATATTGAAAAGGATCCAGCGTTTGAAAGACGTTTCCAGCCTGTTATGGTTGATGAGCCAACGGTTGAGGACACTATTTCAATTCTTCGTGGACTTAAAGAACGATATGAGGTTTATCATGGAGTAAAAATTACTGACGGAGCTCTTGTTAGTGCAGCCACACTTTCAAATCGTTATATTTCTGACAGATTTCTTCCGGATAAGGCGATAGACCTTGTGGATGAAGCATGTGCACTTATAAAGACTGAACTTGATTCTATGCCATCTGACCTTGATGAGATGAATCGAAGAATTATGCAACTTGAAATTGAGGAGGCTGCTTTAAAGAAGGAAGAAGACCAGCTTTCCAAAGAAAGACTGGAAGCTCTTCAAAAAGAACTCTCAGAACTTCGTGATGATTACAACGAAAAGAAAGCATCCTGGGATAATGAGAAAAAGCAGGTTGAAGATGTAACCAAAATCCGTGAAGAACTTGAAAGTGTTCGTGGGCAGATTCAGATAGCTCAGCAAAAGTATGATCTTGAAGAGGCTGCAAAACTTCAGTATGGTAAATTGCCTGAACTTGAAAAACGTCTTGCAGATGCTGAAGAATCGCTTAAGACCAGGGAACTTAACATGGTACATGAGAGTGTATCAGAGGATGAGATTTCAAGAATTATTTCTCGTTGGACAGGTATTCCTGTTGCAAAATTAAATGAGAGCGAAAGGAACAAAACCCTTCATCTTGACGAGGAACTCCATAAGAGGGTAAAAGGCCAGGATGATGCAGTGACTCTTGTTTCTGAGGCCATTATTCGTTCAAAGGCAGGCATAAAAGATCCATCAAAGCCAATAGGTTCATTTTTGTTCTTGGGGCCTACCGGCGTTGGCAAAACGGAGCTTGCAAAATCTCTTGCGGCATCACTTTTTGATGATGAAGGTGCGATGGTTAGAATTGATATGTCTGAGTACATGGAAAAGTATTCAGTATCAAGGCTTATCGGAGCGCCTCCAGGATATGTTGGCTATGATGAAGGTGGTCAGCTTACCGAGGCGGTTCGCAGAAAGCCATACTCTGTAGTTCTTTTTGATGAAGTAGAAAAGGCTCACCCAGATGTATTTAACATTTTGCTTCAGGTGCTTGATGATGGCCGAATTACTGACTCACAGGGTCGTACTGTAGACTTCAAAAACACCATTATCATAATGACCAGCAACCTTGGCTCACACTTCCTTCTTGAAGGAATCGATGAGAGCGGCGAGATTACAAAAGAAGCATCCGATGCTGTTATGGAAAGCCTTCGCGGCAATTTCCGTCCTGAATTTTTGAACCGACTTGATGAAATCATCATGTTCAAGCCTCTTACAAAGGATAACATGCAGGGTATCATTGACATCATCGTTAAAGATCTTAACTCAAGACTTGAGGATCGCCAGCTTGGCATCGAACTTACTGATGCGGCTAAGACCTATATCATCGACAACGGCTACGACCCAGTCTACGGTGCACGCCCACTTAAGCGTTATATCCAAAAGAACGTCGAGACCTTGGCTGCAAAGCTTATTCTTTCAGGCGAGATTGATCTTGGAAGTACAATTCTTATCGATGCAACAGATGAGGGATTGGTAGCTAGAACTAAATAAAGTTAAGAGGGCGCGAATTGCGCCCTCATTTATGTTATAATACCCCTATGGATTTATTTGCTTATATGAATGAAAAGAATAAGAAGGAGAGCTCGCCTTTAGCTAATAGAATGCGACCTACGACTATAGAAGATGTTGTGGGGCAGCAGCACATAGTTGGAGAGGGAAAACTTCTTTATCGTGCAATAAAGGCTGACAAACTTTCGTCAGTCATTTTTTATGGTCCGCCAGGAACTGGAAAGACCACCCTGGCTCAGGTTATTGCACATACTACAAGTTCTGAGTTTCGCGAGATAAATGCCTCTACTTCAGGAAAGAAGGATATGGAGGAAATTGTAAATGAGGCGAAGCAGATTGCAGGAGCATACAATAGGAAGACTATTATTTTTATAGACGAGATTCATCGTTTTAATAAGGCACAGCAGGACTTTTTGTTGCCACATGTTGAAAATGGAACTGTAATTTTAATAGGTGCTACTACTGAAAATCCTTACTTTGAGGTTAATAGGGCGCTTTTATCCCGTTCAATTATTTTTGAGCTAAAGCCACTGACAAACGAGGATGTAAGAGGACTTGTTGAAAGGGCGCTTTCAGATAATGAAAAGGGACTTGGCATGTTTGATGCCGTTGCTGATGACGATGCACTTGATTTTCTTGCTGATAATGCGAATGGAGATGCAAGAGCTGCGCTTACGGCTATTGAGCTTGGCGTTTTGACTACTCCGAAGTCAGAGGATGGAAAAATACATATTACAATAGAGGTTGCGGCTGAGTGCATTCAGAAGCGGGTTCTTAAGTATGACAAAGATGGTGATAACCATTACGATACGATTTCGGCCTTTATAAAGAGTATGAGAGGGTCTGATCCTGATGCTGCAGTTTACTATCTTGCAAGGATGCTTTCAGCCGGAGAAGATATAAAGTTTATTGCAAGAAGAATTATGATTTGTGCAGCTGAGGATGTAGGTATGGCTGACCCTAATGCGCTTGTGGTTGCAACTTCTGCAGCGCAGGCTGTTGAAAGAATAGGTATGCCGGAGTCGCAGATTATTCTTTCGGAGGCGGTTGTATATGTTGCGACAGCTCCAAAATCAAATGCTTCATGTACCGCTATTTTTAAGGCGATGGATATAGTTAATAATACAAAAACACCACCGATTCCTGTTCATCTTCAGGATGCCCATTATGGCGGACATAGCGATTTGGGTCATGGGATTGGATATGAGTATGCACACGATTGTCCTAACCATTTTTCGAAGCAAACCTATCTTCCTGATTCGCTTGTTGGAGAAAAAATCTATGAGCCAGGAGTTCTTGGTTATGAAAATAAAGTCAGAGAGTATTTTAAATTCATAGGAAAAGAATAGAATTGTCTGACAATTGAATAGCAATAAAAAATTTTATGCAAGATTTTCTGTCAATTTGCGCTATTACAGGGAATTTTGCATTTTTTTATTTACTTTTTTGCAAAATTCCTTTAAGATACGAAAGGTTGATTATGCACGAAAGGAAGACATAATGAAAGAATACGCTTCATTATCAAAAGAAGAGCTTAAGAACGAATATGAAAACCTGAACAAAGAGTATGAAGAGCTTGTTTCAATGAATTTGGTCCTTGATATGTCAAGAGGAAAGCCAGAGCCAGGACAGCTTGATCTTGCAAAAGATATGCTCAGCGTTTTGGATGCAAATACAGAATTTGTTTGCAATGGTCAGGATGCCAGAAACTATGGCGGACTTGACGGTCTTGCATCTGCGAAGGAGCTTTTTGCTGAAATGCTCAGAACTTCGGTAGATCATGTTTTTGTCGGTGGAGCATCATCGCTTAATCTTATGTTTGATACCATTTCTCGTGCATATATGTTTGGTATCATGGGAGAGACTCCTTGGAGTAAGCTTGAGAAGGTTAAATTCCTTTGCCCAGCTCCAGGATATGATCGTCACTTTGCTGTTACCGAGAGATTTGGCTTTGAAAATGTTCTTGTTCCTATGAAGGCTGATGGTCCTGATATGGATGTCGTTGAGGAACTTGTTAAAGATCCAGCAGTTAAAGGTATTTGGTGTGTTCCAAAGTATTCGAATCCAGAAGGCGTTGTTTATAGTGATGAGGTTGTAAAGAGATTTGCAAGCCTTAAGCCAGCAGCTAAGGATTTTAGAATTTTCTGGGATAATGCATATATGGTACATCACCTTTATGAGAAGATTGAAATCCTCAATATTATTGATGAATGTGAAAAAGCAGGAAATCCTGATATGTATTATGAGTTCTGCTCATTCTCGAAGATTTCTTTTGCGGGTGCAGGTATTGCTGCGATGGCTACAAGCCCAGCAAACCTTGCAGATGCTAAAAAGACCATCACCGTTCAGACTATTGGTGCTGATAAGGTGAACATGCTCCGTCATGTTTTATACTTTAAGAATGCAGCAGGGGTTGATGCTCATATGGAAAAACATGCGGCTATGCTTCGTCCTAAGTTTGAGATGGTTGACAGAGTTCTTTCTGAAGGACTTGAAGGACTTGGTGCTGGTACCTGGGCAAAGCCTAAGGGTGGATATTTTGTAACTTTCTATGCAAATGATAATTGTGCTAAAAGAATTATCGAACTTTGCAAGAAGGCTGGCGTAGTTATGACTGGTGCGGGTGCACCTTTCCCTTACGGAAAAGATCCAAAAGACAGCGTAATCCGTATTTCTCCTTCTTATCCTACTATTGAGGAACTTGAGAAAGCTGTAAAAGTTTTTGTAACTTGTGTTAAGCTTGCAACGGTAGAAAATCTTATGTAATATATATTACATGAAGTACGAAATCACATTAATTCAAAATGAAATGAAAAAAGAGGGCATCGCAGCATATGTGGTGCCCTCTGATGATTATCATGGTTCCGAATATGTTGGAGCCTTTTTTAAATGCAGAGAGTTTTTATCCGGTTTTACTGGCTCTGCAGGGACGCTTCTTATTACCGAGAATGAAGCTTTTTTGTGGACAGATGGACGATATTTTATACAGGCTGAAGAAGAACTAAAAGGTACTGACATAAAGCTAATGAGGATGGGTGAAGAAAATGTCCCTACAATTACCCAAAAACTTAAGGAATTAGCTAAAGAGAGCAAGGCCTACGTTGTTGGCTTTGATGGCAGAGTCGTAAGCTATGGCTTTGGAAAGTCTGTTTTAAGCTGTGCTTCAAACATTAAAATAAAGGATATAAGCTTAATAGATAGAGTTTGGAATGATAGACCACCTATGGCGTGTGAGAAAGTATTTGAGCTTGACGTAAAATACGCGGGGGAATATCGCAGTTCAAAACTTACAAGAGTAAGAAAAGCTATGGAAAAAGAAGGGGTAGATGAGCTGTTTATTACTTCTTTGGATGATATTGCATGGCTTTTTAATTTACGTGGAAGTGATATTCCATGCAATCCTGTCTTTTTGGCGTATGCAAAGGTAACTAAAGACAAGGCTTTTATATTTACTGACAAATCTCGCTTTGACGAGGCGTTAAGCCTTGATATTACTAGGGATGGCGTGATTATTGAAGATTATGGAAACATGATTCAACATATAAAAAGCCTTCCTGGAACATCAAAAATCTGGGTAGACGAGCAAAAAATGAGTTACAGCCTCACTGCGTCGATACCAGAAGGGGTAAAGGTTACCGACAAGATGCTGCCAACTGTTCTTATGAAGGCAGTAAAGAATAAAACTGAGATGAAAAATATAAGAGACTCACATCTTAAAGATGGAGTTGCGGTGACGAAGTTTTTATACTGGCTTAAGACAAACATTGGAAAAGAAGAAATCACAGAGCTTGATTGTGTAAATAAGATAGAGGAGCTAAGAAACGAACAGGATCTGTACGTCGGCCCTAGTTTTGATACGATTGCGGCTTTTGGAGCACATGGCGCTATAGTCCATTATGAACCTACAGAAGAAACAAATATACCGTTAAAAGCGGAAAGTTTAGCTTTGTTTGACACTGGTGGTCAATATCTGGACGGTACAACGGATATAACAAGGACTGTTGCTTTAGGACCGCTTACCAAAGAAGAAAAGAAATATTTTACGCTTGTGTTAAAGGGGCATCTTAATCTTGCGGCAGCAAAATTCAAAAAAGGCTGTACGGGGATGGCACTTGATTATATTGCAAGATCTCCATTATGGGAGCTTGGAGAGGATTATAATCATGGAACTGGTCATGGCGTTGGATTTTTCTTAAATGTGCATGAAGCACCAAATGGATTTAGATATAAAAAAGTTCCAGAGCGTGATGATGGAGCCGTTTTTGAGGAAGGGATGCTTACCTCGGATGAGCCGGGATATTACGCAGAGGGAAAATTTGGAATAAGGCATGAAAATCTTTTACTTTGCGTGAATGATAGAAAAACTCCTTATGGGGAATATCTAAAATTTGAAACAGTTACACTTGTTCCTTTTGATTTAGATGGAATTGATAAGAAACTACTTACAGACAAAGAAAAAGAACTTCTTAACGCATACCATAAACGGGTTTGCGAGAAGTTAAAACCATATTTAACAAAAGAAGAAGGTGCATGGCTTGAAAAAGCAACGAGAGCAATATAGGTATTAGATAGAAAGTATGAAAGTTTTAATTTACCGATATGGAAGCATCTGTGAGCCTGATGTCATGATGGCTTTTGACATGCTTAATGTTGAGCACAAAGAAATAGATGTTGAAGTCACAAGAAAAAATGTATCCTCAAAAGAAACTTTGGATATCGTATCCAAGGCTCTTGATGAGGAAAAATTTGATGCTGTTTTTTCAATAAACTACTATCCGATTCTTTCTGCGGTATGCAATATCTATAAAGTACGCTATATCAGCTGGACAGTTGATTCGCCAGTGCTTGAGCTTAATTCAAATACGCTCTCCAATGAATGGAATAGAACTTTTGTGTTTGACAGAGCTGAATATGAGTATTTTAAAGAGGTTGGACAAAATCATATTTTCCACCTCCCTTTGGCGGTTAATGTAAATAGACTGGATAAGTATTTGTCTAAAACTGATCCAAATCCGAAGTTTGGCGGTGATGTTGCGCTTGTAGGCTCTTTATATACCGAAAAAAATCCTTACGAAAGATTTGCAAAAAAGGATTCTTATCTTGGGGGATATCTAGAGGCAATTATGCAGGCTCAAAGCAGAATTTACGGAGAGTTTCTGCTTCCTAAGCTGGTTAGTGATGAACAGTTAAAAGAGTTCAAAGAAAATCTCCCAGGTTTTTATACTCCGCCGGAGGATTTCACGATTGATGATAAGATGACAATGTGTCTTCTCTATTTGGGATCAAATGTTGCAGTTATCGAAAGAAGAAGACTTCTTACGATGCTGGGGGAAAGGTACAATGTAAATCTTTATACTGGCTCAGGCAGCAAGGGTATTCCGGTTAAAAACTGTGGGCTTGTAAAATCGCTCGAAGAAATGCCTTTAGTATTTAGAGATGCAAAAATTAATCTTAATTTCACGCTTAAATCAATAAGGACCGGAATACCTCAAAGAGTTTTTGATGTTTTGGGCTGTGGTGGATTTTTGATAACAAATTATCAGCAGGAAATAGCAGAACTTTTGCCTAACGATTTGGTGATGTTCGGTGGTGATGAGGAACTTATGGATTTAACAGAGTACTTCCTTAGTCATGAAAAAGAAAGAAAAGAGATTGCAATGGAGGGTAAAGCCGATGTGACTAAGAACCATACAATTGAAAGACGTATGGTTGAAATGTTTGAGCTGGCTTTTAGTATCTGATGAGAGAAATGGAATTTAAAATGGAGCGTGAAGGATTGGTCAGCCTGGGGGAAGAGTTGACTGTGACTGAAAGTAAGCTCCCGATGTCATATTATTACACGGTAGAACATGCTATTGCGATGTCTGCTAATTATCAGAATCGTGAAAGATTAAAGACTGATAGTGAAGGTAAAGCGGTTGGAAAAGTAGTTGATATAAAGGAGACGGACAGAGGCTTTTTTATCACTATGTCTTTTGAAGAGTGAAAAGTAGCGAAAATCCAAGAAAAACTTGAAAAAAAGGTAAAAATCAAGTAAAATTTCAATGATAATGCCGTTCTATTCTATGGGGGAAATAGTAAATGCGTTATGTTGCTTCAACACAATTAACAGAGGGTATGATTCTTGGCCAGGATATTTATGATGGTCAGGGTCGCTTACTTATCACAAGATCTACACCTTTAAAACAAAGTGCGATTGTAGACTTATTAAGAGCAGG
The DNA here is from genome assembly GCA_024403255.1 of Lachnospiraceae bacterium. Taxonomy (GTDB): domain Bacteria; phylum Bacillota; class Clostridia; order Lachnospirales; family Lachnospiraceae; genus JAKSSE01. The sequence continues at coordinate 15,043 of JAKSSE010000023.1, forward strand.
TACACCGGGTGTTTATATTGATGATGAGTTTTCTAAGGATATTCAGATTCAGGATGTGGTATCTCCAGAAATTCGTCGTAGCGCACTTAAGACTGTTCATGATATGTTTACCACCAGTACCGAAGGTTCAGTTGGTGGCGAAGAGCAGCGCATGAAGCAGATTATTGCGGATATCGTTGATCAGATTCTTAATAACGAGGAAGTTATGTATAACATGCTCGAGATTAAGGATTATGATGACTATACATATTACCATTCGGTAAACGTAGCTATCCTTTCATCTATGATTGGTATTCAGATGGGTCTTTCAAAGGAACAGCTCGCTGAACTTATGACAGCAGCTATGCTTCATGATATTGGAAAGACTTTTGTTGATACCTCACTTCTTTCAGCACGAAGAAAATTAAGAGAAGAAGAGTGGCTTGAGATGCGTCGCCATCCAATGTATGGTTACGAGTTTATTCATCAGAATTTCAATTTCTCATCTTTTGTAGATTGCGCAATTCTTGAGCATCATGAGAACTTTGATGGAACCGGATACCCAATGGGACTTCGTGGAAATGACATCCACCTTTATGCAAGAATAATTAAGGCTGCTGATGTTTATGATGGAATGGTTTCAGCAAGACCTTATCATGACCCTATGCTTCCTGGTGAAGTAATAGAGTATATTATGGCTCATGTTGGAACTGAGTTCGATTCACAGGTCGTTTGCGTTATGCTTGAAAGACTCTGTGTATATCCAGCAGGTTGTGAGGTTGTTCTTTCAAATGGGGAACATGCTTTGGTAGTAGAAAACCATGTAGGATTTGTTCTTAGACCTACGATAAAGCTTGTTTCAGATGGTCGTTTGATAAATCTGATGAGCGACAGGGATGCACGAAGCCTTACAATCGTTAAGCTTTTACTTCATTAAAATAAAAATCCCGCAAGTACTTGCGGGATTTAATTTTTTAAGATTACTGATTTGCTTCTGGGAGTAATTCACTAAGCTGAGTTTTAGTTGCATTCTTTATTGATAAAGAAGATGAATCGACTCTTTCGATTAAGTCTTTTATTTTGCCGATTTTATTGCCTGAGGCATACAGCTTACCAAGGGTGATATATGCTGATTTCATGTCACAGTCGATGCCGATTAGGTATTCCAGCATCTTTTCACTTTCGGATGAAAAACCGTGGTCATCTAATTCGATAGCATAGTTGACTAAGTTTTTGATGAGCTCATCGTATTTTTCACCGGCTAAAGTAGCTTCGTCAAAATGATTGGCACCAAATTTTAGCTTAACATCAGTATTTGATAGCCCTGTTAGGTTGAGTAATTTTTCTTCAGACAGAGTTTTTATAGTGTTTTCCATTTCAACCATGGAAGGGTCTTCGCAAAGACCAAAAGGAAAGGTAGAAAGAGGAATAACAACATAGTCACTTTCTTTGATGGTGCCGATGTTGATTCTGGCTTTTTGCTCATTGCTCCAAAAATCCTGTTCCTGAGCCTCTCTTTTTTCGCGAAGATATTTAAAACGGAAAAATAAAGCTAATAAAAATATGATAAAAACAGTTAAAAATGGGAACGCCATAATTGTTCCTTTCTGGAGGTTTTATGTATAAGAGAAATAAAAGAAATAAAATAATTGCAGGAATAATTGCAGGGGTGCTTTGCGTATGCATGATTCTCACTCTTATTTTAAGTTTCTTCTAAATACAACGACAAAGTGTACAGAAAAGGCTTGGCAAAGTCAAATAGTTTGGTAATATACACTCTTGAAACTAACTTTTACTATGTTATAATCACTTCACCATGAAAAATAAGAAAAAACTACTAATTACATTATTGATTACAGTTACCTGCCTTATGTCGAGTGCAGTTACATCTTTTGCGGCAGAAGAGGACAGGGTTTCTTCTAATGTTTATATTGGGGCAACTGATGTTTCAGGTATGAGTGCTGCAGAACTTAATAGTTTTTTAGATGAGCAGGTTGCAAATTACAATAATGTTGCTTTTACATTTACATCAGATGAAGACAAAGCGATTACTGTGCTTGGCGCTGATATGGGGCTTTCTATTGCTGATGCAAATTTAGTTAATGAAGTTATTGCATATGGAAAGAAGGGAACACCACTTGAGCGTTTTATGGCAAAGAAGAATGCTACTTTAGGTGTTACCAAGGTGTTTGATTTTTCTATGCAGGCTGATCCAGAAGTGATTAGAACTATTCTTGAAGAAAATATTGATGCCCTTTCACAGAAGGCTATTAATGATGGACTTGAAAGAGTTGATGGTCAGTTTGTTTATCATGAAGGTGCAAATGGAATAACAGTTGATGTTAATGCATCGGTTGATAATATCTGTGAGTATGTAAAGCAGATGTGGAACGGTACTGACGCTGAAATTGCTCTTGTTACAGTTGTTGACGAGCCAGAAGGTGGTACAGATGAACTTTCGTATGTAAAGGATCTTCTTGCATCTTTCACCACAGACTACAGTACTTCAAGCTCAAACCGTTGTACAAACGTTGCAAATGCAACAAGACTTTTAAATGGAACAATTCTTTATCCAGGCGAGGAACTTTCTGTTGCTACAGCAATCAATCCTATGACTGCTGAAAATGGATATGAGCTTGCTGGTTCTTATGAAAATGGAAAGACTGTAGAGACTTATGGTGGTGGTATCTGCCAGGTATCTACTACTTTATATAATGCAGTAATCCGTGCAGAGCTTGAGGTTGTTACCCGTTTTAATCACTCTATGATAGTAGGTTATGTTAAGCCTTCAGCAGATGCTGCAATTTCCGGATTCGTAAAAGATTTTGTATTCAAAAATAACTTGGAGCACCCTGTGTTTATCGAGGGTATTACAGAAAATAAGACGGTAACCTTTAATATTTATGGATGTGAAACTCGTGATCCAAACAGAGAGGTTATCTTCGAGTCAGAGACCCTTGAGACTACTCCATATACAGAGACAGTAGCTCTTATGGCTGATCAGCCTATTGGTTATGTTCATGTTGAGTCAGGACATACAGGAATTAAGGCCAGACTGTGGAAGGTTGTAAAGGAAAATGGTGAGCAGGTTAGTAGAGAAGAATTTAACTCTTCTAACTATATGATGTCGCCAAAGACTACATACATTGGGGTGGCTGGTGCTAGTCCAGAGGTAACCAATCAGCTTGCAGCATACGCCGCGGCGGGTGATGCGGGTACCTGTAGAGCTATAGTTGGTGGCCTTGTGGCGCCACAACCACAGTAATAGGTATACGTAATTTTAGAAAGCTGTCTTATGACAGCTTTCTCGTTTAATAAAGAAAAGGGAGTGAACCTATGAGAGAAAGAATTCTTCATTACCTTGAAAAAAACAGCAGAGTAGATTTGAAAGATTTAGCGGTTATGCTTGATGTTTCTGAAACAGACATCGTAAACGAAATCGCGAAAATGGAGCAGGAAAACATTATCTGTGGTTACCCAACTCTTATCAATTGGGAAAATGCAGGTTACGAAAAAGTAACAGCTCTTATCGAGGTTAGAGTTACTCCACAGAGGGATAAAGGCTTTGATAATGTCGCGGAGCAGATATATAAATACCCTGAGGTTGACGCAGTATTCTTGATTTCAGGCGGATTTGATCTTCTTGTAACTATCGATGGAGAGACTCTTCGCGAGGTTTCATCTTTTGTTACAAATAAGCTTTCAACAATTGAAGGCGTTATTAATACCAAGACTAATTTTATTCTTAAGAAATACAAAGACCATGGCAATGTCATGGACAATAGCAAAAAAGACGAAAGGATTCAGGTTGCACCGTGAGAAATCCTCTTTCATCCGTAGTTGAAGAAATTCAGCCATCCGGAATAAGAAAATTTTTTGATATAGTTAGCGAAATGAAAGATGCAATCTCTCTTGGAGTTGGTGAACCTGATTTTGATACTCCATGGAAGGTTCGCGAAGAGGGTATAAATTCCCTTGAGAAAGGACGCACTTTCTATACATCAAATTCTGGTTTAAAAGAACTTAAACAAGAGGTTTGTAACTATTTAGATCGCCACTATAATCTATCATATGACTACAATAAAGAAGTCTATATAACAGTAGGCGGTAGTGAAGCTATCGATGATTGCATTCGTGCAATGATCGATCCAGGTGATGAGGTTTTAATACCTCAGCCTTGCTATGTTTCATACCTTCCTTGTGTGCAGCTTGCTTATGGTAAGCCTGTATTTATCAATCTCAAAGCTGAAAATGAGTTTAGACTCACAGCAAAAGAGCTTGAAGAAGCTATTACAGATAAGACAAAGCTTTTGATATTACCTTTCCCAAATAATCCAACAGGAGCAATTTTGGAAAGAAGTGATTTAGAGGCGATTGCAAAAATCTGTATAGAAAAAGATATTTTTGTGCTTTCAGATGAAATATATGCAGCTCTTACTTATGGAAATGAAAAGCATGTTTCAATTGCTTCTCTTCCGGGAATGAAGGAAAGAACCATTGTTATCAATGGCTTTTCGAAGTCCCATGCCATGACTGGCTGGAGACTTGGATATGCATGTGGGCCAGAAATTATCATTGGGCAGATGCTAAAAATCCATCAGTTCTGCATTATGTGTGCGCCAACTACATCACAGTATGCAGCCGTTGAGGCACTTAGAAGCTGTGATAACGAAGTTAATGCAATGCGCAATGAATATAATGAGAGACGTCGTTATCTTCTTCACAGATTTAATTCAATGGGGCTTCCATGCTTTGAACCAAAGGGAGCTTTCTATATGTTCCCTTGTATTAAATCTACAGGAATGACCAGTGAAGAATTTGCAACTAAACTTTTGAACGCAAAAAAAGTTGCGGTTGTTCCAGGAACAGCATTTGGAGATTGTGGCGAAGGTTTCCTTCGTATTTCATATGCTTATTCAATGGAAAATTTGAAGCTTGCTCTTGATCGCATCGAGGAATTTCTTAAAGAACGATGAAGAACATAATTGAAGCATCAAAGCTGGTATTTGAATATATTCATAGAGATGAGGAGGGCAATGTTGAAGCGATTGAGACTGCCCTTGATCATGTTGATTTAGAAGTTAAGCCTGGCCAGTTCGTGGCAATCTTAGGGCATAACGGTTCTGGAAAATCCACTCTTGCAAAAAACATAAATGCCCTTCTTACACCTAGTGAGGGCACTCTTTATGTTGCTGGGAAAAATGCACTTGAAGAAGAAAATGTCTGGGATGTAAGAAAAAGTGCGGGTATGGTCTTCCAAAATCCTGACAATCAGATTATCGCATCTGTTGTTGAGGAGGATGTTGCGTTTGGCCCTGAAAATATGGGAGTTCCAGAGGATGAGATAATTAAGCGCGTAGCAACAGCCTTGGAAGCTGTAGGAATGACAGCATACAAGGATTATTCGCCTAATAAGCTTTCTGGTGGACAAAAGCAGAGAGTCGCAATTGCGGGCGTTATGGCTATGGAACCTCACTGCATTATTGCGGATGAGTCAACTGCGATGCTTGATCCAGTTGGAAGAAAAGAAGTGTTAAAGGCTCTTCATACTCTAAATAAAGAGAAGGGTATTACTATTTTATACATTACTCATTACATGGAGGAAGTCACCGATGCAGACTTCGTTTATGTTATGGAAAAGGGAAAAGTTGTAATGACAGGCACCCCTAGAGAGGTATTTTCCCAGGTTGAAAAACTTGAAGAATTAAGACTTAGCGTGCCACAGATTACAAAACTTGCATATGAATTAAAAAAATCTGGTGTTGATTTACCGGATGGAATTTTGACAAAAGAAGAACTTACACAGGAACTTAAAAAGTTAGTATAATGCCTATCATTTTTGACCACGTTACATATACATATGCCCCAGAAACCGCCTACAAAAAGGTGGCTCTTAATGATGTTTCTTTTGAGGTGAAAGAGGGCGAGTTTTTGGCTGTTGTTGGACATACTGGATCAGGAAAATCCACCATGGTTCAGCACATGAATGGTCTTGAAAAGGCAACAGAAGGTCATGTCTATTTCCACGGACAGGATATATACGATAAAGATTTTGACATGAAGGAGCTTCGTACCAGGGTTGGTATGGTTTTCCAGTACCCAGAGCATCAGCTTTTCGAAACTACGGTATTGGCAGATGTATGTTTTGGACCACTAAATCAGGGTCTTGAGAAAAAGGAAGCTACAGCTCGTGCCTATGAAGCATTGCTTATGACTGGAATGAAAGAAGAACAATTCCTTCTTTCGCCTTTTGAATTATCGGGCGGTCAAAAAAGAAGAGTGGCAATTGCCGGTGTTCTTGCAATGAAGCCGGAGGTTATCATTCTGGATGAGCCTACAGCAGGCCTTGATCCAAAAGGCAGGGATGATATTTTGGATATGCTAAAAGAAATGCATGAAAAGACAGGTAATACTGTTGTTCTTGTGTCTCATAGCATGGAAGATGTTGCCACCTACGCTGATCGAATGATTGTTATGAATAAAGGCCAGGTATTCTGCCAGGGTACACCTAAAGAGGTGTTTGCTCATGCAGATGAACTGTCAAAGATTGGTCTTGGAGCCCCATCTGTATCTTTATTAATGGATGATTTAAAGGCTTCTGGAATGAATGTTGAAACTGGCGCAATAACCGTAGAGGAGGCAAAGGATGCCATCCTTAAGATGCTAAATAAGAATGTTTAAAGATATCACATTAGGACAATATTATCCTGCGGATTCTGTTCTTCATAAGCTCGACCCAAGAGTTAAGCTTTTTGGAACATTAATCTACATTATCTGTCTCTTTAGCTTTAAGGGGCCTATTGGTATTGCAATTATTTTAGGTTTTTTGGCTGCGGTTATCATTCTTAGCAAGGTTCCTTTTAAATTCATGGTAAAAGGTCTTCGTGGCATAGTATTTCTGGTGATTTTTGCCGGACTTATTAATCTTTTTATGACCAACGGAGATATCATCTGGGAGTGGAAAAAGCTTCATATCACCCGCCAGGGTCTTGATAACTGTATACTTATGACAACTCGCATGGTTCTTCTTATTGTGGGAAGTTCTGTAATGACATTGACTACAACTCCTAACTCACTTACTGATGGCCTTGAAAAGTCAATGAAGCCATTAAATAAAATCAAAATTCCAGTTCACGATATTTCTATGATGATGAGTATAGCTCTTAGATTTATCCCTATTTTGACAGAGGAAACAGAAAAGATTCAGAAAGCACAGATGGCTCGTGGCGCCGAGTTTGATGGAAAGAATATCATTAAGAAAGTAAAGGCTATGATACCTTTGCTTGTTCCACTTTTTGTATCAGCGTTTAGAAGGGCAAATGATCTTGCACTTGCGATGGAAGCGAGATGTTATAACGGTGGCGAGGGAAGAACCAAGATGCATCCACTTAGATATGTAAAGAGCGATGTTGTAGCTTATGTTATTTTGTGGATATTTTTGGCGTTGGTTATTGCTGCCAGAATTCTCTGGGTTAAGGTGCTTGCATGAAGATAATGCTGGTTGTCGCCTATAACGGAGCAAACTATTGCGGCTCTCAAATCCAGACAAATGGAATGACGATTGAGCAAAAGCTCACAGATTGTCTTTTTGAAATTTTTGGCGAAAGATATAAGCTTACCGGTGCAAGCAGAACTGATGCAGGAGTTCACGCACTGGGAAATGTCTGGTGCTTTGAAGCTGATATAAAGATGCCAGCAGAAAAAATCTGTTATGCGATGAATCAGCGCTTGCCAGAAGATATTGCAGTGCAGGAATCCTTGGAAGTTCCAGAGGATTTTCATCCTAGGTATGATGTCATAGAGAAAACTTATGAGTATAAGATTTTAAACTGCAAGCATCGAAGGCCCCAAAATAGTGCGGATACTTTCTTTTATCATCATCCTTTGGATGTTGACAGGATGAAAGCAGCAACAGCGGCACTTATAGGAGAGCATGACTTTACAAGTTTTTCGTCTGTTCATCGTCAGACCAAAACTACGGTAAGGACAATTTACTCCTGCTATGTGTTTAAAGAAGGGGACATAATCACCATCCGCATCTGCGGAAATGGATTCTTATATAATATGGTTCGAATCATTGCAGGAACCCTGATAGAGGTTGGCGGTGGTAAGAAAGAACCTGGAGATATTGCAAAGATTTTGGCTGGTAAGGACAGAGCTTTAGCAGGTCCTACGGCGCCAGCGGAAGGTCTGACTTTGGTGGAAATCGTCTACTGATGAAATCATAAAAAGTTCTTGACTTTATAGTACCATTGATATAAAATATCACGGTCTGAGCGAAAATGCGCTTACATTAGCCCGTAAGACGCTTTTCTATAGATTTGAGCCTTGTGTTTACGGACATTTTCACAGGACTCATCGTAACCATTTAGGAGGATTAACATGAAGACTTATATGCCAAATCCGTCAGCAATTGAAAGAAAATGGTATGTGGTTGATGCTGCAGGCAAGACCCTTGGCCGTCTTTCTT
>JAKSSE010000024.1 GCA_024403255.1 Lachnospiraceae bacterium
TCATGCAGGATATTCCTGTAAATAATATAAATAAATTCCATCAGGAAATGCTTAGATACATTGAAGAAGAAGCTTCCGCAATCTGCGAGAGTATCGATTCAAATGGAGTATATTCTGAAGAGGACAAAAAAGAAATATTAAAACTTGCAAGGAAATTTTTGAGCGACTGGAGCTAACGGTAAATGGCAAACACCAAAGAAATTAAAAACCGAATGAAGAGCGTCCAGGACACGCAGAAGATTACCAATGCAATGTATCTTATTGCGTCTACCAAGCTTCGTAAGGCCAAGGCAGAACTTGACAAGACAAGACCTTATTTTTACGAATTGCGTGCAGAAGTAAGGGGAATGTTTGGAAAGGGCAGCGTTACAAGCCATTACTTTACGGAAAAGGATCTGACTGATAAACCAATTGGTGTTTTGGTTGTCACTGCGGACAAAGGCTTGGCAGGTGCTTATAATTCCAACATTTTAAAGGAAGCTGTAAAGTTAATAGGAGATAATCCTAATAATAAGCTTTATGTTGTTGGCGAAGTGGGAAGGCAGTATTTTATGCAAAGAGGGATAGCTATAGAACAAAGCTTCCTTTATACCGCACAAAATCCTACCCTTCAGAGAGCCAGAGATATTGTAAAAGTGCTTTTGATGAAGTACTTAAGTGGAGAGATTGGTGAAATCCATATCATCTATACTGATATGGTAAACAGTCTTATATCAGAACCTATAGTAAAAAGGCTTGTGCCATTTAAAAAGTCTGACTTTGATGACGTTGATGCGGCAGATTATGAGAATCTTGAATTTTTGCCAGACATGAATTCAGTACTTGATACAATTATGCCAAGCTGTTTGACAGGTTATGTCTATAGTGCTTTGGTAAACAGTTTTTGTGCGGAGCAGAATGCGCGTATGAGTGCGATGAACGCAGCAAATGATAATGCACAAAAACTTTTAGATGAACTTTCAGTTGAATATAACCGTGTTCGCCAGGCGGCAATTACACAGGAAATTACCGAGGTTTCTGCAGGTGCAAAAGCTCAGAAACGTAAACGCATGAAGGAGGCAGCAAATTCATGAAAATAGGAACAATAGTTGAAATTTCAGGACCAGTCGTTGATGTTGAATTCAAAAACGACAGTCTTCCTAAAATAAAAGAGGCCCTTGAGGTTACAGTTGATGGCGAGAAAAAGGTCATGGAGGTAGCCCAGCACATAGGAAAAGATGTCGTTCGTTGCATCATGCTTGCTGGTTCAGAAGGTCTTTCGCGTAATCTCGAAGTAAAGGCTCCGGGTACTGGTATTCAGGTTCCTGTAGGTACCTGCACTCTTGGTCGTATGTTTAACGTTTTGGGCGATCCAATTGACGGCGGTGAGCCAATTTCTGGAAGAGAAGAGCGTTGGGAGATTCATAGAAAAGCGCCAGCGTTTGAAGACCAGAAACCAGTTACCGATATTCTTGAGACTGGAATTAAGGTTATTGATCTTCTTGAGCCATATCCAAAGGGTGGAAAGATTGGTCTTTTTGGAGGTGCTGGTGTAGGTAAGACAGTTCTTATCCAGGAGCTCATCCATAACGTTGCAATGGAGCACGGTGGCTATTCAATATTCACTGGTGTTGGAGAAAGAAGCCGTGAAGGAAATGACCTTTGGAGAGAAATGCAGGAGTCAGGTGTTGCTGACAAAACTGCTCTTGTATTTGGACAGATGAATGAGTCTCCAGGTGTTCGTATGCGTGTAGGTCTTTCTGGACTTACAATGGCTGAATATTTCAGAGATGAAGAGAATAAAGACGTACTTTTGTTTATAGATAATATTTTCCGTTTTGTACAGGCAGGATCAGAAGTTTCAACACTTCTTGGACGTATGCCTTCAGCGGTTGGATATCAGCCTACTTTGGCGGGAGAAATGGGTGCTCTTCAGGAGCGAATTACATCTACCAAGAATGGTTCTGTTACATCTGTACAGGCTGTATATGTGCCAGCAGATGATTTAACTGACCCAGCACCTGCAACTACATTTACCCACCTTGATGCTACAACCGTTCTTTCTCGTAAAATTTCCGAGATGGGTATTTATCCTGCAGTTGATCCTTTGGCATCAACTTCACGAATCCTTGAGGCTGATATAGTTGGTGAGGAGCATTATAATGTTGCTCGTAAGGTTCAGGAAATTCTTCAGAAATATAATGAACTTCAGGATATCATAGCAATTCTTGGTATGGATGAGTTGTCTGATGAAGATAAAAAGGTTGTAAATAGAGCAAGACGAGTACAGAGATTTTTGGCTCAGCCAACACACGTTGCTGAAAAGTTTACAGGTCTTCCTGGAATTTACGTTCCTCTTGAGGAAACTATTCGCGGATTCAAGGCTATTGTTGAAGGTAAGATGGATCAGTATCCAGAAGCTGCTTTCTATAATGTTGGTACTCTTGAAGATGTTATCGAGAAGGCTAAGAAGCTGGAGGAAAATTAATGTCGGTTTTTCAATTGGTTATACATTCGGCTGATGAACCATTTTATGATGGTGCATGCAAGTCGGTAACTGTTCCAACTGAAGAGGGTCTTATTGGTGTTTGGGCACATCATAGCCCTATGGTGGCTGGGGTTGTTCCTGGTATTTTGACTATGACTATGCCTGACGATACGAAACAGCAGCTAGTTGTTTCTGAGGGCATGATAAAGATTCATGACAATGAGGTTAATGTTCTTGTTGATGCACTCGAAAGACCAGAAGATATAGATGCTAATCGTGCCAAAAGAGCTGCTGATGAGGCAAAAGAGCAGATGCTTCAAAAGAAAAGTTATGCAGAGTATTTAGAAGCAGAAGCGGATTTAAAACGTGCGATAAATCGAATGAAAGCCAGTGCCAGAAGATAATTTTTCGGGGTGTGGCTCAGTTTGGTAGAGTGCTTGCTTCGGGAGCAAGAGGTCGCGCGTTCGAATCGCGTCACCCCGATTACTACAGTCTGCAAAACCTGGGTTTTGTGGGCTTTTTTTCATAGATGGAGAGAAGGATGAAAAAAAGAAGTCCTGCACTTAAAATTTTATATATTGCATTTATAGTGTTGGTGGTTTTGTCCTTCACTTTTATCCTTATGGGTATAGGCAATAGAACTGCTGATTATTCGTTTAATGATGAACTTATATATTCATGGGGAAACGAGTGGATGGTATCTGTCGACAAAGGCGAAAAGCAGGAAGTGAATCTTCCTGTTGACCTTGACTGCGAGCATGGAGCAGATGTCAGAATCACAAAAATGATTCCTGCGAACCTTGATAAATGTAATTCTCTTATGATAGAAAGCAAACGTCAGGAGATGCTTGTTTTCGTCAATGGTGTTTTTAGAAAGTCGTACACCGACCAGGGGCAAAGACTTGGCAATTCTATGCCATATGCCTATGTTTTTATTCCTTTGTACAGTGGTGATGAGGGCCGTGAAGTTGAAATACGAATAGAAAGCGATACATATTATTCGGGCAATATAAGTAATGTTTATCTTGGAAGTGAGATGAGCATTATTCTTATGCTCTTAAAGAAAAATATAGGCTGGCTTGCGCTTATTGGTGTAATTTTCATCATAGGACTTATTGCGCTGATTTGTTATATTATCTATAGGAAGACATTTGAGGGAAATATACTATTCTTATATTTGTTCTGGTTTTCTTTCTTTGCCGCAATGTGGTGTTTTACCCAGATAAAAATAAGACAGGTTTTCATAGGCGATATTGCGCTATTGGAAAGTGTAGGGCACTGCTGTTTTATGCTTATTCCAATACCGGTAATATTGCTCATTGATGGAACGGTAAAATCAAGGAGAGGAATTGTTGCACAGGTAGAGCTTGCAACATCTATGGTGCTCTTTTTGGTTCAGAACATCCTACATACAGGATTTGGATATGATTATTTTGAAATTCAGCCAATTACGCAGATCTTCTTTTTGATAGTGCTTTTGCTTGCTGTTGTCCTTCTTACTTTGGATTATAAAAAAGAAAAATTTGAAGGAGCATTTTGGTTAATATTTGGCTTGGTGGGATACACTGCCGGCATTTTGGGTGAAGCTGTATGTATTAATCTGAATGTGGATTACACCATCGGTTGTTTTTATATCTTAGGAGCGGTTGTGTTCCTTTTGGCGAATCTCTTTTCTATATTCATAAGTGTGCGCTCTGAACAGCAGAAGAAGAAAGATGCAGAGGATGCAAATAGGGCTAAGAGTAGATTCTTAGCAACTATGTCGCATGAAATAAGAACTCCTATAAATGTCGTTCTTGGCATGAACGAGATGATTATTCGAGAGTCCGAGGAAGTGGGGATAAAAGAGTATGCGATAAATATAGCCGAAGCAGGAAAGTCTTTATTGTCGCTGGTGAACGATATTCTGGATTTTTCAAAAATCGAATCTGGAAAGATGGAAATTCTGGATGTTGACTACAGAATAAAGACTGTTTTAAGTGATCTTATCATGATGGTAAATGGCCGAATTGGTAAAAAGAATGTCAAGCTTATCACTGATATTGATGAGACGATACCATCAAAATACTTTGGCGATGAAATCAGAATAAAGCAGATTGTAACGAACCTTTTAACAAATGCAGCAAAGTATACCCAGGAAGGATCAATAACGTTTTCTGTTCAAAATGAAGGTATTGAAGGCGATATAATAAAGCTCCGCTTTTCTGTGAAAGATACTGGAATGGGAATAAAGGAAGAAGATATTGAGGTGCTTCAAAGCTCAGAATTTGTACGATTTGATCAGAAGAAGAATCGCAGCATAGAGGGAACAGGTCTTGGTTTATCAATCACAAGACAACTTTTAGAACTTATGGGTTCTAAACTTGAAATCACAAGTACCTACGGCGAAGGCTCAGAATTCTATTTTGTTATAGAACAGAAGATTATTGATAAAACACCAATGGGTGCTCTGGATGAAAAGAAGACTGTAGAAAAACGTGCAATGAACACCTTTACTGCTAAGGGTGCAAGGATACTCGCAGTCGATGATACAAAGATAAATCTTACAGTTATAAGAGGTCTTTTGAAGCCTTATAATATGGAAGTTGAAATAGCGACATCTGGAAAAAGATGTCTTGAACTTTGCGAGAATAATCACTACGACTTAATACTGATGGATCATATGATGCCAGAGATGGATGGTATTGAGACTCTTAAACGTATTCGTAGTGGAAACACCAGCAATAAAACTACGCACGCTATTGCGCTGACTGCAAACGCTGTTTCAGGGGCTGAGCAGATGTATCGAGGTAATGGTTTTGAGGGATATGTTACAAAACCTATCGATCCTGTTGAGCTTGATTTAAACATGAAGAAACATTTACCAGAAAAATTTATAGTTCCGGTTTAGGATAGAGGATATTATGGCACACATTTTTAAATTAAACGGTGACTATGACTGCACGGTTACTGATATAGCAGGCCTGGAAGGTTTATGTGAAGAAATAGTTATCGAAGAGCTTGAGGATAAGATAAAAGAAACCTTAAATCGAGAGGCTGAGGTAAAGGTATCCTGGGTTTATGATGGTTATCGTGTATTTGTGAAAGATAAGTTGACTGAGACAGAAGTGCAGGATGTTGTATATAGCTTAGACCCACTTAAACAGATTGATACCTGTAATATGTTCTGGGATGTGAAAGATAATAAAAATTATACTGGTATATTATTAGCGTATGATTATAAACATTACCTGAGATTTTTAACGGACAGCCATTCATTTATAATTCTTGCAAATAAAGGTCTTGATGAGTTTATGCGAAGACTGGCTCTTAAGTATGCCTTTATTGATCCTAAACTCGAGCTTAAATATGAAAAGAATCGTTCATATGAGAAAAAAGTTCTTGGCGAAAAATTAAAGGGCGTCGAGTTCAAGGCTGAAGTTAAAGTTGAAAAAGAAAGAATAACTGGTCGAATGCACGTTAGAGACAAGACCAATCCTAGAGGCAATTTTGATGATTATTGGAGAAAGAAAAACGGAGTACCCAAATAATAAATTAAAACTCATACATTGCGCAGATTTACATCTGGATTCTGCAATGGATACCCATTTATCAAAAGAAAAAGCAAAGGAAAGAAAACTGGAAATACTCGAGACTTTTTCGAGTATGGTTTCCTATGCTCATAAAAATGATATTGATCATATTCTGATTGCAGGAGATATGTTTGATAAAAAGGCTATCTCTGCTACTGCAAGAAATTTTGTCTATTCTCAGATTAAAGATCATCCTGAGATTAATTTTTACTATTTAAAAGGAAATCATGATGTAGATGGATTTTTAAATAAGCTCGATGAAATTCCAGAAAATCTGTTTTTGTTTGGTGAAAACTGGAAAACCTATAACATTGCAACTGGCAGCAGGAATGTTATGTTGTCAGCTGTTGAGCTTACTTCCTTGAATGCGCCTTTTATATATAATGGCCTTTTTCTTGATCCTAAAGATTTTAATATTGTTATGCTTCACGGACAGGATGCAAATTATAAGAGCAAGGATAAAGCTGAAATCATTGCTCTTAACGAGCTTAAAAATAAGAGTATTGATTATCTGGCTTTGGGGCATATTCATACCTATAAACTGGAGCAGCTTGATGCCAGGGGAAAATACTGCTATCCGGGCTGTCTTGAAGGAAGAGGGTTTGATGAGTGTGGGAAGCATGGCTTTGTGGTTCTTAATATAAATCTTGAGACTGGAGAATATGAAAATGAGCTGGTTCTTTGTTCAAAACGAAATACTTATGAACTTCCGGTAGATATATCGAATCTTGAGTCCAGTGCTGAAATAATAAAGAAAGTTGACGAAGCATTTTTGAATCAGGAAGTTACAGAAAATGATTTAATTAAAATTGTACTGGAGGGGGAGGTTAATCTTGATTCAGAGATTGATACCGACTTTGTAGTTAAGCATTTTGAACCAGATTTTTATTTTGTTAAGTGTTCCAATAAAACAAAGATTCATGTCGATTACAATTCTTTTGTGAATGATAAATCTTTGAAGGGAGAGTTTGTAAGAAGTGTAATGGCGGATACAAATCTTTCGGAGGAAGAAAAAGCGAAGGTTATCCTATATGGTATTCGTGCCCTTGGTGGGGAGGTGATTGACTGATGAAAATTATTAGTTGTCACATAGAAAATTTTGGAAAAATTCAGGACGCAGATATAGATTTTAATGATGGGGTAAATACCATCATTGAAAAAAATGGATGGGGTAAAAGTACACTTGCCGCATTTATCAGGGTTATGTTTTTTGGCCTTGATAATGAGAGCAAAAGAGATGATTTAATCAACGACAGAAAGCATTTTAAGCCTTGGCAAAATGGGGTTTATGGTGGTTCACTTATTTTCGAACTAGATGGGACGGAGTATGTAGTTTCCCGTACTTTTGGTGCAAAGGAAAAAGATGATACCTTCGAGGTGCGAAATCTTAAAACAAACCTTGTTACAGATGAATTTTCACAGGCTTTAGGGCAGGATATATTACAAATTGATTCGGAGTCATTTAAGAAAACAATTTTTATTTCTCAGAATGATTGCGAGACAAAAAGCACAGCTTCCATAGATGCAAAAATTGGAAGTCTTTCTGATGCTACTGACGATTTAAGTAACTACGAATATGCAAATGACAGGCTCACAAAAAGATTGAATGAGCTTGGAACCATGCGTTCAGGTCTTCAGAAAAAAACAAAAGAAGAGATTGCAACTCTTGAGGCTAAGACTGTAAGGAAACCTTATATTGAAGAAGAACTTGGCCGCCTGTATGAAAAAAAGGCTGACTATAAAAAGCAGACTTTAGAGATTAAAGAAAAGATTGAAGTTTATGAAAAAGAGCAAAAAGAGATAAACAGTGCACTTGATGCGAAAGTATCTTTATCCAATTATGACAGGATTTTAGAACAGTATAATTTAAGACAGAATGCTTTTGTTGAAGCACAAAAAGTATTTCCAGGGGAGGTTCCAAATGAGGAAGAACTTTTGGAAATGAGAAATCTTTTGTCTGAGATTTCGGCCAGAAATACTGCTGCAAAGTTAAATGAATTTACACCGGAAGATGAAGCAAGAAGAAATAATCTTTCTTCTAAGTTTGCATATCATGAGCCGACAGACATAGAGATAGATGGTGTAATCTCAAAATGTAATAAGAAAATCGAATTTCAAAATGTATTAGCGAACAAACAGGCTTCGTTTGATGCGATTAAAGCAATGCAGCTTGCCAATCCTGAAAAAAAGGTGAGCAAGGTTCCTGGAACAATTTTTATTATAATGGGAATTTTATTTGTGGCAGCTGCGATGGCGGCGTACTTTATGTCGGGGGTTTTAGTGGTTGCAATTTCAGCATACCTTTTTGGTGTGATACTTACCATAAGCGGAATAGTACTTTTTGTAAAAGCAAAGAAAGAACTTTCTAAACCCAAAGTTGACCCGACTAAAGATTTGGCAATCGAGATAGAAGAATGTAAAAACTCAATTGAGGCACTTGACGGGGAAGTTAGAAGCTATCTTAAAAATTATGGCGAGTCAGATTTTAACCCTCTTGAATCTTTGTTTAAACTAAAACAGCAGGTGAATGAGTACCATACTCTTTTGCTGAAAAAGAAATCTTATGAAGATTCAGTAATGGAAAAGGGGAACCTTGAGGACAGGATAAAAGGATATGTGGCTTCGCTTGGCATTACTATGCCGGGAGAACTGACAGATGTATTAAATACGATTTTCGCATGGCTCTCAAAATATAATAGCTGTAAGGCTGAAGCAGATGCAGCGCTATTGGAAAAACAAAATTTTGAGACCGAAAACGATGTTGAAAAACTAAATTCCATAAGGGAAAAAATGGCATCGTTAAGAAGCCTTGATGAAGTCGAAAATGATATCGATGATTTAGAGCGGGGTCTTGTAAATATTGCGACCGAAAATAACGAGATTGCTAAAAGATTAGAGAGTGTAGAGGAAGACTTTAATATCATTCTTGACGCAGAGGAAAGTCTGAAAGAACAAAAAGAAATTTTAGAGGAAACAAAAGAGAAAGCGAAGTATCTGGAGCTTGCTCAAAGCTTTTTGACTAAAGCGAAAGAAAATTTCACTGCGGAATATCTTGAGCCAATGAATGCGGCTTTTAAGAAATACTCAGACATGATATACAGTGATAATCTTAGTTTTCATTTTGATGTAAATTCAAATCTTACAATTGATGAGGCAGGAGCACAAAGGGAAGCGAGATTTTTCAGTAGTGGTCTTCGAGATATGATGGGACTTTGCACAAGACTGGCTTTGATTGATGCGATGTATAAGGGTGAAAAGCCGTTCATTATTATGGATGATCCTTTTGTGAATTTAGATGATGATAAGACGGATGGAGCGAAGGATTTTTTGAAAAAGATTGGCGAGGAATACCAGATTATTTATTTCACCTGTCACAAGAATCTTGTAGTGTGAAATTTGTAATGAAAGTGTATAATAGTCCCCATGGTTAAATTAATAGCATCAGATTTAGACGGAACCCTTCTCCCAGAAGGAACTAAGGATATCAATCCAAAACTATATGACGTAATAAGAGCGCTTAAGGCTAAAGGAATTATTTTTGCGGCTGCAAGTGGCAGAGAATTTGACACAATAAGGACTGTAATGGATCCTGTCGTAAGCGATATTTACTGCATTTCGAATAATGGTGCCAGAATCATGGAGTATGGCAATAAGGAACTGCTTAAATTATCAATAGACTGGAAAACCACTTGCGACATCATCAAGTATCTTCGAACTTTAGATGACGTATTTTATGCTATAAATACGAGCGAAGGTACTATTGTTGATAAGAAAGATCCGGAAATTTTAGACCTTTTGACCAATGGATACGGCTTAAAATTTAAACTGCTTGAAGATGTTTTGGAAAGAGAGATTGATGATCTGAAAATCTCTGTTTATGTAAGAGGAGATGCAGGAGAAGCTGCAAAGCCAATGATAAAGATGTTCAGTGACGTCACAAATGTAACGGCGGCAGGGGCACACTGGGTTGATTTTATCCATAGCGATGCAGATAAAGGCGGGTCTTTATCAAAGCTTTTGAATATGCTCAATATTAAAAGAGAAGAGTGTTGGTCGTTTGGAGATAATTATAATGACATTACACTTTTAGAGGCAGCGGGTACAAGCTTTGCGGCACCTGATGCAGTCGATAAAGTCAAAGAGATTGCTGATATTACACTGGCTGGAAGTATATGGGATGCTGTGCTAAAACAGCTGGAGACACTTTTGTAAGATATGATAAATAAAGATATGTACCTTGTTGAAGACAGGGTTTGGTATAGTGATATAAATATGAAAGGCAACTTGGGGGTGGTTCCTTTGGTGGACCATTTTCAAAATGGCGCGTATGCTAATGCAGCAGATTTAGGTCATTCGGTAAAGGTGCTTTCTGAGAATAAAAAAGCCTGGCTTTTGGCATCCTGGAATATTTATATAAAGCGATATCCCAAGTTGGATGAAAAAATCTTTTTGGGCACAGGACCATATAACTTTAAAGGCATTCTTGGGTATAGAAACAACTGTATGTGGGATGAAAACGAAGAACTTATTGCCTGGGCTGATGCCATATGGTTTTTCTTTGATGGAAATGTAGGCAAACCTGTCAGGCCAGCTCCGGAGGATTCCTTTGGCAGATACCAGATGATTGAAGGAATCGAGATGGAGCATGAGCCAAGAAAGATTTTCCTTCCGGAAAATATGACGTCATGCCCTGAAAGAAAAGTTGACTGGCGTACAATTGATACGAATCAACATGTCAACAATAGTCAGTACATTGGAATGGCGCTAGATGCTCTTGATAGATTTATGGAGCCGAAACATATAAGGGTAGAATATGTTAAAGCTGCAGTTCTTGGAGATATAATAATTCCACGCATTGGAGAAAAAGACGGACGAATAGTTGTAGATTTATCTGACCCTGATGGACAGACATATGCAGCAGTTGAAATAGAAGAGTAATTATAAAACCCCAGCATGAGAGCTGGGGTTTTATAGTGAAAAGAAAAAGAAGAAGGAAAAATAAAAATTAGTAATTTTTTTTAAAGCGGCTTGTAGTATAACGAAGCCTTAATATCCTGCTCGTAGTTTCCGAATGACTTTCCATAAATGCAAAGCCCACCAACATGATTAGCGTGTTCATCAACTGCAAGGCGGAAGCGAATTGTACTGTTTGAATCGAGCTTAAGATCATCAGTTGAAACTTCAGAAATCTTAAGACCGTCTATAAAAGTACCTTTTTGATTTACAACTAAAAGTTTTAATAAACCATACTGATTCCAATAAGGCTCCCACCAGTCTGGGGTCCATAATCCTTTGACATCTCCAAAATCGCCAGGAGAGGTCCAGGTTCCTACATAAGTGTCGTTGATATAAAAGCTTATGTCTGATGGCCAGTCATTATTATAGCCAGGGGCTTCTGATGAAAGCTCGGCTGATATAGATATTTGTGTTATCTGCTGACCTGCTGGTATTAAATTAGGGATGGTGTATTCAACAAATCCTTTGGTGAGCCATAGAATATCAGCTGTAAAACGATCTGGGTGATCAAAGTATCTTGCATCATCTAACTCGCCAATTACATTTTTTGAATTTGCAAGGCCGCAGGTAGGAGTGGCATCATATCTTGAATAATGTCCTACTGAAACCTGTGTAGAATATACATTATCAAAATCTTTAGGCTTTTCGATTTCTACCAAAATTTTATCTACCAGTATAGAACAAATCTTTTGGTTGCCATGACCTTTCTCTGCGTCATTTGATGTAGAAATAAGTCCGGCTTCTTCAAGCTTTTTGATATGACCTGTCAATGCTCCGTTACTTAAATTAAGACGGCTTGCAAGCTGATTCATACTTATCTGTGATTCCTCCAGAAGAATATTTATTATCTGGACTCTCACCTCGGATCCGAGTGCTTTGAATATCTCAAGCCCTTCATCAAGGGAATTAAGGTGAAGCATACTCTTCTCCAATCAAAATATTTTAAGTTTTTCTAAAGATATTTTACGTATACGTCAATAAATAGTCAAGCCACTTTATAATTTTTAGAAGTTTTGACAAAAACTCACTATTAGATTTGTGGATGTTTTACAAAGGTTAAATTAGTTTAAAAAAAACTAAAATAAATTATTGACATATATATATGATAGTTTTATATTTGTTTTATAACTTGTCCCTGGATTACTGGGAGGAAAATTCGGGGACTTTTATAATTAAGTAATGGAGGATTTTTTATGAAAGCACAGCCTAATTACAAATTCTGGTTCTGTACTGGTTCTCAGGATCTTTACGGAGATGAGTGCCTTGCTCATGTTGCAGCACACTCAAAGGAAATTGTAGAAGCATTAAACAAATCTGGAAAGCTTCCTTTTGAAGTAGTATGGAAGCCAACCATGATTACCAATGAAGTTATTGTGAAGACTTTCAATGAGGCAAATAATGACCCAGAGTGCGCTGGTGTTATCACCTGGATGCACACCTTCTCACCTGCAAAGAGTTGGATTATTGGTCATCAGCAGCTTCGTAAGCCTCTCTGCCATATGCACACTCAGTACAATAGAGAGATTCCTTACGAGACCATGGACATGGATTTCATGAATGAGAATCAGGCAGCACACGGCGATCGTGAGTATGCACACATCCTTTCTCGTATGGGTATTGAGCGTAAGGTTATCGTTGGATACTGGGCTGATGCTGAAGTTCAGGATAAGCTTGCATCATGGATGCGTACCGCTGTAGGTATTGTTGAGAGTGGTCATATCCGTGTTATGAGAGTTGCAGACAACATGCGTAATGTTGCTGTTACCGAAGGTGATAAGGTTGAAGCACAGCTTAAATTTGGTTGGGAAATCGATGCTTATCCAGTAAATGAAATTGCAGATGCAGTTGCAGCAGTTTCAGTTTCTGATACAAATGCACTTGTAGATGAGTACTATGAGAAGTATGATATATGTTTAGAGGGAAGAGACCCAGAAGAGTTCAAAAAGCATGTTGCTGTACAGGCTCAGATTGAACTTGGTTTTGAGAGATTCCTCGAAGAGAAGAATTACCAGGCAATAGTTACTCACTTTGGCGATTTAGGTGCTTTAAAGCAGCTTCCAGGTCTTGCTATTCAGAGACTTATGGAAAAAGGTTATGGATTCGGAGCAGAGGGTGACTGGAAGGTTGCTGCAATGGTTCGTCTCATGAAGATCATGACCGGAAATGTTAAGGATGCAAAGGGAACCTCAATGCTTGAGGATTACACCTATAACATGGTAAAGGGCAAGGAAGGAATTATTCAGGCTCACATGCTTGAGATTTGCCCAACTATCGCAGAAGGTCCTATTCAGATTAAGTGCCAGCCGCTTTCAATGGGAGATCGTGAAGATCCAGCTCGTCTTGTATTCCAGTCAAAGGAAGGCAAGGGTATTGCAACTTCACTTATCGACCTTGGAAATCGTTTCCGCTTAATCATCCAGGATGTAGATTGCAAGAAGGTTGAAAAGCCTCTTCCAAAGCTTCCTACTGCTATTAACTTCTGGACTCCACAGCCTGACTTCTATACTGGTACAGAGGCTTGGCTTTTGGCTGGTGGTGCACATCACACTGCATTTTCCTATGATCTTACTGCTGAGCAGATGGGAGATTGGGCAGCTGCAATGGGTATCGAGGCTGTATTTATTGATAAGAATACAACCATTCGTGATTTCAAGAGAGACTTAGCGCTTGGTAGCGTACTTTACAAATAAGAAAAAGGAGAAAAAGTTATGAAAATTTTTATCGACACAGCAAACATTGAGGACATCAGAAAAGCAAATGAGATGGGTGTAATCAAGGGTGTTACTACAAACCCTTCACTTATCGCAAAGGAAGACGGAAGACCACAGGAAGAAATCCTTAAGGAAATCGCTTCAATCGTTGATGGTCCTATTTCTGGTGAGGTTAAGGCTACTACTGTTGATGCAGCAGGAATGATCGCAGAAGGTCGTGAGATTGCAAAGCTTCATCCAAATATGGTAGTTAAGATTCCTATGACTGTAGAAGGTCTTAAGGCTTGTAAAGTTCTTTCTTCAGAAGGAATTAAGACAAACGTAACTCTTATTTTCTCAGCTAACCAGGCACTTCTTGCAGCTGAGGCTGGTGCAACTTATGTATCACCATTCCTTGGCAGACTTGATGATATCAACATGCCAGGTATTGAGCTTATCCAGGATATCGTTCAGATTTTTGATAACTATGGATACACTACTGAGATTATCGCAGCTTCAGTTCGTAACCCAGTTCACGTACATGACTGCGCACTTGCTGGTGCTCACATTGCAACCATTCCTTATGGCGTAATTGAGACCATGACCAAGCATCCTCTTACTACTCAGGGTATTGAGAAGTTCCAGAAGGATTACATCGCAGTATTTGGTGAGTAATTTAAAATAGCTTATACCCCGGACTATGCCCGGGGTATTTTTTCAGGAGAAGATATGGATAATAAAGCAAAAATTGCTGCTGGAAAGACAGCACTCGGTATCGAGTTCGGCTCAACTAGAATTAAAGCTGTACTTGTAGATGAAGATAATAATGTAATTGCACAGGGTGATCATGGTTGGGAGAACCGTCTCGAAAATGGAGTATGGACATATTCTCTTGACGATATTTGGACAGGCCTTCAGGATTGCTATGCTAATCTTGCGAAGGACGTTAAAGAAAAGTATGACGAGGAGCTTACTACTGTTGGTGCTCTTGGTTTTTCTGCTATGATGCATGGTTACCTTGCATTTGATGAGAAAGATGAACTTTTAGTTCCTTTCCGTACTTGGAGAAATACCATCACTGGCGAAGCTGCTAAAGAACTTTCTGAAGCTCTTAATTTCAATATGCCACAGCGTTGGAGTATTTCACATTACTATCAGGCTATTCTTAATAAAGAGGAGCACATCCCATCTGTTTCATTCTTTACTACTTTAGCAGGATATGTACATTGGATGCTTTCTGGCGAGAAGGTACTTGGAAATGGTGATGCTTCAGGTATGTTCCCAATTAATTCATCTACCAAGCAGTACGATGCAAAGATGCTTGAGACCTTCAACAAGATGACTGCAGAAAAAGGTATTACTACCAAAGTTGAAGATCTTATGCCAAAGGTTCTTTGTGCTGGTGAGGATGCAGGTAAGCTTACTGCTGAGGGAGCAAAGCTCCTTGATCCTACTGGAACCCTTCAGTGCGGTATTCCTATGGCCCCTCCAGAGGGAGATGCTGGTACTGGAATGATTGCGACCAATGCTGTTTCAATTGGAACAGGTAATGTTTCGGCTGGTACTTCAGTGTTCTCAATGATCGTTCTTGAAAAAGAGCTTTCTAAGCCATATGAAGAAATCGATATGGTTACCACTCCAATGGGTGATCCAGTTGCAATGGTACACTGCAATAACTGTACCTCAGACCTTAATGCATGGATTAATATTTTCAAAGAGTTCTCAGAACTTTTTGGAATGGATATTGATATGAATGACCTCTATGGCAAGCTTTATAACAAGGCTCTTGAAGAGGATGCAAACTGTGGCGGAGTGCTTTCATATAACTACTTTGGCGGTGAGCCAGTTGTTGGTATCAATGAAGGTCGTCCACTCTTTGTTAGAAAGCCTGATGCTAAATTCAGCCTTTCAAACTTCATGCGTTCAAACCTTTATGGTTCACTTGCAGTTCTTAAGATTGGTAATGACCTTCTTCTTAAAGAAGAGAAAATCCAGATTAAGAGTATTACAGGTCATGGTGGATTATTTAAGACTAAGGGTGTTGGACAGAGCGTACTTGCAGCAGCACTTAACTCTCCAATTTCAGTAATGAGTACTGCAGGAGAAGGTGGTGCATGGGGTATGGCAGTTCTTGCAAACTTTATGATTCGTGATAATCAGTCAGAATCAATGCAGGATTATCTTGATAATCATGTATTTGCAGGACTTGAAGTATCTACCATGGATCCTAATCCAGAAATGGTTAAGGGCTATGACGAGTACATTGAGGATTATAAGCGTACTCTTGCAGCAGAGGCAGCAGCAGTAGAAAATTTCTAAGGAGAAAATATGTTAGAAGCATTAAAAAAACAGGTATACGAAGCTAACATGGAGCTTCCAAAACGTGGCCTTATAACCTACACTTGGGGAAATGTTAGTGGTATCGATAGAGAGTCAGGCATTTTTGCAATAAAGCCATCAGGTGTTGAGTATGATGATCTTACACCAGATGATATGGTTCTTGTTGATCTTGAAGGAAATGTTGTTGAAGGAAAATATAAGCCTTCTTCAGATACCGCAACTCACGTTGAACTTTACAAGAAATATCCATCAATCGGTGGTGTAGTTCACACTCATTCAACTCATGCTGTAGCATGGGCTCAGGCAGGACGTGATATTCCTCTTTACGGAACAACTCACGCAGATTATTACTGCGGACCAATCCCTTGCACAAGAAACCTTACTCCTGAAGAGATTGAGGCAGCATATGAAGTGAATACTGGAAAAGTTATCATTGAGACTTTTGAGGAAAGAGGTATCAATGTAGACTATATTCCAGGAGTTATTTGCAAAAATCATGGCCCATTCACCTGGGGCAAGGATGCAGACAAGGCAGTATATAATGCAGTAGTTCTTGAAGAAGTTGCAAAGATGGCGCTTCTTACCGAGCAGGTAAATCCTAAGGTTGATCCTGCGCCAGACTGCATTCGCGATAAGCACTTCATGCGTAAGCATGGTCCGAACGCTTATTACGGACAGTAAAACATAAATTATCAAGTGGCAGCTTCGGCTGCCACTTTTTTTGTACTCTTTAATAACAATGTGATACTATATAAAAAGTATGGGCGAGAAAAGACGTAATAATAAAACAGCAGAAAAATCCTATAACTATATGGTGATAGGTATGGCAGTAATAATAGTAGTGATGATTATTACTGAGGTTACTATTGGGCTTTTTCTGCGAAATATGAATGAGCCTGAAATGGAAGTGGAGTCGCCATATAAGAGCCACTATATGTATATAGTTGATGATAAGGATAATGAATTCTGGGATCAGGTGTATAAATATGCCAGCGAACAGGCTGCAGTAGATGGGATTTTTCTTGAGGATATAAGGAAATCTCTTAATTTAAATTACTCTAATGAGGACCTTTTAAGAATAGCAATAAATTCATCTGTAGATGGAATTATGTATGCAGGTGCACCTACAGATGAAGCGGTTGGGCTGATAGATGCAGCTGTACAAAAAGGTATTGCGGTAAGCGTTCTTAACAATGATATTGATATGTCGCAAAGGCAGTGCTTTGTTGGAATTAGTAATTATGAACTTGGTCAGATGTATGCATCTGAGATTTCCAAGATGGTTAATAAGGACGAACTGGGGAAGACGGATATATTGATTCTTGCAAGTTCAGATATGGAAGAAGGGGCAACGGCACTTATCACACTGGCTATTGAGGACTATATTTCTGAAAATTTCCCGGATGAATCGCTTCCGGCTACACAAATTGTAAGAATTGATGCGGATGATACTTTCTCGGTAGAGGAAGATATACGTAAGCTGTTTGGATATGACACGGATATTCCGGATATTGTTTTATGCCTTGAAGGTATATACACTCAGTGTGTATATCAGTCCATCGTAGACTACAACTGCGTAGGTGAATGCCAGGTGGTTGGATGTTTTGCAAATGAAGAGATTTTAGAGGCTATTGATAAGGGGATTATTTATTCGACTATTTCGATTGATACTGAAGAAATGGGAAAGTCTGCAGTAAAGGCGATAGAGGAATATAACTCTATGGGGTATACCAACTCTTTTGTTCCTGTAGATATGGAGATAATAAACAAAGAAAAAGCAAAGGACTTAATTGGGTCCCAAAAAGCAGATGACGGGGGCGAGCTATGAGAAAAGGAATAGTTCGCACAAAATGGAATAATACGTCGGTAAAAAATAAGATACTTATATCTTTTATGATTCCGATTATTTTCATTATTGCTACCAATGTGTTTATGTATTTAAGCACAAATGAAATGATGAAAAGAGTTAATCAGATATATGTAACAAATGTTACTCTAAATGATTTATCAGAAAATTTGTCCCTCCTTCAGGGGGCTACAAGAACGTATCTTGAAAATAAATCAACGGTTGCGCTTAATGATTATTATGGCTATGAGCAGGATTACAGGAATCTTTTGGAAAAACTGGATTCAAATGGAGTAGATAATAAAACTCGAGCAATGCAGGAAAATATTGTTCATCAGTCAGAATGTTATCTTTCTCTGACAGAGA
Source organism: Lachnospiraceae bacterium (assembly GCA_024403255.1). Classification (GTDB taxonomy): domain Bacteria; phylum Bacillota; class Clostridia; order Lachnospirales; family Lachnospiraceae; genus JAKSSE01. Next base: position 18,298 of record JAKSSE010000024.1, read on the forward strand.
ATGCTATTACGGCAAAAAGAGGACGTAACATTGTAAAATATAAGGAGTCCTACGAGCGCTCTGAGGTATTGTTTCAGGATATTCAAAACTGTATATACTCGTTAAACAGTGATAAGTTTAGAACAAATACCGTAAGATATGGTGCTTTACTTACGTCGCTTAAGCAGCTGGAAATAGCTGCAATGATTATACTTGTATTTATAGGACTGGTTAATATTGTTGTAGTTACGTTTGTAACAGGAAACATGATAAAACCGCTTACGGAACTTTCTCAAGCAGCAGACGAAGTTGCTAATGGAAATTTCGATGTAGATATAAAAGAGTATGAATCAGAAGATGAGATTGGTGTTGTATCGAAGACCTTTATGCAGATGGTCAGAAGCATAAAGCAGTATATCTCAGAAATACGAGAGAGCATGCTAAGAGAAAGAGAACATAAAGAGCATGAGCTTGTTATGGAAAATCGAATGAAGGAGGTTCAGCTAAGATCTCTTCAGGCACAGATTAATCCACATTTTCTTTTTAATACATTAAATGCCGGCTCTCAGCTTGCAATGATGGAAGGGGCGGATAAGACCACTGAATTCATTCAGAACATGGCTGACTTTTTCAGATACAACATTAAGAAAATAAATAACAATGCAACTGTTGGTGAAGAAATTCTGATGGTTGACAGATATGTATATATATTGAATGTTCGTTTTACAGGAGAGATTCATTTTTCGAAAGAGGTTGATGAAGATATTCTTTCTGTAACTGTGCCTAGTATGATCTTACAGCCTATAATAGAGAATGCTGTAAATTACGGAATTCGTGAAATTGACTGGGAGGGCCATATTGATTTAAGAGCTTATAAAGAGGGCAATATGGTTTATATTTCCATAAAAGATAATGGCATTGGAATGAGCGAAGAAAAAATATCAAAGATTCTTTCTGGCGAGGGAGTTGGGGAAACTTCTTCAACTAATTCTGGGTCTAATGGAATCGGGCTTGGTAATGTTATAGAAAGACTTCGAATATTTACTGGCTCAGAAAATGTAATGGATATTTACAGTGAAGGTGAAAATAAGGGAACGGAATTCGTTATAAAAATTCCAACAAGGGTGTAAACGAGGACGAAAGCATGTATAGAATCCTGCTTGCTGATGATGAAGGAATAGTTATCAATTCTCTTTCCTATATCATTGAAAAAAATTATTCTGATCAGTTTGAAATAGAAACCGCCAAAACAGGAAGGGCGGCTATTGAGACTGCGGAAAGATTCAGACCAGACCTTATATTCATGGATATTCAAATGCCGGGAATAAATGGTATTGAAGCCATGAAAGAAATAAGAACCTTTTTGCCAAAAACAAAATTTGTAGTGCTGACTGCTTATGATAAATTTGATTATGCTAAGGAAGCTATAAACCTTGGCGTCCTTGACTACTTAAATAAGCCTTTTAATCAAAAAACTATTATGAAGGTTGTTGATCAGGCTATAAGTGATTTTGAAATTCAACGAGAAAGACGCAGACAGGATTTACAGACAAAAGAAAGGCTGGAGACGGTACTTCCTATTATAGAAAACGGATTTGTTGCAAATATAGTTTTTGATGAGCCGTTTGATGAAGATATAGAAAACTATATGAATCTTTTGGGAATAGACGCTGATTATGGATATATGATAGCAGTCGTTTTTGGAGACACCCAAAAAGGAAATTATATGACAAATGCTGTAGGCAGTTCGGTAAAAGCTCAGACTGCATATTTCCCTAAGGTAAGGGAGATAATAAAAGATTCCTTCCCAGGGGCTATAGTTGGAAATATTAGTGCAAATAAAATCCCAGTATTTATACCGAAAACAGCTTCTTTAATGGAGTACAACGAGAGAAGTGAAATTATCGAACAGGCCAGGACTGCCGTAAGAGAAATGAAGAGCGCTACTGATATTTATTACCGTATGGGAATGGGTGGCGTAAAGAAAATAAAAAACTGCAGAGAGTCTTTTGAGGAAGCGATAAAAGCTTTATATGCAACAAACGGAAGTGTTGCACACGTTGATGATTTGCCTATTGCTGTATCTTATGAAGAAAGCTATCCAGCGGATATTGAAAATGATATTTTTGAAAAGCTGTCGGATAAGGATGTAGACGGATGTCTTTTTAAATCAGGAGAATTTTTTGACTGGATGATTGAGAAGTACTCCGATGATTTTATGAGTGTTAAATTAAAGGCTCTGGAATTTGTACTTAGAGCTGAATCTGATATGTATAGAAGTGGAGGCCATAGATATACTTTTGAAAGTAGAAAGGATTATCTGCCTAAACTAATGAATATAGCAGATCTTGATTCTTTGAAACTGTGGTATATGGACAAGATGAAAAATGCTGTAAGCAATATGTCCACAGGAAGCACAGATCATACTCATTATCTTATCAAAAAGGCATACGAATATATTGATGATAACTTTAGCAGAGATATTTCTCTAGGCGAAATATCCGAAGAACTTAATATTAGTTCTTACTATTTTAGCAAGCTCTTTAAAGATGAGACGGGCGAGGGTTTTGTAGAATATCTTACGAGAAGAAGAATAGATAAAGCAAAAGATATGCTTAAGGATCCAGAAAAGAGTATCAAAGAGATCTGTAGTGAATGCGGATATTCAGATCCTAATTATTTCAGTCGTATATTTAAAAAGTCTACAGGAATGACACCTACTGAATACAAGGAGAGAGCGGGTAGTGGATTATAAATTCGTGAAAAAAATAATTATAGGGTTATTGGCAGTTTGCTTTCTTTTTGTAGGAGTGGGTTGTTCTTCGTCTGATAGTCTTCTGCCGGTTGAATCTGAAGCGGACGATCAGGGCGTGCAAATTGGACTTTCCATAGATTCTCTTGTTATTGAGAGATGGACAAAAGAAAGAGATTTGTTTGTTGCAAAAGCACAGGAACTTGGTGCTGAAGTAAATGTTCAGAATGCAAATGGTGTTGTTGAAGAACAGATAAAGCAGCTTGAGTATTTTATCGATAAGAAAGTGGATGTTATTGTGGTGATAGCCATTGATGATGAGGCTCTTGTGGATGTTTTATCTAAAGCAAAAAAAGAGGGAATAAAAGTAATAGCATATGACAGACTTGTTAGAAATGCTAATGTGGATCTTTACATTTCAATTGACAATGAGAAAGTTGGAGAGCTTATGGCTAAATCCATCGTTGGTCAGATAGGAAAAGAGGGTACAATCATTCAGATAAAAGGCTCTCCTACGGACTATAATGTTCAGATGGTACAGGAAGGATTTGAGAAAGTTATAAATACCACTGATATAGTTATAGATGAAGCTGTATATTCGGATAACTGGGTAGCAGAAAATGGTTTTATAACTACTGATAAGTATTTGTCAAAAGGGAAAGTGCCGGATGCAATAATGTGCGGTAATGATAATCTGGCGGCTCATGCGATTAAATCCCTGCTAGAACACAGACTTGCTGGAAAAGTGTGCGTTGTAGGGCAGGATGCGGATCTTGAAGCGTGTCAAAGAATTGTTGAAGGAACGCAGTATATGACTGTTTATAAGCCGGTAGAAAACCTTGCCAAAGAGGCTGCAATCATGGCTGTAGATATGGCTAACGATGTTCCACTTGAGCTGAAGGAAACCTTAAATGACGGGAAAAACGAGGTCCCTTATAAGAAACTTGATCCTATTGCTGTTACAAAGTATAACATGGATGAAGTTATTACAGATAAGTATCATCAGAGAAATGAAATATATCTGAATGTAGAAAAATGATGTTTGAAATATGCTATTCACAGTGC